>CAJXBY010000008.1 GCA_913051905.1 uncultured Gammaproteobacteria bacterium | reverse complement strand
GGCGTTAACAACTTCACCCACACCGCTCCCATGGAGCGCGGAAATAAAGAGTGTCTCATGCTGGTGTAGAAATGCAAAACGCCGTGACAGCTCTCTTCGAATTCGGCTCTTGTCCGAACGTGCGATGCCATCCCATTTGTTAACCGCTACCACAACAGAACGGCCGCTTTCCTGAATAAGCCCGGCGATAGTCGCATCCTGTTCCATCAGACCTTCATGTCCATCGACCACATGAACC
The DNA here is from genome assembly GCA_913051905.1 of uncultured Gammaproteobacteria bacterium. Next base: position 29,449 of record CAJXBY010000008.1, on the reverse strand, counting down.
ACGACGTGGCAGTCTGATATCGCCTGCAGCGTTTTAACGACCGAGAACTTCTCGATAGTTTCACGCACCTTAGATTTTCGGCGGACACCGGCGGTGTCGATCAAAAGGAGTTTCTGCGGGTAGCGGTCCAGGGCAACTTCTATGCTGTCCCGTGTGGTGCCTGGCCGATCCGAAACGATAATCCTGCTTTCACCCAATAATGTATTGGCCAACGTTGATTTTCCCACATTCGGCCGGCCGACCAGCGCTACACGATACCGGTCAATCTCTTCCTGGTCATCTCGGCTTCCCGGCAACGAGCCCACTACGTCATCCATCAGTTCGGATACACCAATCCCGGAAAGTGCCGATATCGCGTAGGGCGAACCCAGGGCAAGTTCGTTAAATTCCGCAACAACAGTATCGGACTGTAGGTCTTCTACCTTGTTGACGCCTACAAATACGGACTGACCACTGCGCCTTAATTTCGTGGCGATGTCGAATTCATCTGCGCTCGAACCTGTCCGTGCGTCTGTCAAAAAGATCAAGACATCGGCCTCGTCAATGACATGGTCGACCTGGGCCTTAACCTGATCGTCCAGAGCGTCACTGTTTGAGGAAAGACCGCCTGTATCGACGACCAGAAAGGGTCGACCATGCCCCTTCGCTACGCCATAGAGACGGTCCCGGGTGACCCCGGGCTGGTCGTCAACTAGAGCCTTGCGACTGCGGGTCAGCCGATTAAAGAGGGTTGACTTGCCGACATTGGGGCGACCGATGATTGCGATAACAGGGAGCATAGGACGTCTGTGGAACCGTGACTTTTACTGCCGTCTGGGTTATGTATCCTTACTGAATTGGGGTTACCCAGCCTGTTGTCCGATTACTGTCGGGTTACCCCTCTTGTGGAACCTTCCAGGCGCTGATTACTCCGTTCTCTGACAAGCTGTAGAAAACACCGGAACGATCAGCACCAAATAGCCCGATGACGGCACCGCCGCGTACACGACCCCGTCCAACTAGCTCGCCACGCTCAAGGTCAACTAGGTAGACAAATCCTTCATAATCCCCTACCGCACCTGTTGTACCTAATCCAGCCACAATGGGGTTGGACGCCCCTCGCCCCACGAACGCTGACTGACGCCACTGAATCTCACCGGTTTCGAGTTCCAGGGCCGACAATCCGCCGTCTTCAACCGTTACCAGCAGCTGCTCCGGGCTTGCAGCGAGGTTACGCAGGGTGGATGTTCTGTTACGCCAGACTATTTTTTGATCCTTTAGAGATAGTGCGCTGACACCACCCTGATAGGCAGCGACATACAGCAGCCCGTCTGCCCACAACGGGTCGGAATCGATATCAATAAGACGATCGATCTGGTTGGTTCCAGCCGGCCTGGAGATCGGCGCATTCCAAAGTTCCCGTCCCGTTGAAATATCTATTCCCGATAAACGCCCGCTGGCGTACCCTACAACGACCACTTTGCCTATTACTACCGGTGTGGATAGCCCACGAACGCTCAGACCAGGGACATTGTGCTGAACCTGCCATCTGATAAACCCGTCTTCGCCATCAACCCCTATCACCCGGCCGCTGCCGGTTCTAAGGACAATTATGGACTTGCTGACAACGGGTCGAGCCAGCACCTCCGCCCCGATCTGAATACTCCAGTCCTTTACACCGTCCCGTCGATTGAGCGACACCAGTTCGCCCTCATCGGAGACCACGACGACCCGGTCCCTTCCCAGACCTATTCCTGACGAGAGCGGCAGATCAAGGTCTGTCTCCCAAACCACGTGGCCCGACCCGGTGTCTAACGCGTATACCCGACCCTTGGGGTCTGCCGCGTAGACATGACCGTCCTGCACGGCAGGCCATAGGACTACGTCGACTGACCGATATCCCCTGCCGGTATCGAATTTCCAGAGTGGTCTTATCCTGCCGCCCGGATTATCAGGAGCCTTCGATGCCGCCGGTCCTTCCTGCATGAAATGTACCGGTCGTGGGGAACACGCTACACCAAACAAGCACATCCACAAAACTGCAAGGCGTATTTTTGTCACTGATCTCCAGCCGACTGCATTGCAAGGTTTCGCTTGGCGGTGAGAATCTGGTCCGCCCCAGCCGACGAATCCAGGCTCTCCAATGCCCGGTCATATGCCGTTCTCGCCTTCTTCCACAACTTCTGTTCGACATAGACATCCCCGAGGATCTCAGAATACTCTGACTCAAAGCCTCCGTACTCTTCGACAGACAAAAGCTTCTCCGCTTTCTGGTAGTTACCCTCAGCCAACTCAATCTGGGCCAGACGTAGCCTGGCGATGTGCCGCATCGAGTGATCTTCCGCCTCAGCCATGATTTCTTTGAGATAGCCCTCAGCATCGCCCGATCGCTCTTCTTCGACAGCAAGTTTGGCGAGCATCAGCCCCGCCAGATCAGAGTATGGTGTTGCACCATAGTCATCTTTGAGTCGTAAGGCCAAATTTTTTGCTTGAGCGCTAGACCCTGCGGACTGCCGCGCCAGCATTTCCTGGTAAAGGTTTGATGCCGTCAGGGCTCTACGCTCGGTGTACATTTCCCATCCTTTGAATCCCCCCACACCGAGCACGCCAAGGGCGATACCGGAGATGATCCCCATGCCGTTCTTCTTCCACCACTCTCGAAGCTTCTCGGCATCGTCGTCCTCGGCAACTTGGATTTGAATAGGTTTTTCTCTATTTTCTGCCATCCAACGGCTCCTTGGGCCTGGGTTTCAACACGCGGGTTTAAGGTATTCGACGAGTTCGGCTTTAGTTAATCTGATCTGTACTTCGTCGGTTCGCAGGGATTTTAACGTGAGTGTCTGACTCCTGAGCTCGTCCTCGCCAATAACCACAGCGAACCGCGCTCCGCTTTGATCCGCTTTTTTCAACTGTTTACGCAATCCACCGCCCCCGCAATTGACAATAACCTTCAAGTGCTGGTCCCGCAGGTGCTCAGCCAACAAAAATCCCTGGCTCGCAGCATCCTCTGTGAGGACGCAGATCCAGACATCATGGGGCTCTGCGTTATCAGAACCGCCGGAATTTTCATACAAATCCACAAGTCGTTCCAATCCGCAGGCAAAACCAGCCGCCGGCATTCCTCGTCCACCGAGTTGGCTAACCAATTCATCATAACGCCCGCCGGCACAGATTGCGTTCTGCGCCCCCATAGAACCCGTGGTCCATTCGAATACCGGTCCTGTGTAATAGTCCAGGCCGCGCACCAAGCGGGTATTAACGTGGTATTCGACACCATTGGCCGTCAGAAGATTCTGCAGTGTATCGAAATTCGCCCGTGCTTCGTCACCGAGATAGTCAGACAAGTCGGGTCCGTCCTCGAGCACCTTTTGAGTATCAGGATCCTTGCTGTCCAGTATACGAAGCGGATTGGTTTGAAGCCTCCGCCGGCTGTCATCGTCAATTTCTTCACGACGGCCACTCAGATAGGTTTGGAGCGACTCTCGAAACATCGACCGTGCTTCGTTCGAGCCGAGCGTGTTGATCTCTAGCCTAAGACCTGTGAGGCCCAGCTGTCGCCACAATCTTGTTCCCACGAGAAGAATTTCAGCATCGATATCCGGTCCTCTCCAACCCAATGCTTCTATCCCGAATTGATGAAACTGCCGGTACCGCCCTTTCTGTGGACGTTCGTGACGAAACATGGGGCCCAGATACCAGAGCCGCTGGGTTTGGTTGTATAGAAACCCGTGTTCGATACCGGCCCGCACACAAGCCGCGGTGGCTTCGGGACGAAGCGTCAGGCTATCCCCATTGTTGTCGCGGAACGTATACATCTCTTTTTCAACAATGTCAGTCTGCTCTCCTATAGATCGCTCGAACAACTCCGTATGTTCAAGTAGGGGCGTACGTATTTCTCGGTAACCGTAAGCCTCGACAACGTTTCGGATAGCGGACTCTAGGTCGTACCATAAATTCAAGCGACCTGGCAGCAAATCATTCATTCCCCTGACTGATCTTATTGACTTAGTCACCGTGTTCAATCCTCTACCCCAACTAAAAACCGAGCATGCTGACCACTCTTGGGTACCGAAAAATAGATAGATTTCCCGGTGTAAAAGACTTTTGCGCCCTCGGCCGACTGTATCTGCACATCAAAAGGAGGCGTACCGGATACGGTCACTGCCTTTCCGGCCCTGAGATAGTCCCGAAACAACTGCACCCCATCACCATCCCATACAATCACCTGACTGCTCTCCTTTACTACAACCCTCAATTCACGGTCCGGCACAAGCACGACCTTCTGCCGCTGTTCAGACTTATTGGTTGCGCTGCCGCTCGTCTTTTTGACCTTCACCTCGTCGACCGGCGGCCGACTGTCTGGCACCACCCGTGATGCCATCGTTTGCCCTCCCGGCACGTTTATCACATCCGTAAACCGGGTCTTTATAAAGCTATTGGCGACAATTTCACGCACGGAAGATTCAGATCGTTGCCTGGACGGGTACCGGATATTAGTTCGAGGCTCAGTCTGTACGGGTGGCGAGGCCGCTGGTTCAGAAATTGGCTGAGCAGTGCCCTGGTCAACAGATCCGCTTGAAACTGGCACCGGATCCGTCGCTTCCTCGTCGGCGGTCAATGCAGCATTCGCTACAGGGCTAACCGCTGAGCGATCGGAAGCGGGCGTCTCCCCCGCCGGATTCTGCTCTGCTTTCAGTCGCTCGACGTTTGACGTACTGTCATTTTTTTCTTTTTCAAGGAGAGCTATAGCATCCGGCTCCGGTTCTCCATCGCCTTTCAAAGGTGGTGGGTCTGCCCCCTTGGTCGGCAAAATTGTTTTTGGCAACGGCTCCCGGACCAATGCGGCGACGGGTTCCGGCTTGTTCACTTCTGCCAAAGGAATTTTGGCTACATCATCCGAACGCTTGAGATAAGCCCCGTATAACCCACCAACAACGACTACTAAAACCAGCGCGGTGACCACCCAGCGATAGTGAATAGCAACCGGCTGGCGTCGTACAAGATCTTCGGTCATCGTGCCGGGTCCATCCTGGGCCGGCGGCATCAGTGCATAGTGACCTTCGATCGCACCGTCTACATTGACGCTGGCAAGCTTGCCGTAACTTCTCAAATATCCCACTACATAGGTGCGACCAGCTAAGCCTTGGTAGTCGTCATTTTCTAGAGCTTGTATGACATCCGGCAGCAGATTCAGTTCAACCGCAACCTCTTCGATGCTCCACCCATGAACCTGTCTAGCGCTACGCAGCAGCTCCCCAGGTGTCGATATACCCTGTTGCTCAACTTCAGCCATCGGGGGCTTCCCCCCGCAAGAGAGATCGGGCTTTTTGGGCCTGGAGACTGGTCGGATATTTCGAGCGCAACTGGTAAGCATAGAGCTGCACCAGTTCATTGGACCCCAGTCTTAACTCGTTCTTGACTGCCAGCAGCAGGCTGTCGGCCGACGGGGTTCCGTGTTCTAAGTACCGCTCCAGGTATCCTCTGGCTGAAAGGAACTTTCCCAGCTCGTAGCTGACTACAGCAGACTCATAAAGGATAAAGCGGTTTTCAGGACGGGCCGCCAACGCCGTTGAAAGATGATGAGCAGCTTTCTGATACTGCTTCTTTTTGCTGAAACACACAGCAATCGTATATTGACCCTTATAGGGGGCATCGTTTAGCGGGTCCAGCAAAACCATTTTTAACTCTTCGATTCCGGCTTCAATTCGACCACTTTCACACAAATACATCCCGTAATCGTTGCGGGCGGAAAGGTCTTTCGGATCGCCCGCCAGCGCCTTTTCGAAATGCTGATCAACAAGATTTGGCTCGCCGAGTTCTATTTGTAGTAAGGCCATCGCATGGTTGGCGCCTGAACTATTGGAATCGAGTTTAAGGGCGTATTCAATTTCCTCATGGGCAGCTGCTAAGCGTCCCTGTTGGAGGTAGCCGATTCCGAGACGGGTATGCAGATTGACTCGCTGCTCTATGGTCCAGCCGGCATTCTCAACCGGCTCGACAACACACCCCGATGAGAACAGCAATCCGGTGGCAAATATCAGCAGCTTGAGGATTTGATTTCGTCTCATGAGAGCCTAGAAGTCCTCCGCGTTCTATCCTGGAATCGACCGGCCAGCTGACCGCAGGCTGCATCAATATCTGCCCCTCGGGTCCGCCGGGTGACTGTCATGATTCCAGCAGACAGGACTGTTTCGCGGAAGGCATCTAAAACATCGGGCTCGCTCGCCTCTAAATCGATGCCGGGTACCGGATTGAAGGGAATCAGGTTCACTTTTGATGGTATATCAGCCAGTAGGCGGCACAGCTCGCGGGCCTCTTCCCTGGAATCATTCACTCCCTTCAGCATGATGTATTCAAACGTTACTCGCTGTCGCCGTTCTCCCTGAAGATAATGCCGGCACGCGTCCAGAAGCTCTTGAATCGGGTACTTCTTGTTCAGGGGTACAAGCTTGTTTCTCAATTCGTCGTTTGTCGCATGCAACGATACCGCCAGGCTCACAGGGCAATCCCTACCCAGTTTTTTGATCGCCGGGACCATTCCAGCCGTACTCAGCGTGATTCGTCGCCGGGACAATCCAAAGGACAAATCATCAAGCATCAAACGCATTGCCGAGATCACTTCCTGGTAGTTCAAGAGAGGTTCACCCATTCCCATCATCACAACATTGGTAACTGGCCGCTCGCTGTATCCCGATGACTGCAGAAGGTTTTTGGCTATCAGTACCTGACTGATAATCTCACTGGAGTCGAGGTTCCGGTTAAAGCCCTGTCGCGCTGTTGCACAAAAAGAGCAGTTCAGAGCGCAGCCCACCTGTGAGGAAACGCACAAAGTACCCCGATCTTCTTCCGGAATAAATACTGATTCGATACAGTTACCATCGTTCAGCCTGATCAGCCATTTGAATGTTCCATCCTTGGACAAGAAAGATGACACCACTTCCGGCAAGCTGATTTTGGCGATATTATCTAACTGGACCCGCAACTTTTTACTGAGATCAGTCATTTCAGAAAAGTCGCAGACGCCACGCTGATATATCCATTGCAGAACCTGCCGAGCATGAAATTCAGGCGCACCCAGCGTCGCCAGGAAGCCCTGCATGGCTTCCCGATCCATACCGACAATATTCAGCCGCTGGTTCTGAACCAAACCTTCACTCCCTCGGGCAGATCTGGTCTTCGTCGAAAAAAAACGCGATTTCGGACCGTGCGGTATCCGGCCCATCTGAGCCGTGTACTGCATTGGCCTGTACCGAATCAGCAAAGTCAGCCCGGATCGTTCCCGGCTCAGCTTCCGCCGGATTGGTCGCCCCCATCACTCTTCGGTTACTCCGGATAGCGTCTTCGCCCTCCAGCACCTGGACCACTACTGGCCCGGATGTCATGAATTGCACAAGCTCCCCGTAGAACGGGCGCTCTTTGTGTACTGCGTAGAAAGCTTCCGCCTGTTCCCGATTGAGGTGAATCATACGACAGGCAATGATCTTCAAGCCTGCAGACTCGAATCGCTCATAGATCTTCCCGATGATGTTCTTATCAACGGCATCGGGTTTGACAATAGATAGAGTCCTTTCAAGGGGCATATAATCGTCCTCTGATGGATTAATTAAACAGACTTGTGGGTGTAGTTCATCACACTTGACGCAAATCGGAGGTTGCCAGGGCAATTGCGGTCGGAACGCTGATTGTGAGCGCCAGGAGCGGCGTCTTGAAGTTTATTCTCTGCTTGTGGCCTCGGCAATCAAACAGCCATTTTCTGTACCCCGAATCTCTACCTCCATAAACTCGCCCGGGGGTCGACGGCCCGGATCGACTCTTACCGGAATGTAATTGGCAAGCCGTGCGTTGTATCCGTTCCTATTTTGACCGGCCGACCGCTCCAGCAAAACCACCGATCGGCGACCCACCCAGCACCCAAGGTTTTGATCCAAAACTTCTCTGCCGGCCGCACGCAATACCTCAGATCGTCGGCGCCTTTCGACGCGAGCCACCTGACGCGGAATTCTCGCTGCCGGTGTTCCCTCTCTCGACGAGAAACTGAAAACATGTGGAAATGAGATCCCCAGATCTTGTATCACTGCCAGGGTATCGCCAAATTGGTCAATTGACTCTGTGGGAAACCCCACCATCAGATCCGCACCCAGCATCAGATCCGAAATTAGATCCCGGGCTTCCGAAAGGTGGTCATATAGATAGCGCGAATCATAACGGCGCTTCATGCGTTTAAGTATCAGGTCATTACCACTTTGTATCGAGACGTGAAGATGAGGGCATATTCTCCGGTCATCGGCCATTAGCCGAAGCAGTTCACTCGTGATATGTATGGGATCTATAGAACTGATTCGGACTCGAAATTCACCTGGAACACTGCAGATGCTTTTGAGAAGTTGGACAAGCCCCTGTCCTCTGCCCAGACTTGCTCCACCGGGCAGGTCCATGCCATAAGTGCCAAGGTCGACACCACAGATCACGATTTCGCGGTAACCGGCCCCGATGAGTTTGGCGACCTGAACCAGAACCTTGGTCGACTCGAACGATCGACTGGTGCCGCGGGCCTGATGTATGACGCAAAAGGTACAGGATTGGTCACACCCCTGCTGTACTTGTACAAACGCCCGGCAGCGCCCGCTGAAACCGGACAAGGGTGCCAGTTCTGCGTGGGCAGCATCATCAACGCGACCCACCAACACCTCGGTGTCACCACCCGGAACGAGATTACCGCAGATCTCAGGGATTGAAAATTTATGATCATTACCGATGACCAGTCGAACACCTTTAATCTGTGACAACGCTGAAGGATTCATCTGCGCGTAACAACCCGTCACCACAACGATCGCCTCGGGATTATTTTTCAGTAGCTTCCTGATCTGTTGCCGTGTCTGCTTATCGGCTTCCGCCGTCACAGTACAGGAATTTACGACATAGAGATCAGCTGGTTTCTGGTCATCAACCAGCGACCAGCCCCGCTCCCTCAGCCCCTGGGCAATAACGTTCGACTCATAGGTGTTCACCTTGCACCCCAGCGTAGTGACCGCTGCGCTGCGGCCGACAGCCGAGATAGCGCTGGTGTCGGATCCGCAATCCATGCCGGCTGAGGATTCAGTCATTTCACAAGAAAAGGGCGCCACCGGCCCTCCCAGAACAGATCCGCGGAATTGCGTGGGAACCGCTGATTTAGTCGACAGTAAAACTCTCGCCGCACCCGCATTCGTCGGCGACGTTCGGGTTTCTGAATTTGAAGGTAGCCGACAGTCCGTCTTCCTCATAGTCGATCTCTGTCCCTTCAAGATATCTGAGGCTGTCATCTGCCACAATGACTTTGACGCCCCGGCTGGAGTAGACGGTATCCTGATCACCTACTTCATCAGCATAATCCACAACGTAGGCCAGGCCGGAACAGCCCGTGGTCTTGACTCCCAGACGCAGACCTTCGCCCCGGCCCCTGTTGCTTAAATAGGACTTCACTCGACTGGCAGCAGCTTCGGTCAGTGTTATCGCCATCGTTTGTGTACTCGTCGCTTTCTTTCTGGTCCTGGCAGCATGCCTACGGGTCGATCAATCTATTTCCTGATCACCGGCAGCATACCGGCCCATATTTTATCAAAATTCTGTCCTTTTTACCGAATCCGCGTTGCGCCGCTATCCCGCGCCTTACGGCCCTGGATAGCACTCAACACGCCCCGTAAAATATTGATATCGTCATCCAGTAACGGAGTTCGACTGAAGATTCTTTTGACCTTTCTGAGAAGCTTCTCCGAAGGGCTGTTCAGAAATCCGATTTCTCTGAGCACGGTTTCAAGATGGACAAAGAAACCCTGCACCTTCTCCGCTGTCGCAAGCGGTCCTTCTGTGGACTCCAGCGATCGCGGTCCATCCTGCCCGAGGCCCTCTTCCTCGGCACGAATATGAGCTTTTTTCAATTCGTAGGATAGAACCATCACGGCCGCAGCCAGATTGACCGATGGAAACACCGGGTCAACGGGAATTCGGACATGAACCTGACACCGATCGAGTTCATCATTGGTCAAGCCGCTGGCTTCCTGCCCAAATACCAGTGCAACATTACCGGCTTGCCCTTGTTTGAATGCCATTGCCATAGCTAAATCAGGATCCAGAGCAGGCCAACGTACCCTTCTCTCCCGGGCCGTGCTGCCTACTACCAGTCCGCACTCGGCAACCGCTTCGTCCAATGTCTCACAGACTTTCGCCGTGCACAGCAGCCCCTCTGCTCCCGCGGCCCGGGCGGTTGCTTCTGCCGACGGGAAAGTACGCGGCTGCACCAGGTAAAGGTGTTCTAGACCCATATTGGCCATGGCTCGCGCTGCAGCACCGATATTCCCTGGGTGGGTCGTGCGAACGAGAACAATCCTGATTTTATCAAGAGACATCAATGGATAATAAGCGCATTCAGGAATCGGTCCTACACCGTTAGACTATCACTAGCGGTGTGAGTATCCGCGGCTCCGGAAAACCAGTCGGGGTCCGGCGCATGCGGCCAGCGATTTCAGACAATCCTCAACCGAGAACAATTCGATGCATCCCATGCTGAACACCGCTGTTCGAGCTGCCCGTCAGGCAGCAAGGGTCATTCTAATGCACTACGATCGCCTGGATCGCATCGAGGTCACCCGGAAAGCCCGTAATGATTATGTCAGCCAGGCCGACACTGAAGCCGAGGAAATCGCTCTTGAGATTCTGCTTAAAGCCTATCCGGATCACGGAGTACTGGCCGAAGAGAGCGGCCAGCGCGAAGGAGGAGAATACACGTGGGTGATCGATCCGCTCGACGGCACCACCAATTTTATCCATGGTTTCCCTCAGTTTGCCGTTTCAATTGCTGTTCTCAAGGATCGGACGATTGAGCACGGTGTGGTTTATGACCCCCTGCGAAACGAGCTCTTTACCGCCAGCCGTGGCCAGGGAGCACAATTGAATGAGAGACGAATCCGCGTCAGTTCCTGCGCCCATCTCGAGACGGCACTTCTGGGCACGGGGTTCCCTTTCAGAGAACTCGATCGCCTGGATCAATGGACCAAGACGTTCAGGATGCTCACCCGGCGTTCCGCTGGAATCCGGCGCACCGGTTCTGCCGCACTCGATCTGGCTTATGTCGCGGCAGGCCGCATGGATGGTTTCTGGGAATTTGGACTGAAAGTATGGGATATGGCAGCCGGTGCGCTGCTCATCCGGGAGGCCGGGGGGCTGATTTCTGACCCTGAAGGAGGCCAAGATTTTCTCGATACCGGTGATGTCGTTACGGCGAATCCCCGGATCTTCAACGAGTTTCTTCGGACTGTTGCCAGGCACCATACTTGACCTTTGAACATGCCACTTTACGCTGACAAGGACCTGGCAGCGCACACACCCATGATGCGTCAGTACCTGCGCATCAAATCCAGCCACCCGGACATCTTGCTGTTCTACCGCATGGGGGACTTCTACGAGCTGTTCTATGACGATGCTGAAAAAGCATCCCGACTCTTGGATATCACCTTGACCGCACGGGGTCAATCGGCCGGCCAGCCGGTCCCGATGGCGGGAGTCCCGGTCCACAGTGTCGATCAGTATCTTTCCAAACTGGTCAAGCAGGCAGAGGCGGTTGCCATTTGTGAACAGGTCGGAGACCCGGCGAAGAGTAAAGGGCCCGTTGACCGCAAGGTAGTCCGAATCGTCACCCCTGGAACGTTAATTGAAGAAGATTTGCTGGATGAGAAAAGTGAGAACTGTGTTGTAGCCGCCTGGATCGAAGATGGAAAGTGTGCGGTTGCAACTCTGGAGATCTCCAGCGGTCGTTTCGAAGCAAAGGAACTGCCAAACATCAAGGTGCTGCGAGAAGAGCTGGAACGGCTTCAACCGGCTGAACTGCTGTTTCCTGACGATTCCGGGCCAGACAATTACCCTGTCATTGGCAACCTGCCACGCCATGCTATCCCGTCGTGGTATTACGATCTGGACCGTGCGAGTGCCCGTCTGCAGGAACTATTGGGCACGCACGATCTCAATGCTTTCGGCTGCCTGGACCATCCTGCTGCCACAGCCACTGCAGGCGCACTGGTTCAGTATGTTCAAGACCTTCGCGGCAACAAACTGCCGCACATTAACTCGCTCACCATCGGGCAGTTTGATGACCAGATGGTGATGGATGCAGCTACCCGGCGCAATCTGGAGATAGAGACCACCAACTCTCCCGATGGAACCTCGCTGGTTGGCCTTCTCGATGACTGCGCAACTGGCATGGGCAGCCGACAGCTGCGCCGCTGGCTGACGGGACCATCGCTCGACCGTCGGGAGTTGATCGAACGACATGATGCGCTGTCCGCGCTGTTAGGCGCCGAGCCCGACAATCTCTATAAGTGCCTGAGAAAAGTCGGAGACATCGAACGTATCTTGTCCAGAATCGCTATGGGTACAGCAAAGCCAGGAGACCTCGTCCGACTGAGAAACGCTTATACCCTGCTCCCGGAACTGGGAGATCAAATGGGGGCAACGGGCAGTGCAAGAATGGCACAGCTGGCCAAGAGTTCAAAACCTGAGCCTCAGGTACTCGATCTCCTGCAACGTTCGATCGCTGAGGAACCCGCCCCAGCGATACGGGACGGGGGGGTCATCAGGACAGGATATGACGCGGAACTCGATGAGCTCCGGACCCTCCAACTGGATGACAACGCCTTATTGCTCGAGATCGAAAAACGCGAACAGGTCAATTCCAGTATTCGTTCACTCAGAGTTCAATTTAACCGTGTGCACGGTTACTACATCGAAGTGCCCCGATCGCAGGCTGCTCACGTTCCGCCTACCTACCACCGCCGGCAAACCCTGAAAAACACTGAGCGTTACATCACTGAAGAGCTCAAGACCTATGAAGACCGGGTTCTGCGGGCAAAAGAAAAAGGCCTGGCTCGTGAACGGTCTCTTTATGAAGGCATTCTTCAAGACCTGCAACCCGATCTGCCGCGCCTCCAGGCCGGTGCCCGGGCGATCGCTGAAGCTGATGCACTCAACAACCTGGCTCGCCGTGCCGACCACCTTGGCTTTTGCCGTCCCGAACTGATCGAAGATTCCGAACTCGTCATTTCTGGCGGTCGCCATCCAGTGGTGGAACAAAGCCAGAGTGATCCTTTCATCGCCAATGACCTGAATCTAGACCAGGTCGAGCGGATGCTGCTAATCACCGGACCGAACATGGGCGGTAAAAGCACTTATATGCGGCAGATTGCATTGATCGTTCTATTGGCACACACCGGGAGCTTTGTACCCGCGGATTCCGCCCGGATCGGGCCCGTCAGACAGATCTTCACCCGTATCGGCGCCTCGGATGACCTGGCTGGCGGGAGGTCCACGTTCATGGTCGAGATGACCGAGATGGCTTATATCCTCCGGAACGCGACCACCGAAAGCCTCGTTCTTGTCGATGAGATCGGCCGGGGAACCAGCACATTCGATGGCATGGCACTCGCAACCGCTTGCGCGCTTGATCTTGCCGGCCGTATCAATAGCTTCACTTTATTCTCCACCCACTATTTCGAACTGACCGCGCTTGCCGACCAGACCCCACGCATGATCAACGTGCACCTAGACGCTGTGGAACATGGAGACGGAATCGTTTTTCTTTACCAGCTGAAACCGGGTCCGGCGAACCGGAGCTACGGCCTGCAGGTTGCTCGACTGGCCGGTCTGCCCGAACTCGTCATCGATGATGCAATGAAGCGCCTGCTCGAACTGGAAAAACGTTATCAGCGCGTCACCGGCGATAGCATGGCCCATCAGATGCCGATTTTCGCCACGCGAGATGACACCACCATAAAAACCGCTATCGAACGGCTTCGGGAACTGGACCCAAATTCAATCAGTCCGCGTGAAGCGTTAGCAATTCTCTTCGAACTGCGGCAGATGGTCGGCCCGGTCAGTCAATAGTATTAGTCTGGCTGGTTGAAGTCAGAGATGATCTTATAAATCATTCTCGACAGATGACCCTTCTGGAGTAAAATCAATCACCGACGAATCTTCCAGGCACAACCCGGAGCCGCACTATGACTTACGTTGTCGTTGACTCATGCATACGCTGTAAACTCACCGATTGCGTCGAGGTGTGTCCAGTAGACTGCTTCCACGAGGGACCCAACTTTCTGGTCATCGATCCCGAAGAATGTATAGATTGCAGCCTTTGCGAGCCCGAATGCCCGGTGGATGCCATTTACGCTGAAGAAGACCTGCCTGAGGGTCAACAGAATTTCCTGGTACTCAATGCTGAGTTGGCACAGCAATGGCCTGTGATCACCGAGATGAAAGATCCCCCGCCCGACTCGGACCAGTGGCGCGACGTCAAAGATAAACTCCAATATCTGGAGCGCTGACCGATACGTTGGATAGTGTCCCCCGTAGAACGTCCTGGTCGGGGGTGGGTCTAATCGCGGAAATTGACGTATTGTAGCGGCAGCCCGACGTCTTCTTGTTTGAGCAACGCAATTGCGGCCTGAAGGTCGTCGCGCTTTTTGCCGGAAACCCGTAACTGCTCGCCCTGAACTGCGGCCTGCACCTTAAGTTTTTCTTTTTTAATTCGTTTGACCAGGTTTTTGGCGAGATCAGAGCCAATTCCATGCCGGATCGTGATCTCCTGCCTGGCCTTACCGGCACCCCGCTCTACGATATCCCCCGCTTGTAGACAGGTAACGTCGATCCCCCGCTTGGCAAGCCGCATGTCCAGAATATCTGCGATCTGTTGGATCTTAAACTCGTCATCGGCATAGAGCGTCAGTTGTGATTCACTCTGCTCCACCCGTGCATCGCTCCCTTTGAAGTCAAACCGATTGGTCACCTCGCGATTGACCTGGTCGACCGCGTTACTGAGTTCGTGCCAGTCGACCTGGCTCACAACGTCGAAAGACGGCATTTTCAGAAACTCCTCTGCGTTCTGGTTAAGTTTTCTACCTGGGTAATTGTAATCGTACAGGTTACCTGGAATCGCCCGTTGCACCGTAAATCAGAGCCACAAAATTCCGACCTGTAGTAGGATATTCGTCAAGACACCCGCCGCTACATCGTCCGCGACGATCCCTGCTCCGCCCTTCACTCGTCGTTCCAGCCAACCGATCGGGAACGGCTTCAAAATATCCAGCAGTCGGAAGATGACGAAACCTGCCAGTGCGGTCCATACAGTCAGGGGCACCAATACCATAGCCACCAGGAACCCCGCGATTTCGTCAATCACAATTGAAGCATCGTCTTCGCTGCCCAGATTACGGGACGCACGCCCAGCGATCCACACCGAGAGAAGTCCAAAACCAAAGACAAAACCGACAGCGATTGAGGGACTGGCGGAAGACAGCAACCAGATCAGCGGCAGGCCAACCAGTGTACCTATGGTGCCTGGCGCAAATTTTGACCGACCAGTCCCGAACCCTTGAGCAAGAAACAATACGGCGCTGTCGAGTGACAGGAACGACCTCGGCATGGTTCAGGATTCGGCCGGCCAGCTGTGCCGATGGCCGATAGTTTCTGGATCCAAGTACTCTGATCCTGATCCAATCAGGCGTATGCCTTCGTCGGCACAGACCTCTCCGACCTTGACGATCGGGGTCATCTGTTGTTCATTCAAAGCCAATAATTTTTCTTCGTGTTCTGCCGGCACTGTAAAGCACAATTCGTAATCATCTCCCCCACCCAGGGCCGATGACTGGACAGTGCGCTCGTCACAGACCGCCAGTGCGGCTGGTGACAACGGCAGCGACGACACGTCCAGAATCGCACCCAGACCACCGCTGCAGCGAAGGATATGTCTTAGATCGGACAAAAGACCGTCTGACACATCAGCGGCAGCACTAGCGACACCTCTTAAAGACTGACCCAACGATACCCGAGGCTCCGGGACATTCAGCCGTCTGATCAGCGACGCCGTGTGCGAATCAGCCTGATTCCGACCCTCCTGGGCAATCCGCAGTCCGATTGCCGCATCGCCGAGACTCCCGCTGACCCAGACCTGGTCGCCCGAACACGCACCGCTTCTGGTCAGTGCAGTACCAGAAGGCAAGGTACCTGCCGCGGTCACGGAAATACACAGCGGTCCACGGGACGTATCTCCTCCGACGAGTGTCACTCCATAGTGCCTGGCGAGACCCAGAAAACCGGACGAGAAATGCTGGAGCCAATCTTCATGGGCGTTCGGCAAGGTCAGATTCAAAAGAGCCCACCGCGGCACCGCACCCATCGCGGCCAGGTCACTCAAGTTGACTGCGAGGCATTTATGCCCGATATCCTGAGGACTGGCGCCAGACGCAAAGTGAACGCCTTCAACCAGCGTATCCGTTGCCAGTACCGTTTCCTCGCCCGGACTGGTCCGGATAACTGCTCCATCATCGCCAATGCCCACGATAACGTCAGATGGGCATGATTTGTGTACAAAGTAGCGGTCGATAATCTCGAATTCGTCCATCAGGACTTTCAGTTGACTTGGCGATCGTGCTGGATCTGCGTACTCAAGCGATCAAGTACTCCGTTTACAAACCGGTAGCCTTCTTCTGATCCGAAAATTCGGCACAACTCTATCGCTTCGTTCAGAACCACCTTGTACGGTATCCCAGATTCGTAAATCAACTCGTAGGCAGCGAGACGCAGAATCGACCGTTCAACCGGGTCCACGCTATCCAACTCACGCGAGAGACAGGGCTTGAGGCAATCATCCAGCGCTTCACAATACCTTGGAATGTTCTCGATCAGCTGCAGAAAATAATCCCGATTGACACCGGAATAAGCATCGTCACTGATGAACCCCGATTCGATTTCGGCAGCACTCTGACCGGTCAGTTCCCACTGGTATAGCGCCTGGATGGCGCTGCGTCGGGCTAAATGACGACTCCCAGACGTCATGTTCTCATTTGCGGAGGATCACTTAAGTATTCAACCACTTTCAGCCCGAATCCGGAAAGTGCATGAGTCCGGCGCGGCGTCCCCATAACGATCACATCGCCGACGTCCAAATCTGCAAGTATCTGACTCCCCGCCCCGAGCATCCGCAATTCGCCACCTTCACCCTCATCACTGGTTTCTCCACGCAAGCGCCGCTCGAGGGTCACCGCATCCTCGGCATAAGCCAGCAGCACAACGACGCCTCTTCCCTTTTCGGCAATCTGTTGCAACGCAGCATCTACGCTCCAGCGTCCCGACTCCCTTGCCTCAGCCAGCATGTCGTAGACGCCGCGATGGCTCTGGACCCGGACCAGCGTCGGTTGATCAGCCTCAATCTGCCCCGCCACAAGAGCCAGATGGACATCACGCAACTCCGCGTCTTCATAGACCACTGCCCGAAACTGCCCGTGCCGTGTCTCGATCAGGTTTTCCGAAACCCTCCAGACCGTCGGTTCGTTCTTCAGCCGGTACCGGATCAGATCGGCAATGGTGCCGATTTTGATCTCATGCTTTCGCCCGAACTTGACGAGATCCGGGAGCCGCGCCATGGTGCCGTCCGGGTTCAGGATCTCGCAGATCACGCTGGCGGGTTCGAATCCACACATCCTGGCAAGATCCACTCCGGCCTCGGTGTGACCTGCCCGGGTCAGTACCCCACCAGGCTGAGCCATCACGGGAAACACGTGACCTGGCGTGACGATGTCATTGGCGGTTGCACTCTCGCTGACCGCTGACTGGATCGTAGTTGCCCGGTCAGCGGCAGATATACCTGTTGTCACACCCTGCGCGGCTTCGATCGACACCGTGAAATTGGTCGAATAACGTGAATCGTTTTCACTGACCATCAATGGCAAATTGAGCCTCTGGCAACGCTCTTTCGTTAAGGTCAGGCAGATCAGACCCCGTCCGTGTGATGCCATGAAGTTGATGTGATCGGCTGTCACACAACCGGCAGCCAGAACCAGGTCTCCTTCATTTTCACGGTCCTCGTCATCCACCAGGATCACCATCCTACCCTCCTGGTAGGCCTCGAGGATCTCCTCGATCGGACTCACCCGGACTACCGACTGGACACGATCGTCCGTCATTTACTTTCCCTACTGATGCCGGCCCCCTGGGGCCTGAAGACCGTGTTCATTTGAAAAATCTCACGCCTGAGTGTCCAGAAACCTTTTCAGATAACGCGCTACCAGATCGACTTCGATGTGAACACGGCCTCCGTTCTGGAGCTCTCCCAGGGTCGTCACGGCCAGTGTGTGGGGCACAATATTCGCTTCGAAATCAACCGCACTGTCCGAGTCGACTACCTTATTAATCGTCAGACTGACGCCATCCACCGTGACTGAACCTTTTTCTGCAAAGAAAGGGGCCAGGTCGAGCGGGCAGCGAAATACCATTGCCTCTGAGCGTGCAACTGTCCTGCGTTCGGCCAGTATTGCGATTCCATCGACGTGACCTGACACCAGGTGGCCTCCATAGCGGTCATCAAAACGCATCGACCGTTCTATATTTACCGAATCACCGACAGCCAGTTCACCAAAGTTGGTCCGGTTGAGTGTTTCGACCGAGATATCGAAATCTACTCTTGGCCCGTTCTGACGAATGACCGTTAAGCACGCGCCATTGATCGAAATGCTCTCACCAACGCTGACATCATTGTTTTCAAGAACAACTGCGCTGAGCCCGAGACAGAGATCTCCGTTTTGACGGGTAATCGCCGAAACTTCTGCACGAGCCCCTACGATTCCAGTAAACATCACCCCGCCCTCTCGTTGATAGGACGATACACGATTTTCAGATCACGACCGATCCGCGACACATCCATCACTTCATGCTGAACACGGTCTTCTATTCCCTGGACTCCGGACAATTCAAACATCCCCCTTCCTTCACTGCCCAGTGCATCCGGCGAACTGTAAACCACGATCTCGTCAACAAGGCCGGTCGAGAGGAACGCTCCAGATACACCGGCACCAGCCTCGACGAGGATCTCGTTGCAGCCCCGTTGGCCCAACCAGTCGACAACACCCGGCACATCGACCCGACGGGCAGAGCCGGTCAGCCGTATGCACTCAGTCCTCGAGTCAAACAGGCCTCTATCGGCATCCTTGGCCGCCGTTACGATCACCACCGGTCCATCGACACCGAACAAAGCCGCATCCGGTTTCAAAATGGCGTTTCCGTCGAGCACCACCCGCAGAGTCGATGCAACAGGCCCGTCGACTCGCGGGTTCAGTCGTGGGTCATCTTTGGTCACAGTTCCTATACCGGTCACCAGGGCGCAGCTCCTCGCACGTAGGCACTGGACATCCCGGCGGGCTTCCTCTGAGGTGATCCACTGGCTGCTACCGTCCCTCGCCGCCGTACACCCGTCGAGCGTAGCCGCCACTTTAACCCTGACGAAAGGCCTGCCGGTTGTCATCCGTCGAATGAAGCCCTCGTTGAGTCTCTCAGCCTCCGCAGAACCTGTTCCGACGTCGACTCGGATACCGGCCGACTTCAATTTCTCAAACCCCCGGCCGGACACCTTGGGATTCGGATCCTGCATCGCCCCTACGACCCGCTTGACCCCGGCCCGGATGACCTCTTCAACGCACGGACCGGTACGGCCGGTATGGTTACAGGGTTCCAGCGTGACATACAACTCCGCACCCACAGCAAGCTTTCCGGCCTGCTCCAGTGCTATGACCTCTGCATGTTTTCCACCGGCCCACTCGTGCCAACCCTGGCCGACGACCCGGCCAGCCCGAGCAACCACGCAGCCGACCCTGGGGTTCGGGCGTGTCGTAAACAACCCGCGAGACGCCAGAGCCAGCGCCTGAGACATATGGGTTTGATCCCAATCGATTACCCCACCGGCCACACTCATTTCTTTACCACCATCTCTTTGTCAGTTAACAGAGAAAGCTGAGAGACCTCCGTGACGCGTTGACGGGACCGCCGCAGGCGATCGACTTCATCGGTAAAAGCTGAAGCGTCTTCAAAACGCCGGTATACGGAGGCGTAACGCACATAAGCCACTTCGTCTAGTTTCTGCAAAGCCTCCATGACGACCTGACCGATCACTGCGGAATGAACTTCACGTTCACCTGATATTTTGTGGGCACGGGTAATCCCGAGAACGACCGACTCTATGTCGTCTACTCCGACTGGGCGCTTCTCCAACGCACGCATGATGCCGCGCCGTAATTTTTCCTCATTCCAAACCTCACGCCGTCCATCGCTTTTAATAACCCGCGGATAATCCAAAGCCGACCGTTCGAACGTAGTGAAACGGTGTTCGCAGTCCTGACAAGAACGCCGGCGGCGGACAGAATCTCCGCCATCGCTGAGTCTGGAGTCGATGACCCGCGTGCTGTCGGAACCGCAGCTGGGGCAGCGCACGTTAGCCCCCTGGCATCTCTGGCAGCGCCGTTGCCTCAGGGCAACGCGTCTGCTTCCTCTCCTTCCTTGTCGACCGGAAGCATATCGTCCCGGGATATGCCCATACTCAATACGGAAGGACTTGCCACAAAGATCGAAGAATAAGTTCCCACCAGTACACCGATCAGCAGAGCCGCGGCGAATCCCTTGATAATTTCGCCGCCAATCAACAGTAGTGTCAGAACAACCAACAATGTAGTCAATGATGTGAGCACGGTCCGGCGAAGGGTCTGGTTTATCGCCCGATTCATAATTTCGCTGACCGTACCCCGCCGCATCTTGCGAAAATTCTCTCGAATCCTGTCGAACACGACGATTGTGTCGTTCAATGAATAACCGATTACCGCCAGCACAGCCGCCAGCACCGGCAGAGAGAATTCGAGCCCGGTCAAAGAGAAGAACCCTATGGTTATCGCGACATCATGGACAAGGGCAATGATAGCGCCAAGAGCGAAACGCCACTCAAACCGCCATGCCACATAAACCAGAATTCCGATCAATGCGTAAAGCATGGCAAGACCCCCGTCCTCGGTCAGCTCCTCTCCGACCTGGGGTCCCACGAACTCAACCCGACGCATCTGTACTTCACATTCCTGCGGTTCACTATTTTCTTTCACACAGCGCTGCTTCTGTCCTTCCGGTGTGTCTGCCAGAGTCTCCGAAAAAGGCACCCTAAGGGCCGCCATGATCAGACTGCTGGTCTGGGCTGCGTTGACATCACTGTCCGCGGGAAGTCGAATCATGAGGTCACGGGATGTTCCGAAGTGCTGAACGATGACGTCATCGAATCCCGCCCCTTTAAGATCTGCCCGAATCTCGTTTGCGTCTACCGAGTCGGCATAAGAAACCTCAACCAGTGTTCCCCCGGTGAAATCGATACCGAAATTCAGACCACGGAATGTCAGGGAAATCAATCCGATCGCTATCACGACTACAGACACCACAGCCGCCTGTTTTCGCCGACCGAGAAAATCAAACCGGGTATCTTTCTTCAGAAATTCCATAAACTCGTCAGATCGCCAGGCGCTTAACCTGCTTGCCTCCGTAGAGCAAATTAACCAGTCCCCGCGTTACCATGATTGCCGTAAACATGGACGTGATGATTCCTATGCTGAGGGTCACCGCGAATCCTTTGATGGGCCCTGTACCGAAATTGAACAGTACAACGGCAGCAATCAGCGTTGTGATGTTGGCATCGACTATGGTGGAAAGCGCCCTGTCGTAACCTAAATGAATACTTGCCTGAGGCGTATTTCCATTTCTGATTTCCTCGCGGATGCGTTCGAATATGAGCACATTGGCATCAACTGCCATACCGACTGTCAGGACGATTCCGGCAACCCCGGGTAATGTCAGTGTCGCCTGAAACAAGGACAGCACGGCGACGATCAGAACCAGGTTAAGCGCAAGAGCAGCGTTGGCAAACAAGCCGAACGTACGGTAATACACAAACATGAAAATCAGCACCAGTGCAAAGCCAACAATGACAGACCTGAAACCCTGATCGATATTGGCCTTACCAAGACTGGGACCGACAGTCCGTTCCTCGATGATCTCGACTGGAGCTGCAAGTGCTCCTGCCCGAAGTAGCAATGCGAGATCCCGGGCTTCATTGACACTGTCCAGGCCCTCGATCTGAAACCGTTTGCCAAGTTGATCACGGATGACCGGGGCGGTGATGACTTCCTCCAAGCGCTCTTTTACCCTCACCGATCTGCCGTCCGACCCGACCACCATACGGCCATCTGCATCGGTCTTGACCCTGGAGCGCAGCTCGATATACACAACGGCCATGCGCTTGCCGATGTTATCGCCGGTAATACGTTGGTTAATCCTTGCTCCGACCGCATCAAGCGTAATACTCACGATCGGACCCCCGCTCTGCGTATCGATACTGGCCGCGGCATCAACGATATTCTCACCGGAGTAAATCACGCGCTTCTTCAGCAGAATCGGCCGATCATCCCTCATCCGATAGAGCTTCGAACCAGGCGGCACCTTCCCGTCGACGGCTGCCTCCAGACTGTGCTCCTCGTCAACCAGCATCATTTCCAGCGTGGCTGTTCGACCGAGAATCCGCTTGGCCCGGGCCGTATCCTGCACGCCGGGCAGCTGTACGACGATCCTGCGGTCGCCCTGGCGCTGGACGATCGGCTCTGCCACACCGAGTTCGTCGATTCGGTTACGGAGGGCAGTTATGTTCTGGGTAAGTGCAAATTCTGATAATTCTTCTATTTCTGACTGGTTCAGTAGCACCTGCAGTTGCTGTTCCCCGGTACCCTCGAGTTGTTTCAGATCGAGACCGGGAAACTGTTTTCTGATGACCTTCTCAGCCGTCTCCAGTTCGTCCGGGTTCCTGAGCCGGATGGTGATCGCACCCCCGGGTTGCCGGCGAATCTCCTTATAACGCAGTTTTTCCTTGCGCAGCGCCGCTCTCAGGTCGGCGACATAGCGCTCTTCTGCCCGGCGCATCACGCTGTCGATGTCCACTTCCATCAGGAAATGAACGCCGCCACGCAGATCCAGACCCAGATACATCGGTTTTGAACCGATCCGGCCAAATAGATCCGGTGCGGCAGGCAGCAGGGTCAGGGCAATGGTGTAACGGTTTCCCAGTCCAACCTCGAGGGTGTCTCTCGCCCGAAGCTGGTCGTCCGGATTATCGAAAGTAAGGTTAATACCTTTTTCGTCCAGGATCGCAGATTTGACAGCAATTGTCCCGTCCAGCACCGACGTCACTTTAGTAAGATCATTCGATGTCAGTGAGGCACCGCGGGAACCACGGATCTGTATCCCAGGATCATCTCCGAACAGGTTGGGAACCGCGTAAAAAAGCCCCGGCACGATCACCAGAACGATGATCAGCCACTTCCACCAGGGGTAGTGGTTATACATTAGCGGACTGTCAGGCGGAGTCAGCTACGCCCTTGGGTATCATCTGGGCGATCGACGGTCGCTGCACTTTCACGTTGACGCCCTTGGCGATCTCCAGGGTGACGAAATTGTCATCCAGGTCAATCACTCGTCCCAACAGACCGCCGTTGGTGGCGACATCGTCACCTTTCTTGATCGACGCTACCATTTCCTTGTGCTGTTTTGCCCGCTTCTGCTGGGGTCGTATCAGCAGGAAGTAAAAAAGAACGAAGATGATGACAAGCGGCGCCAGGCTGAGCAATCCGCTACCGCCTTCGCCGCCCTGTGCCCATGCATCTGATATCAGGAAACTCATTGGGGATTCCCCGGTCTAAACTGGAAAAGCGCCCGATTATGCCACATTCGTGCCCCTCTCGATGTAACCGTCGAGGAAGGCCTCGCTGAATGTCTCCAAGGTTCCAGAGTCCACCGCGCACCGGATATCTTCCATGAAGGCCCCAAAAAACCACAGGTTGTGCAACGTACAAAGCCGCTTGCCGAGGGTCTCGCCCGTCGCAAACAGATGACGAAGATAGCTTCGGCTGTAGTGGCGGCAGGCAGGACAACCGCAGTCTTCTTCAACTGGTCGCGTGTCGGTCCGGTGAGCGGAATTTTTCAGCCTGACGATACCACGACGGGTATAGAGCCAACCGTTTCGGGCATTACGGGTCGGCAACACACAATCGAAAAGATCGATTCCCGATCGCACGCCCACCAGGATGTCCTCAGGTCTCCCAACACCCATAAGATAACGGGGAGCTTCATCAGGCATCTGGGGTGTGACCTGCCCCAGCACGCTGTGCATCTGGTCGGTCGGCTCACCCACGGAAAGACCGCCCAAGGCATAGCCATCAAAACCGATTTCTTCCAGCACTTCGAGCGAGCGGACGCGCAGGTCCGGATAAATACCCCCTTGCGCAATCCCGAAGAGCACCTGTTGATCGCTGCTGTGTGCATCCCGACAACGCCTTGCCCAGCGCAATGACCGCTCCATTGATTCTCGAGCATTTTGGTGCGTTGCCGGATAGGGCGTGCAGTCATCAAAGACCATAGCAATATCCGAGCCTAGAGTCTGCTGCACCGACATCGATTCCTCGGCACCAAGAAAGATCTTTGAGCCGTCGAATGGAGAACGGAAGGTAACCCCCTGTTCAGAGATATCTCGGGGGTCTGCAAGACTCCAGACCTGAAAGCCACCTGAATCTGTCAGGATCGGCCCAGACCAATGCATGAATTTATGCAGACCGTCATGCGCCCGAATCACTTCCGCGCCGGGACGCAGCATCAGATGAAAGGTGTTACCTAGAATGACCCGGGCGCCACTTTCCGCGACTTCTTCCGGCGTAACAGTACGGACCGCACCGCCCGTACCGACCGGCATGAACACCGGGGTTTCCACCACACCACGTGCCAGGGTCAAGCTGCCCCGGCGGGCATTGCCATCTTTTGCAGTAACCCTAAATTTCACCGGTCGACACTTTCTCTTTCAAGCAGCATCGCATCCCCATAGCTGTAGAAGCGATAGTTCTGGCTGACTGCATGCCGGTAGGCATCGAGAATCTTTTTCCTGCCCGCAAATGCACTGACCATGATCAACAGGCTCGAGCGGGGCAGGTGAAAGTTTGTGACCAGCAGGTCCAGCACCCGGAAACGGAATCCGGGCGTTATAAAGATTCCAGTATCCCCTTCAAGAGGCTCAAGGGTGCCGGACTGAGCCGCACTTTCCAGCGCCCGCGCCACAGTCGTACCCACAGCGACAACCCGCCCTCCAGCCTGTCGGGTTCTGCCGACCGCCTCTACGATCTGCTGATCAACCGACATCCATTCTTTGTGCATAGTGTGACATTCTATGCGTTCACTGCGTAACGGCTGAAAGGTGCCGGCCCCTACATGCAGCGTGATGAATGCGGAATTGATGCCCCGCGCTTTAAAACGGGCCAGCAGGGAGTGATCAAAATGTAACCCTGCAGTGGGTGCCGCCACTGCACCCGGCTTTCGAGCGTACACGGTCTGATAACGATGCCCGTCGTGATTTTCAGCTTTACGCTTGATATACGGCGGGAGGGGTACCCCGCCTTCCTCATCGAGAATTTTGCGCAGCGGCACCTTGTGCAACGAAAGCAGAGATTTGAATCCCTCAACCGTTGCTTCGACTTCGAGTATCCGCCCTCCTGCTGTTACGAGTCTTGCCCCTGTCCTTACCGGTTTACTGGACCCTACCTGAGCCAGACACCTGAAATCACCCAACTGACGTTCAATCAGTATCTCTACGGCACCACCGGTCCCGGATTTTCTTGCATACAGGCGTGCCTTGATCACGCGGGTGTCATTAAAAACCAGAAGATCTCCAGGTAGTAGTACTTCGGGTAGATCTTTGAACTTAAGGTCATGGAGAGCCGTATCGGTCGCAGGAACAACCAGCAATCGGCTCCCCGAGCGTTCGGGCGGAGGGTGTTGGGCGATCAGGTGCTCAGGCAGGTCATATTCGAAATCCTGGGCCAGCATTTCAGTCACAGATGACTTCCCAGCCAGACGACACTGATCCAGATTGACGCCTCTGTAGAAGTTTGCTTCGTTGTAGGGACCATGTCATGCTCTGATTTGTAGCGTTCAAGTGCACCGTTCATTATCTGATTCCATCACTGCATCCAACATGCCGCCTGCCTCCGTACCGATGCCTTCAAGCTCTTCGCTGCCCATCATCGATCTTCATGTCGGAGAGTGCCGACCGGACAATCATGCCATCGCGCGAAATCTCGACAGGGCACTGTCGGCTTCAGGCTTCTGTTATATCACCGGCCATGGCGTACAAGGTCAGACGATCGAGAATCTTTTACGGGCCAACCGAGAGTTCCACGCCCAAACCGACGCGCAAAAACAATCTGTTCAAATCAACCGGTATCACCGCGGCTATATCAGCAACCAGTCCAGCACCCTGGTCACCTCGTCAATTGAAAAACCCCGAAGCCCGAATCATTCTGAATCTTTCATGGTCATGCAGCCTGTCGATCCTTCGCACTCCCGCTGGGGGAACGCTGTTTTCGGACCCAACCAGTGGCCCCGCGACCTCGGAGAACCGTTCAGAGTCGTTGTAGAGTCCTATTATCAGGCATTGGAGAAACTGTCTCGCCAGATTATGCGGCATCTCGCACGGGCTCTCGGTGAGGAATCGACAGTGTTTGACCGTCATTTCACCGATCCGACCGTTTTTCTGCGTCTGTTAAGGTATCCTTCCGTCAGCCAAACTGGCCTGCAGGACGCCTACGGGACTGCACCACACACCGATCACGGGTTCATCACCCTCGTAGCACAAGACGCCAGGCAGGGACTGGAAGTGCGCCAGCCAAACGGAATCTGGCTGGCGGTCGAACCACAACCCCATACATTCGTACTGAACGTTGCCGATATTTTGTCTTTGTGGTCAGGCGGTCGCTGGCCGTCTACTCCACACCGAGTCACTCTGAGTACTACCGAACGCTACTCTGCTGCGTTCTTTTTCGATCCGAATTACGACACGTGGGTCGAATCTCTGGTGCATGGAGACGACACGCCGAGCGAATCAAAGGCGGTTCATTACGGCGACTATCTTATGTCCCGCTTTGACCGAAACTATGCCTACCGGCGGGAATTGGCCACCCAATCAGACTCCACATCGGACCGTTGAATGAGATCAAGGTGGTACAGCAGACATGACTCTGGCGATGAACCCATCCATGGAATCAGGATCTATCCAGCGCACCACGGCGACCAGATCGCGGGGTGAATCGACCCAGACATAATTGGCCCCGGCACCGTAGGCGAAGACACTGGACTCCGGCGCATTGGAAAACATTGCGCTATCAGTATTAAGCCACCACAGGAACCCATAATTCGGATTGATGTCACAGGGAACAAAAAGCTCGTGAATCAGTTCACTGGGCAACACCTCAGTCTCACCCCAACGTCCTCCCCGGGAAACCAGTAGTCCCATCCGTGCATGGTCCAGCGTGCTGATCCAGAGCCCACCCCCCCAATGTGCCCCGCCGGACACAGACGGCACTCTCTGACCCTGAACCTCTACCCAGCTGTTTCGGTAACCGTACCATTCCCAGGACCGGCTGGCCCCAATAGGATCCATGATGTGTTCACGTAGAACCTCTTCCAGTGAACGCCCAAACAGCAGGGTCAGGCATAAGGCAGCCAGGTTGACTCGAATGTCGTTGTACTCCCAATACCTCCCGGGCGATTTCAGCTTCCGCGGACTTCCTTTCACCGAGTCCCGGGCACCAGGGCCGACGTGACGGTTTCGATCAACCTGGTCCGGTTTTGTCCACAACGTACCCTCCCACTCGCTGGTCTGCTGTAACAGGTGTCGCCAGCTGATTGCCCGGTTTTGCGGCGCCTCAAAATGACTGCAGAGGCCGTAATCACGCAAGCAGTCATCGAGGTCTCTAATCAACCCCAGTTTAAGGGCCACGATGGCGCACAGTGCGATATAACTCTTGGTTGCGCTGAACGTCGTATCGATCCGGTCAGGGTTACCCCACTCCGCGAGGATCTTCCCCTTACTCACTATTACACCCGAAGGCCCGCCGCGGGGCTTGAGAGGCCCCAGAATCTCATTCCAGGGCGGTGGTTCATCACCGACTATGGCCTTTTGTTCAAACAGGTCGGGTGACCAGTCTGTTTCATTTTCTAGGGCAAAATTTACAGCTGCGCCGACTCCGTTCTCCTCAAAGCCGACTTGCGCAGGCGAGGCACTCTGCCAGACCCCGGCCCGGGGCGGAATTTCAGCGTGAATTGACAAGCGGACTGCTTGGCTGAAGAACGCCCAGGAAGTACTCAAGCATCAAGGCTACCTGTTCCGAAGCGATTTACGCTGACATCTCCAACAGGCGATTCAACGTGTCTTCGGTCAGGTTGCCGCCTGTCGCGACGGCTACGGTTATGAGAGACCGGTCGACTTTAGCTGAAAGATACCCGGCGGCTGCAACTGCCCCAGCCGGTTCAACCAGCAACTTGCCGCGAAAAAGCACACTCCGGGTCGCTTGGGCAATCTCCTTCTCTGAGACAAGAACTACGTCATCCATATAGGCCTGTAGGTGATGGAACGGAAAAGTGCCCGGATAACGGGCCGACAATCCGTCTGCGATCGAGTCCCATTTTGAAAGCGTCACCGGTTTGCCTGCCTGGCGGGACAAGTAATACGCGTTGGCATTCTCGGGCTGGACGCCGACAACCTGCACATTCGGTGCCCTCAGTTTGACAGCACTGGCGACACCGGCAGCGAGCCCCCCGCTGGACACCGGCACCAGAACCTGCTGGACACCCTGAAGGTCCTCGACGATTTCAAGACCGATGCTTGCGTGGCCTGCGATCACCGGCCGGTACTCCCAGGTATCGATTCCGGTCATTGACCGGTCGCGGGAGACCTCCTCGACCTTCGGCTGGCGGTTCAGTGCGTCATTGCCGCAGAACACGACCTCCGCACCCAGGTCTCGTGTCGCAGCAATTTTGTAGGGGCTGGTCTGATCGAGCATAACCACGACGATGGATACCCCTAACGTTGCCCCAGCAAATGCAAAAGCTTGGGCAAAATTCCCCGACGAGGCCATCACAACCCCTTGACGCCGCTCAGCATCGCTCAGGCTGTTCAGTACATTGAACGCTGAACGCACCTTATAGGCTCCCGTGACCTGCAAATTTTCCGCTTTGAGATGCAATACTTCGTGACCCGTATCACTGACCTCGGGCGCCAACGGCAGTATCGGGGTGCGACGAACAACCTCGGGCAAAGCGGCCCTGGCCGTGCGAATCTCCTCAAGTGTCGTCAGATCATGATCCATCAGTCCAAGCATAACCAACCTGGATGACAGGTTCCAGCGTGCTCTTGCACCCTGCCAGCCGCGATCCGTGACAGCCGATCGCCAGACCGGCGCCTTAACTTCGGTTCCGCACCTGAAAAGTATCGGCAAGCCGGCTATACCGTTGTATTTGATGGCGGGGTCCACTGAATGAAACGGCAACCGTTTTGGCTACCATGACTACAGCCGATCAGCCATGACTACAACTATGACTACAGCAAGGATGATCCAGATCATTTTGCGCCCACCGCCTTCGAATCCACTGGCACGCCCTGGAGAGCCGAGCGCTGGAAGATGTATGGGTTAGCAGCCGCGTTGATGGCCCCTACCCCCACTAATCATCTCCAACTCGAAGTCCGTTAGATCGCCCTCCTGACCAAGGAAGTCCTGAT
>CAJXBY010000007.1 GCA_913051905.1 uncultured Gammaproteobacteria bacterium | reverse complement strand
GAACGGGCACACCGATGTGAGCGCCCAGAACCTGTTTACGCTGTCCCTGTACCTCGATGTTGACATCACCTGCTTCTTCCGAGATCACACCGCACGCCCGCCCTCGGATTCGCCCTTGTCTCCAAAAGACCCGGGTGTTCACCCGCAGCCGGCGACCGATTCCGCTGCAGCACCGCGCGCCATAACCTTCCAGAGCAATGGCCTCATGCCCGGCGCGGATACCGCCTCGATACGGATCGACAGAACGGCTGAAGAAGTATTTGACTTCATGACCGATCCGGGCAGGATGGATCTGTGGTCGTTTGGGACCTGGCGGGTATCCGTAGCAAGTGACGGCCTGGTGACCGGCACCGCGATTTTTGACGGCGCACAGGTGCTGGTGCGGATCGAGTCTCATCCGGCGCGACTGCTGATCGATTATCAGGTCGGACCTTCAGCCGATGATCTACAACCCAGAATTTTCGTCCGGATCACGCCGGGTGCCGTCATCGGCGCATCCGGAGATAGCTGTCTGCTCACGATGACGGCTCTGCGCACGGACGGCATGGACGATGTCCGCTGGAAGCGGCTAACCGCAGCCCATGCACTTGAGGTCGAGCTGATCAAGTCGACTTTGGAAACAGGATTTGACCACCGGACTCTGCCGCTGAGTGAACCCCAGCCTGATCCATGAATCCGGCGGGCATCCCGGACGCCCAGGGATCGGTGTTTTGCGTCAATCCCCCGCCTTCGGCATAGTTAAGCCACCCATCCCGGGCCACGACGCCAGCCCATGACAAACGACGAGACACACCATGCCGCGCATCCCTGAACTGACACCCGAAGAGATGAACCCGGAACAGAAGGCAGTGTTCGACGACATTATGTCGGGCCCGCGCGGCAGCCTGCGGGGGCCTTTCCACGCCTGGCTGCACAGCCCGCAACTCGCCGACCGAGCGCAAAAACTGGGCGCTTTCTGCCGGTTTTCCAGTACCCTCCCCAAACGACTGTCGGAGCTGGCCATCATCGTGATCGCCCGACACTGGTGTGCACAGTTCGAGTGGTATGCGCACGCCCCGGAAGCTATCGAGGCCGGCATTTCAGCCGACGCGGTCGAGGCCATCCGAAACAAGGGCAAACCCGAACTCACCGAACCGGACGAAATCCTGATCTACGGCTTCGTCCACGAGTTGCTCGAGACCCGAACGGTCAGCCCGAAGACCTACCAGCAGACAGAAGCCGCCATCGGTCATCGCGGTATCGTCGACCTGGTTGGGATAGTCGGCTACTACTGCCTGGTTTCAGCGACCCTCAACGTGTTCGACATGCCGCTGCCAGACGGTGAAGAGCGACCGCTTTCTCCCTGAACGCCGGTCGAACCCGGAAGAAGATCCTCATGAGACTGAAAGACAAGACCGCGATGATCGTCGGTGCCGGCCAGACGCCGGGACCGACGATGGGGAACGGCCGGGCCACGGCCATTCTCTTTGCCCGCGAAGGCGCGCGGGTACTGGCTGTGGACCGGGACCTGGAATCTGCAAGGGAAACGGTCGAGATCATCCGTTCCGAAGGCGGCTCGGCCGAAGCCACCGAAGCCGATGTTGTTGACGAGGCGAGTCTCAAAGCCGCCGTCGTTTACTGTACGGGACAACTGGGCCGACTGGATATTCTCCACAACAACGTCGGAATCAGCGTCACGGGCGGCGACGCGCCGGTCACCGAGATCTCCGTCGAGGCTTTCGACCGCATCATGACTGTCAACCTGCGCGGCGTGGTCCTGACCTGCAAACACGCCCTGCCCGTCATGCGTGCGCAGGGCAGCGGCGTAATCGTGACGATCTCGTCCATTGCCGCCATCGAAAACTACCCGTGGGTCACCTACAAGGCGAGTAAAGCAGCGCTGGTGACACTGACCCAGCAACTGGCGATTCAGAATGCCGAATACGGCATCCGGGCCAACGTGATCCTGCCTGGCCTGATGGACACGCCCATGGCGGTGGACAATCGAGCCAAAGCCTGGGGTCAGACCCGCGAGGAAGTGGTCGCTGCACGGAATGCCAAGGTCCCGCTGGGCAAGAAGATGGGCGATGCGTGGGACGTTGCCAATGCCGCCCTGTTCCTGGCTTCGGATGAGGCCCGATTTATTACCGGTGTCTCTCTGCCCGTCGACGGCGGCATGACCTGCAGGATCGGCTGAGCCTGACGACCTTGCCAGACGCCCAAAACAACACGCTCAGAATCGACAGTCGGGTCACACTGGCCGACGGCAACAGCATGCCGCTACTGGGACTCGGCACCTGGGCCGCAAAAGCCGGGGGCGAGACCCGAGACGCGGTGGCCAACGCACTGGAGACCGGTTACCGGCACATCGACACCGCCAAAATGTATGGCAACGAGCGGGATGTCGGTGAAGCTGTACGGGAAAGCACGGTGCCACGCGCGGAGATCTTCGTCACCACCAAGCTCTGGGACAACGATCAGGGCTACGATGCCGCTCTGAAGGCCTTTGACCGGAGTCTGGAGGAACTGGGGCTGGATTATGTCGACCTCTACCTGATCCACTGGCCCGTTCAAACGCTGCGCACCGACTCGTGGCGGGCCCTGGAGCGCATCAAGAGCGACGGCATGGCGCGGTCCATCGGTGTGAGCAATTTTTCACACATCCACCTGCAGGCCCTTTTCTCAACGACCGATCAGCGGCCAGCAGTCAACCAGATCGAGTTGAGTCCGTTTCTGCAGCAGACACCGATTTCCAAGTTCTGCAGATCCCACAACATTCAGTTGACCGGCTACTGCCCGCTGGCCAAGGGACAGCGGTTCGACGATCCGACCCTCTCCAAAATTGCCGCCCAGAAGAACAAATCTCCGGCCCAGGTCATGATCCGCTGGGCCCTGCAGAAAGGACAGGCCGTCATTCCCAAGTCCAGCAATCCACGCCGAATCGGCCAGAACGCCGATGTTTTCGACTTCGAGATCAGCCCCGATCAGATGGCGCGTCTGGATGCCCTGGACGACGATTACCGGCTGTGCCCGGACCCGCTATCGATGCCCTGAACCGGCGACCTAGCCCGCCGGTAGATCCTCCCGAACAACCGGAAAGAGCTCACAGTCCAGTGGCTCACCCGACGCGATACCCGGATCACGCAACATGCGCTGCAGATTCGGCCGCGGGTTATAGGTGACATCATCTCCCGCCCAGCGGGTGATATAGGCGCGCCGCCGCTTTGTGGCACTGTGGTTGCCCGGCGCCCCGTGGACCGTCAGACCATGATGAATGGTGCAGTCGCCCGGTTCCATTTCGTAGCAGGCAAAGCGGTAAGCATCCCGATGGGCATCGATGTCAGGTACGCTCTCGAGCGACTCCTGGTAGGTATCCTCCGGACTGAAACTCACCGCTGCATACCGCTTGCCCCAACGGTGAGAGCCTTTGATGTATTCGACCGCACCCGTCTCGACAGTGACATGGTCCAAGGCCAGCCAGAGTGTCCCAATCATGTCACCAGCCACGGGCCAGTATGTGGCGTCGTGGTGCCAGGTCGTTCGCGTGCTGGTCTGCGGCTCCTTGGCCAGGATCTGATCGAAGATCAGGTTGATCTTCGATGACCCCATGCAGGCTGCGACCACATCGGCGGCAGGGGAGTCCTGAATAAAACGCTGGAATTCACCGATATGATGACTGACAAACGTATCGCCGAAGAACTTGCCGCTGGCACCGGGTTCATCGATATTGCGCACCATCGTCGACGGCTGGGCAATGTTCCGATCGACGAGGTCCTGCAGCTCCGCAACCCAGACCGGATCAATCAGTGCCCGTACACAGACCACGCCGTCGCGTTGATAGGTTTCAATACTCTCGTCCGACAACAGAGTTTGTGAGGTTGCACGCATCAGCAGTTACACCAGGGAAGGCTCCGGGCAGGTGTCGATTGTAAAGACTCCGATCTTCAACTAGAAACCGGACACTTTCATGAGCCAGTGCCAGTTCCTTGATTCCGCGATCGAGCGCCCTACATCTTCTTCGAGCATCAGGCCATCCTGAACGAGCTTTTCGGCAGCGGTGCGTAGCGCTTCCAGATAGCTTTCCCTATCCGGATAGCGGCTCTGAACCGAGGGGCGTGGATCCCGGGTTGCACGTCTGACTTCTTCGCTCTGGGGCAAAGGAATTGTGCTGCCTGTAAATTCGTGCATATATCCCTCGCCATGACCTCGATCCCTGAGGTTCCACCCGGTATACGTTCCCAGGGGCGCCTGCACCATCGGCGCACGAACACCCGCAATTTCGTTGCCGTCCTGATCGACTGCCGGCACCAGAATCGTGTAGTCGCCGGAGTTTCGAACCGGGGGCTGTAGGGTCAGCAGACCCGCTGAAGCATCGGGTCCGAAGTCATAGGGTGCAAGCCTGTTCGGACCAAGCGGGGCAAGGACACCGGGGATGTCGGGAAACTGGCTCTGCCACGAATCAAACTCGATCAAGCTGCCGTCCTTTACATTCGGCACCTGACTTGCAGGCGGTTCCAGGCCATCCGTCACCCAGCGGTCCATAGCAACCAGTGCGGCTCGGAAAAGCATCGTGGTTCGCACGATGTTGTTGTACTGCTTACACACGCCTCTCACAGGCACGGCGAGATTCGGATCGGCGAAATGCTGGGAACTCGACCACAGGTAAATTCGAACGGTGTCAGGCTGCAGCAGATCGTTGCCTTTCGTATCCGTGTGCACCAACGACCCATGACGCTGCCAGTACTCGGTAGCGGTCTGGGTATGAATGACGAGGGGGTCTGTCTCAGGCCTTTTGAGAATGGCGTCCTCTTTCCCGCTCAGGTGATCGACAGAACGGGCATACGAAAACGGAAATCGATCGGCGACATTCTCGTGCTCTTCGTACTGCTGCCCCGCCGTACTGGTGACGCAGGCAAACCGGTGATTCATCCACATCAGTCCGCCACCCGAAACGTGAGGTAAAACCCCGTCGAAAACTCTCCGTTGATTACGGTCTTCATTGAACCCCGCGTACACCAGTTCGCGGATGACTCGCCCCGCCTGAGATCGTCCCCAGCAGTAAGCCTTCTCAATCCCGGGTCCAGCCGGATTGGGGTGCCCGGCACAATCCTCCTGGCCGTATTTGAGGTGACCGACGAAATCACGAACAGCGACATGGCCAAGGCCCAGAACCAGGGGGTTCTGGGCCGTGTACACCAACTCATAGAGCCAGCCGGTGTCGAAGCCCGCCGGAAGATAAACATGCGTGTTTGATGGAACGACCGCCCGGCCTGAACGATGTTCGCTGGAGTGCGAACCCGCTTCGATCCGGGCAAAGGACCACTCTGACGGCGCAATCATCTGGCGTTGGTCTTCAGGATATCGCCGCCGGCTGAACTGTGCAGAATGGGTATTCCTGTCCACGGCAGGATAACTGCGCGTTGAGGCATGCCCGCTTAACGGAATGCTCAGACACCCCGGCTCATCGACAATAAATTCTGTTCGCACGATACCGTGGATCGGCTCTCCGTCTTCTGTCGCCTCCGGCACTGTCAGGGTCAGGCGGCCATCGCCTGGCCAAAGATCACCCTGCCATGCACACCAGGCCATCACATAACCCTGGCGCATCAGAAAACCGTTGCCGGACGCGGTTTCATCGATCGGATCGTTGGATGCCTGCCCATCGTTAAAGAACTGCATGGCACGGAGGTTTCCGCGGTTACAGTATTCAAAGAGGATGCGCCGGTTTCCCCGATCCGGCTCCACAGGCCTTAGCAACAGAAAATCTCCCTGGAATTCGACCCGGCCGTGGCTGTTCACAGGCGCCTTGTCCAGATCGACGATGCCGGCTTGCGCAGGCTCTGAAGGGTCAACCTGGTAGTGGACGACGCCCCGCAACCGCTCGTAGGGACCTACTTCGCCGAACGCCATACCGTCTGCAATTACGCGGACATCGCGTTCTTCAAGTCTGATGTTGCTCGTCATGTCAGTTTTCCATCATTGGGCCGTCCCGGAACTACCAGTTATCGATGGTTCGCTTGCGCCCGGTTCGGTGTGGCACCGGCGGCAGGCTGTTCAGAAACCGGATCACCACCTCACGGGTCTCAGCAGGATCGATCACGTCATCGAGTTCGTATCGACCGGCAAGCCCAAGCGCCGTATTGTGTGCACGAAGCCCGTCGGCGAGTTCCCGCTCACGCTCGAGCCTTGCTTTCTTGTCGGTGATCATCTCGAGTTCCGCCTTGTGGGTGATCTTGACTGCACCCTCGAACCCCATCGCTCCGAACTCTGCCGTAGGCCAACCGACCAGCAGCGCCGGCTTCAGTGGCAGCGCCCCCATCATGTACTGCCCGAGGCCATAGGCTTTGCGTAGAATGATGGTCATGAATGGCGTCGTGGCATTCACCGCCGCATTGAGAATTCTGGAACTGTGCCGTACCAGCGCTGTTGCCTCGACTTCGGGCCCCACCATCAGACCCGGTGTATCACACAGATAGAGCATCGGGATGTCATGGGCATCACACAGCTGGATGAACCGCGCCAGCTTGTCGGATGTGGGGCTGTCGATGGAACCGGCCTGGTGCATGGGCTGATTGGCAAGCACACCCAATGGCACACCCTGAACCTTGACCAGTGCAGTTACCGCCGCCCTGGCAAACCGGGGCCGCAGCTCAAGGACCGAATCGA
This sequence comes from uncultured Gammaproteobacteria bacterium, assembly GCA_913051905.1. Next base: position 24,809 of record CAJXBY010000007.1, on the reverse strand, counting down.
CGTCGGCAATCCCCTCGATCACTTTACGCACGTCGTAGGCACGTCGCGGGTTCTCCGGCACCACCCCGCGAAGTGCGGCGGTATCGGGGACTTCACCGGGTCGTGCACCTGTACCCTGAAAATAGGAAAGGTACCGGCGAACACAGTCGATTGCCTCAGGTTCGTCATTCACCAGCACATCGACCGCGCCGCTGGCTTCGTGCATCTCGGCGGGTCCCAGTTCTTCCGGGGTCAGTGTGATTCCGAGCGCGGCCTCAACCAATGGTGGACCGCCCATCCCAAGGGACGCCTTGCGCGTCGCCACCAGAGTGTCACAAAGGCCCGCCAGGTTGGCGTTGCCGGCAAAACAGCGTCCTGATACGACCCCGACCGTTGGCACCAGACCCGACAACTGGGCCATCATGGCAAAAGTCTCCTCATAGTCCCTGGAATTAACGTTGTTCTCATACGGCCGCCAACCCCCGCCGTCTGCCCAGAGAACCAGCGGCAGGCGCAGGGACTCAACCAAGTGGAGAAAGCGGTCGGCCTTGGCGTGATTAATAATCGACTGGGTACCGGCATGAACCGTGTAGTCGTAGCCCATAAACCCGACACGAGTGCCACTCATCATGCCGGTACCCATCACGAGCCCGTCCGCCGGTCCCTTCAACTTTCTATAGGCGGGCTCAGCCAGTTGGCCATATTCCTGAAAACTTTCTGGATCGATGAGCTGTGCAATGTTCTGGCGGATGGTCTGATGGCCCGTGGCAGCCCGTTTCGCCAGTGCTTCCGGTCGCTGCTCATCCAGTGTCTTAGCTCTAGCCTCTAGAATCCGGGCCAGATCGGGGCGGGGATCTTTATCGGGCCGAGGTGTGCTTTTTCTGCGAGTCATAACGGTTCCCGTTCCGGTCGGCCTGATTCAGTGATCGACAACCAGCAAAACCTGGTCTTCCGTGACAGCATCACCCTCTCTGGCCCGGATCTCTTCCACAGTGCAGTCGTTGTCAGCAACAACCGGAATTTCCATCTTCATCGATTCGACGATAACAAGATCATCATCGGCATCAACCTGTTCCCCCACAGCCACTTCGATCTTCCACACTGTTCCAGTGACCGGCGACTTAATTTCCCTACTCATCGTTCACTCCTTTACCGTTGTGGGGACCGGACCTCTTCTCCTTCGGGATGCTCTTGCCATGGCCCGATCCAGACGTCGATGAACTGCTCATCGCCGAATACGACCAGAATCCCAAAGCAAGGACCCCGGATGGACCGCATTCAGCCAGGTCCGTAGTCTACGTTTTTTGGGCAGCAAAGCACTCCCGATCGTCGAACAGCAAGTCGCGGGACGAATTTGTTGACCTCTAAACCCAATCCCTTGGATTCATTTTCGTAGATCTGCTGCGCTTAATTCCGCAGCTGACCTGTCATCGGGCGTGGGAGCTTTTGGCCAAAGCCTTTTTCCAGGCTCGAAGATCCTTAAAACGGTAATACTCTCTCGCTGCCGGGAGCACCCATGCTGGGTTGCCGTTGTAGAACGGCCGACTGGGAAACGGACGGTCGGCAAACACCGTTTCCCCTTCGGGATTGCCAAGAATCCGGTTGGCGAGTTTCCAACCCAGATACCCGGATGCGGGCACTCCAGTACCGACCAGACCAATCAGATAATGGATACCTGTTGCCGGGTCAGTACCCAGATGAGGCAGCCAGTCAAAAGTCATCGCAAATTGGCCATACCAGCAATAGTCTGCCCTGACGTCCTTCAAACTCGGCATGCGTTCTGACGCTTGACGCAGAACCGCAACAGCGGCCGTGGGTACATCGGTATGGTTATAAAGGTGTTGCGCACAGATCAGGAGCCGCCGATCGGGATCGATTACACGCACCGCGGTATATAGCAACACCGTTTCCAGTTGAAGCCTCTCGCTGGGAAGCGCCTGTCGGATACGCCGATCATCCAAAGGCTCAGTGACCACCGACCAGCAGTGAATGGGGATCAATCTTCGACGAAATTTCTTTAGGACAGGATCAGAGCCAAAGGTTTCGGCATTTGTACACAGAATGAGTTCTTTGCTGTGAATGGGGCCGCGGGTGGTTCTGGCGACATAACCCCCACGATTGCACTCGAAAGCCTCGGCCCGACAGCCACTGTAAACACGAACACCCGAATCGAGAGCACGCTGTAGAAGGCCCGCATGGTATCGGCCAGGATCCAGATGCCCGACATCGTTCAGCAGCTGAACACCGAAAAAATCATCACTGCTTACTTCGTTTTTCTGTTCTTCACGGGGAATCATCACGCTGTCGACCGGCATATGGCGTTGCTGATACTCCAGATCTTTGGCCATGGCCGTATAGGCTTCCGGCGTGTGTGCTCCGTATACCCGTCCTGCACGTGTAAATCCACAATCGATTTGCTCGCGTTCGATAAATTCGACGGTGTAATCCAGCCAGGCCTTAGCCTCACGGAATATACGGATTGCCGTTTCCAAACCATAATCACCCGCCACTTGGGTGAATTTATGGCGGATCGTTCGACCGCAGGCACCAAAGTTCAACGTACTGGCGTGCTCACCTGGACGGTCCTTCTCGAGCACGACCACATCGCGCCCGGCACGAGCCAGGTGCAGCGCAACCGAAAGCCCCGAATAACCGGCGCCGACGATGACAACATCAGCCTTGGCAGGCAGAACCTCATCGTGCAGCACCGAACGAAGCGGTGACCGTTCCCTCCAGAAGGAATACTCGCGAATGGTCGACGGGCGGGAATGCACTTTGTGATCTCGACTTGCCATGACCTGATATCTAGATCGTGTCTCAGCTTATACTTCCCAGGACACGATTTGATGGGCTCTCCAGTCAGTGTTCCCACAGGATAGTGACTGTTCAGTACACCTTATCACTTTTCAAAAAGCATCACCTAAATGAACCAAAGAAAATACTCCTGGCCCGAGGGTCACTGGGACTGGTATCAGCACCTCGCTTTCAAACACGGCATTCGCGTGGGAGACCTGATGTTTATCGGCGGCCAGGTAGATAAAACAGACCAAGGCGAACCCCTGCACACCTTTGATCTTGAACGGCAGACAGAAACGGTCGTCGGTCACATCGACACTGTGCTACATGACCTGGGCTCCAGTCTCAAAGACGTCACCAAGCTGGTGGCGTTCTATGCCAGCGACGGGAGCATTGACGAGCGAGCCTTTCTCAAGCACGTCGGGCAATGCCTCATAGAGCATGGCAAAGGGCGCCTGCTGGACGAAGGACCAGCGATAACCGCAGTTCCGCTGCCCTGTCTCGCCCTCCCGGGCATGATGGTCGAAATCGAAGCCATCGCTATAGCACAGGACTCAACGACGGACAGAGTCACGGCCAATCCTGAAGGCCTGACGCCCTTGCCAGCCCCTTTCTGCCACGGTATTCGTCACGGTTCCCACGCCTGGGTGAGCGCGCAGCCGACATCTTGGAGCTCAAACACTACCGCTGAGTCAAGTAACCTATGTGAACAGACCGCGGAGATGATGAACCGGATCAAAACCATACTTGTAGAGCTCGGTGCGGACTTCGGCGATATCGTCAGAACAGGCTGCTGGTATCGGGGTGACGGGACCGTACGCTCTTGGGAAGATCAGGCCGTTGAAAGGGGAAAGCACTTTTCCGATAACCCGCCGGCCTCAACGGAATTACCCACCCCCTCGTTGCCGGAGGGTGAACTCGCCCGGGTTGACGCCTGGGCCATTCGTGGCCTCAATGGCCAGTCCCTCGAACGAAAGGCCTATCACAGCGAACGGTGGGACTGGCCTCTATCATTACCTTATCCGGCCGCAATTCACTGCCAGGATCTCGTTTTTCTCAGTGCCCACTTGCCTGTGGACTCATCCGGCGAGGTACTCAGTCATCAGGATCTCAACGGGCAGACACGAACAGTCATGGAAAACACGGTCCACACTCTGTCTGGGTTCGGCCTGACACTCAATCACATGGTCAAACAGACCAGTTTTTTCTTCGGCAAAGCTGCTCGCAATGACATTGTCACCAACCAGACGCTGCGCTCTTCTTTTTACAGCGAGCCTGCTGGTGCTTCAACTGGCGTGCCGATGCCGGCCCTCGCCATGGAAGACACGATGGTGACTGTCGATACTATTGCGATGACCTGAGTAGCGCCCATTTACCGTGTGTTCAGTTCGAACGCTTGAGTATCAACCCGCCAACAGGTCATCATATTTTGCGGCCCATCCTCACCGTTTTCTCGATAAATCAATAGAAAGCCATGTCCAATAATGCCGATACCAGTGTTGCCGTTGTTGGCGCAGGAATAGTCGGTATCTGCTGTGCCTGCTACCTGCAAAGATCAGGCTTTAAAGTGACACTGGTGGATCGGGATGAACCGGGGATGCAGACTTCTTTCGGCAACGCAGGTGGAATCAGCCCCGGATCAGTTGCTCCAATCGGCATGCCCGGAATGTGGCGCCAGATTCCAGGCTGGTTGATGGATGACAAAGGCCCACTGTTTATCAAAGCCCGCCACTTTCCGCGGGCCCTGCCCTGGTTGATGCGTTTCATACAACAAAGCCGTCGGTCACGGGTTCTGGAAATCTCAAGGGCCCTCACCGCATTGAATGGTCCGACTTTTGCAGCATATCAACCGTTACTTGAAGAAGCGGGCATCACCGGGCTTTTCCATAAGACCGGTCAACTGTTTGTTTACCACACCCGCCAGAACATGGAGAAGGATACGCTCGCCCGGGAACTTCGCAGCGACAGCGGTGCCCGGGTCGAGTATCTGGATTCGAAGTCTATACAGGAAATCGAACCCGCTCTGGCCCCCATCTTCGAAGCAGGATACCTGATGCCGGACAATGGTCACTGCAAGAATCCTCTGGGTCTGGCGCAGGCGCTTGCACAGATGTTTGTCGACAAAGGCGGCCGGCTGCTCAAATCTGAAGTGCAGGATTTTGGATTTGATTCAGATGGAATCAGCGGCCTGCTCACGACCAACGGTCCACTATCGGCAGCCAAAGTCGTGATCTCTGCCGGAATCTGGTCCCGGGACCTGTGCTTAAAACTCGGCTCGCGTGTTCCTCTTGAGTCACACCGGGGCTATCACGCAACACTGGAAGAGCCTGGAGTTGCAGTTGAGAGAATGTGCTTTCCCGTTGACTACAAGTTCGCTGTCACACCGATGTCCATGGGCCTCAGAATCGCGGGCACCGTAGAACTCGCGGGACTCGAGGAACCCCCTAACTACAATCGCGCCCGAAAGCTCGTCGAAGTCGGTCAAAAACTGTTCCCCGGACTTCGCACCGAGAAATACACCCAGTGGATGGGACATCGTCCCTGCTTGCCGGACAGCCTGCCAGTGATCGGGGAATCACCGCGCCACCCCAATGTGTACTTTGCTTTCGGGCACGGTCATCAGGGACTTCTGGGCGCTTCGCAGACGGCAAAAGTGATTGACGAACTCATCTCCGGTAGAGAACTGTCGATGGCGCTGAATCCTTTCAGAATCGATCGCTTCTAAATGAATAACAGCAACTCCAACCCGATTCTGGACTCCGAACCCGAATCCGGACCGAGGCCGGACCCAGGCTGGGATTCAGAACGAAGGATGCGAGGAATAGAAGCGACATCGTTTCCGATCAATGTGACACAACTCGTCGATGATCGCGCCCGACAACACCCCGATCGCCCGTTCCTCAATTTTTTTGACGATCAGGATGTCTTGACTTACGGCGACGTATCGCACCTGACCTGCAAACTCGCCGAAGGACTTTCTTCCAAAGGCATTGGCAATGGTATGCATGTGGCTGTGATGGTTGACACTTCCAGAACATACCCGCTCACCTGGCTCGCTCTGGCACGACTCGGTGCTGTTACCGTACCCGTCAACTATCGTTACACGTCACGTGAACTGGACTATGTACTTCGGGATTCGAAAGCGACACACCTCGTGATTTGTTCAGATTTTCTGAGCGTCCTTGAGGGTATCCCCAATGATACGTCCCTGTCCCACGACAACATCATCGTGTCTGGTAATGGTGCGACAGAACATACCCAGTGGGAGGATTTACTCGACTGGAACGGGGAAACCAGTCGCGACGGATCACCCCCAGAGTTGGACAGTCCCATGAACATCCAGTACACCTCGGGGACTACAGGATTTCCCAAAGGGGCCGTACTCAGTCACCGTTACTGGTTCACTTTCAGCCGAAACGGCGCAGCACAGTTTCAGGACAGGCTGAAACGGATCCTGATCTCCCAACCGTTTTATTACGTCGATGCCCAATGGTTGACCCTGATGACCTGCTGGACCGGGGCGACTGCGTTCGTCGCCCGGCAGATGCACTCCAGCAAACTACTGGACTGGATGAGAGAACACCGGGTTGAGTACTGCAATTTTCCAGAGATCGTTGCCCGCCAGCCATCCCGGAAGGATGATTTTCTCCCCGACCTGATTGCCATGTCCTGTTACAGCCACCGGCCAGAGAACTTTCGTCGTTATGAGACAAGATATGGCGGGCTCGCCCGGCAGGGCTTCTCAATGACGGAACTGGGTTGCGTCCTTTACGTTCCTATGGAAGCTACTGAGATGACGGGTTCAGGCTCCGTTGGAATTCCGGTTTCGTTTCGAGAAGTCGAAATTCGTGATACCGATGGGATTCCGGTTACTGATGGTGAGTCGGGAGAAATTTGTGTGCGAGGTGCCGGTATTTTCCAAGGTTATTTCAATAATCCCGAGGCCACAAATGATGCGTTTTATCCTGAAGGATGGTTCAGAACTGGAGATATCGGGCGACGAAATCGAGAGGGATGGTTCTGGTATCTTGGCAGAAAGAAAGATATGGTCCGACGCAGTAATGAAAATATTTCGGCTGTAGAGGTCGAACAGGTTCTCAGAGGTGTAACAGAAGTTTTAGAGTCCGCGGTTGTCCCCGTACCCGACGAAATTCGCGGAGAGGAAGTCAAGGCTTATCTCAAGCTGATACCGGACTCCGTGGTGAACAACAAATTGATTCAGAACATTTTCAATCACTGTGAAGATAATCTTGCACCATTCAAGATCCCGCGATATCTTGAATTCATAGAAGAATTTCCGAGAACCCCGAGCCTAAAGATCAAGAAATCAGATTTATTGTCGAAAAAACAAGATCTCACCGTCGGAGCCTGGGATCGGGTCGAAAACCAGTGGAACTGAATCGGCCTAAAGATAAGCAGAATACTTTCAAGCGGATTACACACTTTCAAGAGGCAACCAACCTATGCACGCACCACTGACACCCGAGGAACTTGATCTACTACGGCACCAGTACGGGACAGCAACGCGACTCTGGGGACGTATGTTTTCGGGATTAACCGCGGTCACCTACCGTGAGAAAGGGGAAGCTGCGGTGCACCGCCTCTGGCATGAGGTCCTGACCTCCCACCAGGACGAGCGCTACCACGAAGGTCTAACAAAACTTGGAATCGACAAAGATCCACCAGCGATCGCCGCTGCTAAGTATCACTATTACACGAATTTAATAGGCGGTCTCACAATGGAATATGCAGAAGAGTCACCGCGTAAAGCTTGGGTGCGTTATACCGCACCAATGTGGTTATATGACGGTGTTGCGATGCTGGCCATGCCTGGTAATCTTCGCCGCACCATCCTCGGGTCATGGCACCCAAGAAATGGAGAGATGATGGGTTGCCCCAAGCTGGGCTGGGTTGCAACCAAATTCATTATGGAAGGCGACCCGTATGATGAAGGATATTTCTTCGAATACGACCATGATCTCGAACCTGAAGAACGCTACCGAATTGAGCATGTAACAAGCACTCCTCCCCACGATCCAATCAAAGCGCCACAACTAAATCCTGACGAGTGGCCCGAAGCAAGACTCATCCGCGCACGTAGAAACTTCTCCTCCCGCTATCTCAAAAGCGCAGTCGACGTCTTGTTCCGACAACAAGGTGAGGTCGCGGCCCTGAACATCATCGCTCAGTCGATGCGACTGCTGGCGGTCCAATACACGTACGAACTGTCAGAGATACTCGGCCGGGAGGGAAACGGAGCCAGGGAAGTTGCAATGTTCTTCAGTGACATCCTGACTTGTTGCTCTCAGAAATTCACCCTGGAAGATATCTCCGAATCACGACAACGGATCGTCGTAGATTCCTTTCTTCCCTTCGAAGAGGCTCCCGAGAACTTTAGGCACGCACTGTTTGCGTTCCAGGAAATGTGTACTAAACAAATCAACGGCAATGTTCGAATCACCAGAATGTCGAACGACGACGCCCAGGACATCTGGGAGATCGAGGATACGGGCAAATGGCTCTGGTAGCCGATTAGCAGTCACGCCAGAAGTCCATACCCGATAGACAACTGAAGGATATAAATATGACCGAGAATATTTTACTCTCTCACGAACAATCAACAGCGGTAATTACGTTGAACCGTACTGAAAAACTCAACGCCTGGAACACCGCCATGCGCTTAGAACTTTCAGAGGTCCTCGGTGAACTGAACGCTGATGATCGCACCCGTACCATCGTTGTCACAGGTGCCGGTGAACGTGCGTTTAGCGCGGGCCAAGATCTTGAGGAGACCATGCAGTTTAGTTCCGGTGAAGAAGCCCTCGCATGGTTCCTCACCTGGCGAGAATTTTATGACTCGCTGCGTCAACTCGACAAACCGTGTCTAGCGGCGCTCAACGGCGTGGCAGCTGGCTCGGCTTTTCAGTTCGCAATGCTCACAGATGTCCGGATTGGGCATTCCGGTTCAAGAATGGGCCAGCCGGAGATCAACTCCGGTATTCCCAGTGTCCTGGGCCCGTTACTCATGACCCCGCGACTTGGTCTCTCACGAACCGTGGAACTCACGCTCACTGGCCGCATGATGGACGGGGACGAGTGCTACCGTATCGGGTTAATACATCACCTCGTAGAGGCTGACAGAGTAATGGAAAAATCTCTCGAAGTCGCAGCTCTTCTGGCCTCTAAACCACCCATTGCAATGCGCCTGAATCGGAGGCGATTTCGAGAGATGACCCAGGCGGACTTTGACGATGCGTTCGAGAAAGGTGCCGCCATTGAAGCCGAGGGTTTTGCGTCTGGAGAACCACAGAAGGCCATGCAGGCGTTCTTCGATGAAAGAAGCTCCAAGAACTGACGCCCCGGGGGCAATAAGGCCAGGAACAACGGGTTCGTCAACTGTCTCGTAAAGATGACCGTAACGTTTGGGTCGCCTCAAGGTCGAGTTCCGAAGAATCTGTGTCGATGACAACGGCATAGATTTCCAACGCCGATCTGCTACTCACCTTGCCATCCTGCCAGTCTGAGAACACACGCTCAGGATTACGATCTCTCGCCCGGCCATAACCTCCGCCACCAGGCTGTGCCATTTCAATTGTGTCACCGCGCCGAATAGTGAGATTCGTAATTTTGGACGGTAACGGCTCCGTTCCGCCTCCAGCCCGTAGCAAACGCTGGTTGGAGGTCGTGCCGGCTTCACCCCCGAGCACACCTGGTGGGGGAAAGAGACTGGTCTCTGAACGATTGGTATAGTGCCCTCGTTCAGCTAGGTAACGCGTGTCACGGTAAAACCCAAGACCGCCGCGGTACTTTCCAGCACCACCGCTGTCGGGTATGAAGTTGTAATTCTCAACCCTGAGAGGGTACTCCATCTCTACGGCCTCAATCGGCGTGTCATAGCAATTCGCCATCAAACCAAACGACGCATCGAGGCCATCTCCTTTCGCTGTTGCACCCCAACCACCCCCGAATATTTCAAAGCACACAAACGGCCGGCCCGATCGGCTTTCTACCCCGTCCACAGCAAACGAACACACGCACGCTACACCGCTTGCCACCTGATCATCTCCACGAATAGTGTTGAACGCCAAAACGATCGTGTCGGCAATTCTCTCCAGGGTCGTAAAGCGTCCGCTGATTGGAGCTGGTCGGCGCGGATTCACGATGGTTCCTTCAGGCCTGACGACCTGAATCGGCCGATAACAACCTTCGTTCTGCATGATCAGCGGGCTCACCATATAGCGCACGCCGGCATAAACCGCGGAGTACACGGAGCTTAACGAACAATTAAATGGTCCCTCGACCTGCGGACTTGATCCAGAGAAGTCGACGATTACCTCAGAACGCTCCTTTGTGATGTTGACCGTGATCGGTACCGGATCATCGGATATGCCATCGCTGTCTAGGTAACCTGTCGCTGAGAAAGAACCGTCCGGCAGACGGGAAAGATCTTCCCGCATAAGTTTTTCGGAATTATCCAGGCAGGCCTGAATCGTCGTCTCTAGGTTCACCCGCCCGTATTTTTGTGCAAGCTCGACATAACGACTCTGTCCAATAGCGACAGCTGCGATTTCCGCCCGTATGTCGCCCATGGTTTTCTCCGGCACACGGACATTGGCGGTAATCATCTCTAGAATCTCGGGTATCAACTCCCCTTTCCGATAAAGCTTCAGAGGCGGAATAATCAAGCCCTCTTCGAAGACATCCCGTGCATCACTGGAAATACTGCCTGGGGATCGTCCGCCCACATCGATGTGGTGGCCTAATGCTGCGGACAAACCGCACAAGATTCCATCAACAAAGATCGGCTTGAAAACAAGTATATCGGGGTGATGCGTACCCCCTTCGTAAGGATGGTTCAGAATGACGACGTCTTCCGGATCCAGAGACATCGTTTCCGAAATACGGCGTGCAGCGAATGCGAGACTCCCCTGATGTGACGGCACATGATCAGCCTGGGCAATGAGCTGACCTTTAACATCAAACAACGCTGCAGAGCAGTCCATGCTTTCCCGCAGAATTGTCGAATAGGCCGTGCGCCTCAATGTGGCGCCCATCTCTCGCACTGCTGAAACCAGGTAATTACTGACAACCTCAAGCGTGACTGGATCAATCTTTTCCACAGTGGCCACCTTCAGGGGTTGTCACAAGCAGGTTTCCAAACTCATCACGAATCGCCGAGTGACCAGGATAGATTATGGTGGTGGTTGTCTTCTCCTCCACCACCGCCGGCCCATCGAGTTTTTGCCCCGACACCAACTGGTTCCGTGCGTACACTGGAACGTCCACATATCCAACACCGAAGAAAAGAGAACGATGACGGCCAGGTTCTTTGCAGCCTGCGTTGTCTTTAATGCGGAGCAGACTAAAACGACTCCCGGATTCAACAGCCACAACATGAAAAGTTACAAATTCGACCGATTCGCCCGGGTCTGAATGTCCATAAGTAACACGGTGTTGGTCGTGAAAATCCTGCACAATCCGGGACGTGTCGAAAGGCGGCTCACACTGGACTGGAATCTCGTAAGCCTGACCACGGTACCTCGCATCACAGTGCAGGGTCAATGAAACACTTTCGGGTTCAATTCCTTCATTTCTCATCAAGCCGTGTAATTCTGCTGTGAGTTCATCAAATACTCTTTTGAAAAGATCTGAATGTGCATCGTTTTCGAAAGTCAGCAAAGTCCTGGATGAAGTGTATTTGAGCCCGGTCATGAGCATCCCGAGTGCAGATAGCACGCTCGAATGCACCGGGAACAAGATCTGGCTGATACCCATTTCCTCAGCGACTAATCCTGCGTACAGCCCACCAGCACCGCCGAACGGGATCAGGGTGAAACCCCGTGCGTCCAGACCACGCTCTACCGATACTGCGCGTATACCATTGACCATGTTCGCGACTTGAACCCGAACAACTGCTGCGGCAGCTTCGGCAACCGAAAGGCCCAGCGGAGCTGCAACATGCCGTTCCATGGCAGAGAACGCAAGATCTGCCTTCAACCTCATGTCGCCGCCCGCAAAATAGTCCGTATCGATCATGCCCAGAATCACTGCCGCGTCAGTACTGGTGGGGCGCTCTCCACCTTGCCCGTAGCAAGCAGGACCTGGGTCGGCCCCGGCACTGTCTGGCCCGACTTTCAGTCCGCCCCGAACCACTTCGGCAATACTCCCGCCACCCGCACCGATTGTATGGACATCAACCTGAGGTACCTGAACCGGAAAGCCAGCAATACCGCCTTCAGTTGTCAGAACCAGTTCTCTGTTCTGGCACAAACTGATGTCAAGGCTCGTGCCACCCATGTCCATTGCAATCACGTTGTCCAGACCGGAAGATTTTGCGATTTCCACTGCCCCCACCACTCCGCCGGCAGGCCCGGAGAGCAGGGTCCTGACTGGAAATCGACGGGTTTCTTCTGTTCCCATCAAACCGCCGTTCGATTGCATAACCTGCAGGGAAGCTCGGAAGGCCAGTTTTTCGATTCCCGTCTCGAGTTGATCCACCAGACGACGTATGGGTGGCATTACGTAAGCATTAACAACCGTGGTTGAGGTTCTTTCGTATTCCCTGAACTGAGGTGAAACCTCAGAGGAGATCGACAGATCGACTCCGGGTAGGCTTTCCTGCAGATGTTTTTTCAGGGTCTCCTCGTGTTCAGGATGCAAAAAAGAAAAGAGCAGACACACGGCCACCGCATCGAAGTTCTCGGCCTGGAGCCTTTCCAAGAGATCTAACGTCGAATCAGCATCCAACGCTTCTACAATCTGGCCATCGGCACCGACTCTCTCGTTCACTTCATACCGCCAACGTCGCGGAACCAGTGGTGGTATCTTTTGAATGTAGAGATCGAACAACCGGGGTCGCCAGAGCCGCTGAATCTCCAGTACGTCTCTCGCACCTCGGGTCGTCAGCAAAGCCGTATGCGCCCCTTTTCGTTCAATTATGGCGTTGGTGGCTATGGTTGTGCCAAAGACAATTCCATCAACACTGGACGAAGAAAATCCATACTCGCTAGACAGACGCTCGAGCCCGTCCAGAACGGCCGACGCAGGCGCTTTCGGAGTCGACGGCACCTTGAAGGTCAATATATCTCGTCCTTTCTCCGACAGAACAAAGTCGGTGAATGTGCCCCCGGTATCAATCGCTAGGTACATGGGTGCTCGGATATCGGCCCAACGAAATTGAGTACAACACAAATTCAATCTTCATATTTTTTTTGTGAATTTACAGCACGTGGTGTATGTGGATCGGCTGGTAAGTCGGGGTCCGGTAACTGCTCGCTAAAAAGATCACGGATTCGAATCGGTCGGGCTGGCGGGCGGGCACGAGGTAGTGTAATGGTTTCACATTGGCAGCCCGTCGACGCCGAAAGAAGTCGGACCAGCGTCGGTATGCAGTTTCGCCCACCGCAACGACCCATTCCGGCACGGGTTTCACTTTTTAATCGGGCGAGGCTGGGTGCGGACGCTGCTTCAGTCAGTATCGGCCTGATTCGGGATAATAAAACGTTTTCACATCGACAAATCACGGTGTCAGGCGTTACGAGTGCTGAATGATCCAATGCTGTACGGTAACAATTCGAAATGGCCTGAGAGAACCTCTGCCGGCGAGTTCTTCTGCGAATAGCAGCCCTAAGCGCTGTGTTCACCCGGCGTGACGGCTCTTGTTTGTTCAGAATTGCCAAAGCGGCGATTTGTCCTTCGACCACCGCATTCTGGTAACCCGCAACTCCAGCCCCGTCTCCTACCGCGTAGATATCCGGCACACTGGTTTCAAGTTCAGCTGATCGCTCAGGGACCCAAGTGTCGTCAGAAACATTGAAGGACAAACTGCAACCCGCCAGACGCGTGAGTTCCAACGATGGCATCAACCCAAAACCGGTGATCAGTGCATCAACATCGAACTCGATGCGCCGCTTGCGGCAGATCTTTCCTCCATCATCCAGGGGACAGATCTCGATTTTCTCGACCCATTGATCACCCCACGCACAGGTGACGACGTGCTGTTCCAAAACAGGCACCGACCGGCGCCACAAGCCAATTTTGTAACCGACTCCCTTTGCCAAAAGCCCTGGCAGTGTCAGTAAACCAGGAAAATTCCGGATCACCCGGGAAGAGAAAGATGCTGCTTCGACAACCGCTAAAACTTCTACACCAGCTTCAAGTAAACACTGTCCCACCGGGAGGAGTAGTGGTCCATTTCCCGCCACAACGACCCTGGAACCGGGCACCACCCGCTGACTCTTGTACAGATTGACGAGCCCGCCGGCAGAAATCACACCAGGCAGTGTCCATCCTTTAAAGGGTATTGGTCTGTCGTAGGCCCCTGCCGCTAGAATCAGTGCACGGGCATTCAGCCTGCCGTTTCCGGCCCTGGAAGCATAAGCCAGAGTTTGTGGCGCCGGAAAGTCCCATACGGTGGTTTCGCATTGGAATTCCACCGACTCGTGGTCACAAATATCCAGCAAATTGGTCTTTGCACCGGTACTTTGTATCTCGGGGGAAAGTTGCCTGAAGTACTGACCGCCTGGCCGTTTCTGGTCATCGACTAGGGTACAGGGCATGCCAAACCGGACCAGTTCGGAGGCTGCTGCCAATCCAGATGGCCCTGCCCCCACGATAACGACGTTTCTTTCAGGGATTACCGACATCGAGACAGGTCTCAATCTTCAGACCCTGTACGGCGGGTTCCATACAGGCCCTGACTACTGATCGGCCATTTATTCTGACTGCGCACTCCCAACACACACCCATGCCACAGTAATACCCTCGGGTAACTGGCGCGCCGTCAGAATTTCGCGTCAGTGGAATTCTGTTGACTATCAACACAGCTGCGATAGTCTCTCCGGGGTAGGCTCGGGTCATCTGACCGTCGATCTCAATGTCAAACGGCTTGCCACGGGTGACCGCACGTTCCACTCTCTGCAACATGATCTAGAACGTCCTGCCTGGATCAAACGCCTCTGTACCCTCAAGAGACGGTGGCTTATCGAGGATCATTTCAGAGATGAGTTTTCCCTGGGCGGGGCCCAGGGAATAACCTCCCCGTGCGCCCGTCGCAATCCATATATTCGACTCTCCCGGCAGGCAACCCAGGCACGGTAACGCGTCCGGCATAACTGGCTCGAAACCTGCCCATGACCGGACTAGATTCACATTCCTAAGACCCGGGACCACAGATGCAGCAAGCCGTATATTGTGGATCAGATTCTGGTAATCGAGTTCTTTGGTATCGGTATTGAACCCACCTTGACCCTGCCAGCCACCCCCGATCATGCAGGTCCCGTTCGGATACTGCTTGAGAGACAGAATTCCCGAAACATGGGTGATCACCCGATTTATCAGAAGACCCACGGGTTCGGTAATTGATAGCATATTGACATCGACCGAGACAGGGAGGTCAACACCGAGATCACGAACGAGACCTTTGGTCCAGGGCCCTGCGGCCACCACCAAGTGACGGCATCTGAACTGGCCCGACAGGTCGGTCGTCACCACAACACTGTCACCCGAAGGCTCAATATCAATCACGCTCGTTCCGGGCCGTACACAGCCTCCCTGCTGTTCGACCGCCTTTCTCAGTTCCGGGCCTGCCTTAAGTGGGATTGACTGACTGTCTGCCGGACAGTAGACGGCCGCGTTGACATCCTGCCCGATCCACGGTGCAAATTTTCTGAGTTCACCTTGTTCCAGCCAGTGCAGCGACAGTTCCTGCTCAGCCTGCACCGAACAGTCTTTCTCCAGCTCGCGAACCTGATCCCCTCCTATCGCGACCCGTAAGCCGCCAATCTGACGGAACCCCAGATCAAGCTGCTCGTCGTTCTGCATCTGCCGCCAGAGATCGACCGACATCAGAGCGAGGGGCCGAAGCCCAGAGATCTTGTTCTGTATAGCCACCGTTCCTGCGTTGGCGCCGGAAGAATCAGACCAGATCTCGTTCTGTTCCAGTACAACCACGCGGGCCCGCTCTTTGAGCAGGAAATAAGCGCTGCACAATCCGACAATACCACCACCAATTACCAGCACATCGGCTTCAGTGGTAACCGTCATTTTGAGTTCTTGAAATCAATAGCCTGTTTCGCATGGGACTAACGATCATGATACGCCTCTCTGGCTTCAACTCGCGAGGGACAGACAAAGAGAGTTTTTTGAGGCCCACATTTCTTCCCAGTGCTCGTTACACCTGTTGTACTTCTATTGCTTTGCCGACCCGGCACTCCGAAAAAGAGCTTGACGTCGAAACCGGCGATCGTCTATGTCAGAATAGGATAGCGCCCAGAATATTTTTCTGAATAACTCTGGAAATCATTGACATCGTCGACGCTATTCACATAACCTTACAAAATCTGATATATCTTTAAGTTAAAGTATATACAGAACTTCATCGCGATCTCATCATCGCAGCTTCAATTATCACCCATCGTTAGGAGGACCAAATGATCAAGTTTCGACCCACAGTATCGACACGACCAAGTGATGGCCGTCGAACTTTCTTAAAGGGCACCGCAGCCGGTGCGGCTGCAATGACTTTCCCGGCAATAGTCCGCTCAGCCTCAGATCGAAAAATTGTCTGCCGAGACCCGGGCGGTCCATTCACTCCAGGATTTGCTGCAGCCTATTACGACGACTTCAAAAAAGTGTCTGGCATCACCGCCGTAGGTATCCAGGGTGATCACGAGCCAACCGGCCTGATTAAAGCGATGGTCGACACCAAGACCTTTACTTGGGATTGTGCACTGTTGAGCAAATCTTCCCACAAGGTCCTCGCGATTGCGGACTATCTTGATCCGGTCTATGGTTCTGGTGGACCAGGCCCAAACATGAGCCAGATACCCGAGAGCATGCGCGGCGAATTTATTTCAGGGAACGATGTCTATGCCACGCTGATGTGTTACCGCACTGATACCCGTCTAGGGAAAAATCCTCCCAAAAATTGGGCTGATTTCTGGGATGTCGATAATTTTCCCGGAGCCAGAGCGGTGCGAAAACACCCCTACGATACTCTCGAATTTGCACTGATGGCTGACGGTGTTGCACCGGAGGATATCTATCCATTAGACGTGGATCGTGCTTTTAAGAGTATGGATCGGCTCAAGCCACACATTGACATCTGGTGGACAGGGGGGGCACAAACCTCACAACTGCTTAAAACTGGCGAGATTGATCTGACATTCACCTGGAACGGTCGTTCGCAGGTCGCAATTGATGACGGCGCTCCGGTCGAGATGGTGTGGAAGGGCGCGATGTGGGCCTTTGAAGGATGGAGCATACTCAAAGGCGGTCCAAATGCTGATCTATGCCGTGAATTTATTGAGTACGCAGCTGATGGCGAGCGCCAAGCGAAGTTCACTCCACACGTAGCGTATGGGCCGACGAATCCCAACGCATATGACCACATCGATCCGGAAAGGGCAAAAGTATTGCCTACCAACCCAAAGTACCTGCCCCATATGCTGGCTGCAGACGATGTTTACTGGGGCGAGCACAAGGACGAATTAATGGAGCGATTTAACTCCTGGCTTCTGTCCTAATCCCGGATTAATCAGAAAGATTAGTGAGCAACTAAGAAGGGGTGCGCACCAGCATTGGTGCGCACCCTTTTTTTCACTGGAATTTTTATGGAAAGACAAGTCAAACTGCAGGCCAAAGATGTTCGGAAAACATACGGCTCAGTGGTCGCTCTAGAGGGAACCTCGATTGATTTGCTCGAAGGGGAATTTCTCACGCTACTCGGGCCTTCTGGTTCTGGCAAGACTACATTACTTATGGCAATAGCAGGGTTGAATGATCCAGATTCAGGAGAAATCTGGATTGATGGCGAGTTGATGACGTACACCCCCTCTTATCAACGCGGATTAGGCATGGTTTTTCAGAATTACGCACTTTTTCCGCACCTCACGATTTACGAGAACATCGCATTTCCGTTAAGAATGAGAAAGATGCGAAAAGCTGAAATCGATGAGCAGGTCGCCCGCGTGCTCAACACCGTTCAATTACCAGATGTGCAAGAACGATTTCCGTCTGAGTTATCAGGGGGTCAACAACAAAGAATAGCTCTTGCTCGCTGCTTTGTTTATGAGCCTTCTATCATATTAATGGATGAACCATTAGGTGCGCTCGATAAGAAGTTGCGAGATTCTCTGCAACGTGAGATTAAACATCTGCATGACAATCTAGGCATCACCGTGATCTACGTTACGCATGATCAGGAAGAAGCTATGGTCATGTCAGATAGGATCTGTCTAATGAATGAAGGAAGAATTGAACAGATTGGAAGTCCGTCGGAACTCTATTTCCAGCCCAATTCAATATTCGCAGCAGATTTTTTAGGAGAGTCGAATTTATTCGCAGGTAAGGTGATTGACCAAACTGAAACCAGCATCTCAATTCAAAGAGCGGATGATATCGTTGTTAGTGGATCTTGTGATTCAGAGGTACGTAATGGCGAGAGTGTTCATTATATGATCAGACCAGAGAATATTCGGGTTCACTCTGGTGAAGCCAGTGAGGACAACCTTGCTCAAGGAAGGCTAAAAGAAACTATTATGATTGGGCAACTCACCAAGTACTTCCTTGAACTAGCAGATGGGTCCGAAATGGTTGCTACGACACTTACTGGGAGTGCAAAGAACCCAATTCAACAGGGCGATCAGATTCAGTTCGGATGGTCTACCAGTGACGCAAGAATAATGTTGAGCAACTGAGTATCTGTGACAGTCTGATCAGAACTTGCTGATGAGAATCCCTGAAAAGTGGCTAGGTTTTACTCGGGTATGGCCGATTTATCCGGCGATACTCTTCTTGCTGCTCCTGTTTGTTTATCCGACTGCGCTACTGGTAGGACTCAGTGCAGTTGACGTTGATGGGCGGATATCAGTCTCCCATTATTCACGGTTATTTGAGGGCAATCTATATACCAAGGTGCTTCTCATCACTCTCAAGGTGGCAATCTGGACGACCGCCTTCGCCATTGTTGCCGGGTATCCAGTAGCGTATCTGCTGTCCACTGTCAAAACCTCTCTGAGAAATACTCTGATCATCTGGGTATTGCTTCCATTTTGGACCAGCTTCCTGGTTCGAACGTTCGCATGGCTTGTTTTGCTCGGGCGAAAAGGTGCGATCAATGACCTACTGATTGCACTCGGAATCCTTGATTACCCAATTAAGATCATCTACAACTTCAGTGGCGTAATGATTGGCATGGTTCACGCTCTCATGCCGCTGTGCGTTCTTACGATGTTAGCGGTCATGGAGAACATCGACACCAATCTCTCAAAAGCAGCGGGGACTTTGGGCGCTCGCCGTGGTCAGTCGTTCTGGAGAATATATTTTCCCCTATCACTGCCTGGCGTTGCAGCAGGCGGCCTCCTTATTTTTGTTACGTCGTTAGGATTCTTTATTACCCCGGCGCTGCTCGGAAGCGCCCGGGAAACGATGATTGTTCAATTAATTATGTTCCAGATCGATTCGATGTTGAACTGGGGTTTTGCTGGTGCGATCTCGATGCTGTTGCTAATAACAGTATTGTTGATCTTCTTTCTTTACGATCGCTGGCTCGGGCTATCAACCCTATCAGGCGGCACCCACGGCAAAACCGCCAGTAGTGATACGAAGCGAGGGCACGGAATCGGCACCCTTTTAGGGCACTACGTCCTTAATGCCCTCGGGACTATTTGCGCAGGACTCGGAGCCTTTTATGACAGGCTTAAAACACGGGACCCTGCCCGTCGCCGGACAGATTATTCACGACGATCACTCTGGTTTGTTGCGGGAACCGTTATTTTCTTTCTTGCTGCGCCCACATTTTTTATCGTTCCAGTATCTTTTACGGAAGAAGGATTCTTGTCGTGGCCCCCTAAAGGCTTTTCACTGCAATGGTATCAGACCTTTTTATCGGATCTTTCTCCTTATCCGGCGGCATTTTTGCGGTCAATTATTGTCGCATTATTTGCTGGATTCTTCGCAATGTTAATTGGGGTTCCCGCTGCATTCATGCTGGTACGCAAACAGTTTTTTGGGAAAGGTGCGGTTTTCGCATTCCTCGTTTCTCCGATCATTACGCCTCATATTATCCTGGCGATCGCACTTTTCTATCTGTTTGCGCGTTTGCACCTGCTGGGTACATACCTCGGACTCATACTGGGTCACACAGTAGTCACAATGCCCTATGTCATTGTGACGGTTATGGCTGTGATCAAAAATTATGACCTACGGTTGGATCAGGCCGCATGGACCCTTGGCGCCGGGAAACTCCAAACATTATGGTTTATCACTTTTCCCATTATCAAAGGCGGACTAATTGCCGCGTTCATGTTCGCATTCATCATCTCATTCGACGAACTCACGATGGCCATATATCTCACCGGAGGTGAATTCTCCACCCTGCCAAAGCAGATGTGGGTTGACGCGATCATGCGAGTAAATCCAACTCTAGCTGCAGTTGCGACAGTGATGTTGTTGTTTATGACTACGATAATTCTAGTCGCCGAGTTCATAAGACGCCGAGCCGGGCGTGTGGCAGGTCAATAGGCGATAACTTTCAAAAACCAAAACCATAGCCGAAATGAATGATCCAGTAGCTACGCTGAAATATGCTGCAGCACCTGACACCACATCTCTGCGCACTGATTTGTCAGCCGCGTTTCGTTGGGCGGCTAGATGTGGAATGCACGAAGGTATCTGTAACCACTTAAGTGTGATGATCCACGGCGATCAGAAGTATTTCTTGATGAACCCAAGAGGGCGACACTGGGCAAGAATGACGCCCGAAGCGTTGATTGTGATTGATGAAGAGGGGAACACAATACAAGGTGAAGGCGCGCCGCTAAAAACTGGCTTCACTATCCACACTGGAATTCATCTAAACCATCCGAACGCTACCTGTGTCTTTCACACACACATGCCTTACGCTACTGCGCTTACAGCGATTCGCGGTGGAGAACTCAAACAAGTCCACCAGAATTCAACCCGATTTTTGGGTCAATGCGCTTATGATCGTAGCTTTAATGGGCTCGCCTTCGACACGGATGAAGGTCGTCGTATGGCTCAAGTAATGGGCGATAAATCAATACTTTTCCTCGGCCATCATGGTGTTGTAGTCGTAGGTGACACCATCGCTACCACATTAGACGATCTTTATTACCTCGAAAAAGCCTGCGAGATTCAGGTTCTTGCCATGTCAACGGGCGAAGAGTTGGCTGAAATACCGCCAGAGATCGCTGAAGTTACTGCAAAGCAGTTTGCGAATCGTTCTGCATCGGCTGATCTTTTTCTAGCAGAGATCAAAAGGGTTCTAAACGAAGGTGTATAACATTCGTTAAACGTTGTTGAACGTTGCCAGTTTCTTAAAATCCTAATTCACAACTTGGAGAATCAAGTGGACGGGAATTCGTTTTCGTCGGAAGAGTTTTCCGGGCGTACTGTCCTGATCACAGGTGCAGCGCAGGGACTAGGTCGCGAAATCGGTCAAATGTTTCACGATCACGGCGCACGAATAATTCTCGTTGATATCGATCAACGGGTCCAGCAGACGGCTGAGGATATCGACTCCGGAACAGCAACTGCAATTGGCAAGATAGCCGACCTCACCGATGATACGTCCGTATCCTCACTGAGAGATGCAGTTATCCAGGAGTTTGGGCACATTGACACACTAATCAACAATGCGGGTACATATGCTCCGCACGCTATACGTGACATTAGCGGTTCTGATTTCGATAAGCGGATCGCCATCAATCTAAAAACCGTATTTCTGACCACCCAGGCATTTATGGACAGCCTATCCAGTACTCAATCTGGCCGAGTTGTAAATATCGCGTCTGCCGATGCTTACAGACCAAAGGTGACTAACGCGCCCTATGCAGCGGCAAAAGCCGGTGTGATCAGTCTCACGAAGTCATTCGCTGCAGAACTGGCGCCGAATGTTCTGGTAAACGGAGTAAGCCCCGGCCCAATTGCAACCGATACCGCAAAAACTCAAGGCTGGTTAGAAAAAGCGATTAATCATCATCCGCTCGGCTACGCTGCGGTACCTCAGGATATTGGTAGAGTTGTTCTTTTTCTAGCATCACCGTCAAACAGATTCATGAATGGGGAAACCATCGTTGTCAATGGTGGCACCATTATGATCTGACATTCTAGGTAAATCACTATGAAACCACTGGAAGGAAAAGTTGTCTTGATTACGGGAGCCGGTTCCGGCATGGGCCAGACGCATGCCGAAGTCATGGCCGAACGAGGCGCCAAAATTGTTGCAAATGACATCAATGGGCAGGGTATCGACGAAACTGTCAGCCGCGTAAAAGAAAACGACGGAGAGATTCTCGCAAGTATAGGTGACATTACGGATCCCAAATTCGTCGACGGCATGGTTTCTTCAACAATCGAACATTATGGTCAAGTGGATGTCCTGGTGAATAACGCGGGCATTGGAGAGCACAAAGACTTAGAAGAGATCTCACTGGATTTACTCGACCGAATGTTGTCGATCCATGTGGTTGGGGCATTTTTGTGCGCAAAAGCGGTCGTTCCAGACATGAAGTCTCGTCGCTACGGGAAAATTATTAACATCTCTTCAATTTGGGGAATGAACGGTTACCCCACGGCCTCACACTACTGCGCTGCAAAGGCAGCCTTATTGGGAGCCACAAAAGCATGGGCGAAGGAATTTGCAGGAGATAACATCCATGTGAATGCAGTCGCCCCCGGGGGGGTTTTGACGCCCATGCCGATCAAAGTACAAGGAATGGAAAAGATTAGAGAAAAAGAGAAGAAAGTTCCGCTAGGACGGTGGGCCAAGCCAGAAGAAATTTCTTACACGGTTGCCTTCCTGGCATCGCCCGAATCGGATTTTATTACAGGGCAAGTCATCAGCCCCAATGGTGGGGAAACTATCGTTGGTTACTGACCGAAAATAACAATTATTTGGGGAAAATCGTATGCACTTTGGTCTTTTCAGTTTGCTTCAACAACGTGATCGCAGCAAAGAACCACGCCAAATTTACCAGGAGATGGTGGAACAGGTGAAGCTTGCTGAGGAAACCGGCTATGAGATTGCGTGGTTTGCAGAGCATCATTTCTCCAACTATTGCGTGATGCCCTCTCCGCTTTCAATCATCCATTACATGGCGCCGCAAACGTCACGGATAAAGCTTGGTCCCGCAGTCATTGTCGCCCCTTTGTATGAACCGATGAGATTGATTGAGGACATTTCGGTTGCCGACGTCCTTAGCGATGGACGCCTGGTTCTTGGATTTGGCAGTGGCTATCAACAGTACGAGTTTCACAAGTTTGGTGTGAACCTCAAGGACTCAAAAAAGATCTTCAACGAAACTCTGGAGCTTATTGAACGCTTCATGAGCGGTTCCGAGGCGATCGAATATGATGGGGAGTTTATTCAAGCTCCCGAAACACATTTTATCGTGCGACCGTTACAAGATCGATTTGACACCTATATCGCGGGACAAGTTTTTGAAACAGACCTACAGGTTCGGATGGCACATAAAGGCTACACTCCTTTCGTGACCACGGGATGGTCTACTGTGGAACAAATTGCATCTACCCGTCAGAAAATCATTGAGGCCTATGGTCTCGCAGACATTCAACGCGATCCAGTTCCTTTTGCCATACAGGTTAATGTACATGTTTGTGACTCAGACAGTGAAGCATTAGAAGCGGCGGACAACGTTCGTTATGTGCGCCGAATTGCGAATTCAATGCGTGAGCAGTACGCGGAACTGGATGGTGCTTATCTGATAGAAGCTCCCGCTAAGGGAGAAGTAGCACTAGAAGAAATTGTGACAAATACACTCATAGGATCTCCTGAGAAAATAGCGGAACAACTCGCTGAACGGATCAAAATCCTAAAGCCGACCCATTTCAATACATTCCAGGCACCGGGCGCACTTCCTCACAACCGCGTTATGCGCTCTATTGAACGTTTCATGACCGAGGTCGTACCACTTGTAGAAGCAGAACTTGGTCCTTTAGAAGAATATGGTGTTCGGTCTGAGGAGCGGACTGCATTAAGCGCTTAAAAGAATTTGCCGGGTCGTTTGCCAGCACCTGCAGCGAAACTCGAGGGACTCTGACTGAGTTCTACGGATACGTATTTCAATTGCCACCGCAAGAAACACAGAAATAAGGATACTTAACCGTGTTGATTAAAATAAAAGAAGATCAGTCGCTGTCACTCGAAGAAGAATATAACTTTAAAGCGTTCTGCATCCGCACAGAAAATCCAAACACTGACCTCTCGCCGTTAGAGAAGATTACGGAGAGAATTGAAGATGGTAACTACTGGTTGGATGCCCAAGGCGTTATCGATTTATCAAGCAAATCCGAAAATAAAGAATGGCTAGGCCAGTTCTGGGGCATGCTAAAAGGAGCTGAGCCGTACGGATTTGCTGACTTCAAAGCCCAGTTGATTCGGGCACATATCGAGTATGACGTGTCCGAATAACGTCGGCTATGCAGTACAAAAGACCGCCCTCCCGAGTAGGTTCGTTCCTTATGCCGATGCGCAGCACCACAGTTCATCACCAACAATCTAACTGACGAGAAGTGTCGTCGTGCTGCATGTAGGAGAGACAAAAATAAAACTGCTTCTAGTTTGACGCCTATTTCCTGCTGAATGCTTCCAATCCAACTGTATCAATAGATAGTGACTCCTTGCGGATTCTTTCTGTTCCTGTCATCGGAAACTCATCAATAATCACGATATAGGTGGGCACCTGAAAATCAGGAAGCCGCTCCAAACACCAGTTGTGAACAGCAGCGACCGGGGATTCTACGGGCATAAATTCCGTCAACTTGACAAACAATTTAATTGCTTCGTCCCCGAGTTCGTCCGGAACGCCAATCGCTGCTGCTTGTTCTACAAAATCCAGTTGTTCCACAACACGCTCGATTTCCCAAGCTGAGATATTTTCACCGCGACGTCGGATACTGTCTTTTATCCTCCCAGAATAATAGAGATAACCTGATTGATCAAAATATCCAAGGTCCCCAGTAAAAAACCACCCGTCACGAATCGCTGACGA
>CAJXBY010000006.1 GCA_913051905.1 uncultured Gammaproteobacteria bacterium | reverse complement strand
TCATGTCAATCAGATCCTGGCACCCCACCCGAAACGCACTCGCGATTGCACAGGCTGTGTCACCTCGTTTAACCGTATAGTTTCTGGGTGCTCCCGGGGTTGATTCCCTGGGCATGGCCTTCAGCCTGGCGACCTTGTCCGACCAGCCTCCCTGTCGCCTTGGCAGACGCAACCGGTAACCGCGGGGCACCTGGCGCCAACCGTGCCAGACAAACCGTGTCAGCGCGGGGTTCAGGTCTTTCAGTCTCTTCTCACTGATCCCGAACACCTGTCTGATTCTGTCGACCGATACCGGTCGATCCAGCAGAACCGTGTGGTAGCGCAGCGGCCGGCCGCTGCTGTAAGCACCGAAGATCTGCCGCGCATTGCGGGCCACGTGACGTGCAGCAAGAAAGCTGGCGTAGAAATTCTTCACAGCTACACGAAACTTGCGCGTTCGGTAACGATCAATCACTGTTACAAAATCTGGACCCATCTTGTTGATGGCGCGTCGCATGCCGTTGATACCGTAGTTGTACGAAGTGATGACAAACGGGGTCAGTTCATAATCGGAAATCCCGGCGTTTTTTGCGCGCGCAGCAATTGTCAGCGTTTTGCGGCTGTCTTTAAGGTATCGGGCCGCAGCCCAGCTCGCCGCTTCCGGATCAAGACGTTCGTCCACTGTCGCATTGAGTTCCAGGCCGAGTACCCGTGCCGTCGATGGCATGATCTGCCAGATCCCGGCAGCGCCCATTTTCGAATAAGCCTTCGGGTTGTAGGACGACTCGACGAAGGGCAGGTACTGCATATCCTGGTGGAGCCGTGCATCCTTCAATACCTTTCGAATAATCCGGCCATAAGTGCCCCACCTGCGCAACGCATCCCGGAAACCATCCTTGTGCCCGGTCTGACAGCGGAGCCGATGGGCAGAACGGCGGATCTCGTCCGGCGAGTGTCCGGGAAACATCGCGAGATAGTGTCGGTCCTGGCGTCCAGTGATCTTTTCTCCTCGTTCCACACGCTGGGCGAGCTGCAGGAGTCTCGCGCGAAGAAGGCGTTTCTGGTCCTTGATGTGCTGGGTGTTGCCGCCACGGCCGCAGATTTTTCCCCGGAATACCTTGTAGACCCGGTCCGGTTTGACGGAATCGTGAAGAACGGCATCCCGGCTACTCCAGCGGCTGTAAACATCGATCCAGAAGTCCACTCTGGGATGCAGTTCTTTAGGACACGGGAAATACCGGCTGCAGGCTAGATCGTGCCTGTTGACCAGGTGGTGAGCCGACGCAGTCCTATCTTCTGGGACGAATAGAGTCAGCAGTACCCCAGCCAGCAGACACAGTCCGCGGAATATTCTCCCGGGAGAGCAACCGCTAGAAAACCAGGGCTTCAGCACGGCTTGGGCACCACAATAGATCCACGCATCCAGAGGTTTCCAGGTTGATTCAGAGTACAGTTTGTTACACTTGGTAGCTGATGCACTGTGCCGACACCCGGTGCGCCACTGACTGCGAATTCACACCAGCGGGGACCCTATGAGCGTCATAAACGGGGACGATTTTATCGAAAGTATCGCCGATGGGCTGCAATACATTTCCTTTTACCATCCCAGGGATTTCGTGCTGGCGATGACCCGGGCCTGGGAACGCGAGGAATCTGAAGCGGCCCGGAACGCCATCGGCCAGATTCTGCTCAATTCACAGATGAGCGCCCTGGGTCGCCGACCGGTCTGCCAGGACACCGGCATCGTGGTGGTTTTCTTGAAAGTGGGTATGCAGGTCCGCTTCGACAGCGAGTTATCTGTCCAGCAAATGGTCGATGAAGGGGTACGGCGGGCCTACACCAATGCCGAAAACCCTCTGCGGGCGTCCATCGTGTCACCTCCCTGGGGTAAGCGCCGTAACACCGGGGACAATACACCAGCTGTCGTTCACACTGAACTGGTTCCAGGTGAGCAACTGGATGTGACCCTGGCTGCCAAAGGCGGAGGTTCGGAAAACAAAGCCCGTTTCACAACCCTGAACCCCAGTGACGACCTGGTTGAGTGGGTGGTCGATACGGTTCCCGGCATGGGTGCCGGCTGGTGTCCACCGGGCATTCTCGGCCTCGGCCTGGGTGGCACCCCTGAAAAAGCACTGTTGATGGCGAAGGAGTCTCTGATGGCCCCGATTAACATGGACCAGATCATCGCCCGCGGTCCGTCTGATGAAGTAGAGAGGCTTCGTCAAACTATCTATCATCGGGTCAACGAGACAGGTATCGGGGCACAGGGCCTGGGTGGACTGACTACAGTACTGGACGTCAAGCTGCTGGAATACCCCACCCATGCGGCGTCACTGCCCGTTGCCATGATTCCCAACTGTGCCGCAACCCGACACATTCATTTTGTGCTTGATGGCACAGGCCCAGCCGAGCTGACTCCTCCCAGTCCTGATGACTGGCCCGAGGTTCCTACCGATGTCTCAACCCGTGGACGCCGCGTCAATGTGGATCAGCTGACGCGTGACAGCATTCAGGACTGGCAACCGGGCGAGAACCTGCTTCTTTCCGGCAAAATACTGACCGGCAGGGACGCTGCCCACAAGCGCATCGCTGATCTGATCGCGCAGGGTCAGCCGTTACCTGACGGGGTCGACTTTAACGACCGGTTAATCTATTACGTCGGTCCGGTTGATCCGGTGGGGGAGGAGGCGGTCGGTCCCGCAGGTCCCACCACCGCAACGCGAATGGATAAGTTCACGGACATGATGCTTGATAAAACCGGATTACTGGGCATGATCGGCAAAGCGGAGCGCGGACCGGTTGCGATAGAGGCCATACGGGAACACCGCTCGGTTTATCTGATTGCAGTTGGAGGCGCGGCTTACTTGGTTTCGAAGGCCATACGATCATCCCGGCTGGTTGCGTTCGAGGACCTCGGCATGGAGGCGATTTACGAATTCGAAGTGCAGGACATGCCCGTGACGGTTGCCGTCGACAGCACCGGTGAATCGGTCCACCAGACAGGGCCGGCGCATTGGCGAAATCGGATCGCTGAATTCCCCGTTTCAGTCGTCTGATCCGGTCACTGCCGAACCCGGCAGACCGCCAGCCCAAAGTCCTGAACCAATCCCCGGTCAAGCGCCCGAGTGGTCCTTAATTTACAGCCCAAGCCGTCTGTACAACCGATCACAGTCAGAAACAGGGATAGGATGCGGATATTTCAAACTTTGATCTCCCGTTCTCCAGAAACGGTAAACTCGCCGACCCGGAGTAACCGGGTTGGCGACAATGTCTGTAAAGAAGTGAACCTCATCTGTGGACATCCCTGAAGAAATCAAACAGGACTTTTCCCGTGAACCGCTGGAACGGCATCAGCTTCATGCTGACCCTCTGGTGCAGTTTGAATCATGGTTCGGCGAGGCCTGTGACGCCGGCATCCCTGCACCCAACGCCATGACCCTGGCAACGGTCCGTCCAGACGCCGCACCGACTGTGCGGACCGTCCTGCTCAAAATCTTTGATCAGGACGGTTTCGTATTCTTTACCAATTACGGCAGCCGCAAAGCCGCTCAGATCAAAGACAATCCGGAAGTTGCCCTTCTGTTTCCCTGGTTCAGCATGGGGCGACAGGTTTCGGTCACGGGCCCGGCCAGCCGGATTTCAAGCGCCGTCTCGCTCAAATACTTCCTCTCGAGGAGCCGGGGAAGTCAGCTTGGCGCATGGACATCTGAGCAGAGTTCTGTGATCTCATCGCGCAGTGTTCTGGAGACGACATTGGCTCAGATGAGAAGGAGATTCAAAGAAGGAGATGTCCCACTGCCTTCGTTCTGGGGTGGCTACCGGGTTCAGCCGCAAACCATTGAATTCTGGCAGAGCCGGCCCGACCGTCTGCACGATCGGTACCAGTATACCCGCCAGGCCGACAACAGCTGGACCATCGATCGCCTCGCTCCCTGATGACAAAAGCCCACACTGACACAACTCTGACCGTGCCGGGCAAGTCTGATCCTTAGCTTCAGTTCGAGGCCGATTTCCTAAACTCAGACGGCAGTCTGACGGGGAATTGCTCTCGGATCTGATCGTCCAGTGCCTCCGAGATGTGTCCTGGGCGAGGTGCGCTGAGTAACTCGGCAACACGCGCCCTGGCATTTTCTAGAAGATCCGGCCGGCCCGCTTCATTCCATTCCTTCGGGCTGTTTCGATCGCCTAAATCGGGATAAACATAGTCACGCTGCATCAGTGCCATGGTCTGGTCGTGGCCGAGAAAATGGCTGGGGCCGTCTATGCAGACGTCCCGCATGGCCTGAAGCGACAACGAGTCTTCGGTGACCTCGATGCCGCGTATTGTCCGGTTGATCGCCCCGAGCATGTCGTTGTCTATCACGTAGCTTTCCAGACAGCACCCGAGAAGGCTGGCGTGCATGCCAGCAGATTCATAGACCAAGTTAGCGCCGCTGTGTCCGGCCAGTACGTTGGTATAGGCTTTTTCGTAACCCGACTGCGCATCGGGCAGCTTGGCATCAGCCATGCCGGCAGCAATACCCGTCGGCAGATCGTAAAAACGGCCCATCTGCCCACAGGCTGCCATGAGTACAGCCTGTTCACCGCTACCGCCGCTCATCGCGCCGGTACGAAGGTCAGACACGAACGGCCAGGTACCAAAAATGGCGGGATGACCTGGCTTCAGCAGATTGACATACACCAGGCCCGCCAACACTTCTGCTGTTTCCTGCACCACTGACCCTGCCAGAGCAGCCGGGCTGGTCGCCCCGGCCTGACCTGCCGCCAATAACAGAATCGGCATCCCCCGTTGCACGCAAATCTCCAGCACCCTGCAGGCATCCTCGGCGAATCGCAGCGGTGGTACAACGTGGCAACAGGAGCAGCTGACGAACGGACGCTCACGCCATTTCTTCTCCCCGCCGGCGACCAGCTCGAGCATGTCGATAGCCTCATCGGCATGCTCAGGCGCCACAAAACTGGTGCCTACATGTTTGCTCGTACCAACGATGGAGGCATAACAGGTATTGAAGTCCATTTCGCGCGGTTCTTCGACATCGCGAATAACCATCGGTCGTTGGAAAAAGTGTATATGCTCCATCGCATTAACGATACAGGCTGCATCGTACAGATCCCTGAGGGTGGAGTCGCGGTACCGTCTGTTGACCGTGTCAACAATGTGGACTGCCGCACCCGCCGTACCGAAATAGGCTCGGTTACCGCTGAGCTCCATATCATGCCGCGGGTCCTGACCCGCCAGAACGATGCCACGTGCAGCAGAGGCAATGGCATCCTCGACGAGCGATTTTGGAAAGAGCAGGCGCCCGTCTTCGGTCGCAGAACCGCCTGCCCCTACGATCAATTCCCGGCAGGAAGGAATGGCGTTGGCAATTCCGATCTGCTCAAGCGCTTCCAGGGCTGCCTGGTGAATGCGCTCGACTTCGGATTCGGTAAGCGGCTGGTACCGGCCGCCGGACTGACCCGGCCGGACCGCCCGCTCCTCCCGGGGAACAGGCGCGGCGCGCAATGCCCGTCTTGCCGCTCGGCCCCCCATGCGGCCGGACCCAGAAGACGTGCGATCGGCACCTGCCATGGTCTTGTTCTATGGCTCCGGAGTCCGGTCAGTGGAATGACCTGACCGTCTTGTAGTCTGCTTTTATGAGAGTCGCCATGAAGCCGTTCTCCCTGGGCATGATCCTGCCGATTGCCTTCAGGCTGGTCCCAGCGTGGGCTGTGGAGACATCCAATCGTCCTTCGCTCAACAGCAAGGCGCTGTGCCCGATCTCTCTCGCTAGCGCCACCGTTGCGCGATTGTAATCCTGCTGTTCGCCGAAAGGAACAGACAGAACATCGGTCACCGTCAGGCCGCTTTGCGAGCGCAGAAATTCAAGATTCTCCTCGATCTGACGGGCTTGCTCTTCAGGTGACAGCGAAGCCAGTACGTAGTGGCTGACCGTATGGCTGCCGAAACACAAAAGCGGATGATGCTCTGCGAATTCTCCCTGTGAAACATAGGTCTTTTGCAGATCCAGCTCGATTCTATGATCGGCAAGGAAATCGTCAATTGCAGTCTCCACCTGGCAGGAGTTGTTCCGGAAATCTTTGGTGTAGTGATAGAAAACCTGGCCGGTATCCCGGACAAATTCCCGGCCATGGCTCTGTTCAAACGTCTCTACCAGGTTGTTGTTGATGAGAAACCGAACCTTATCCCGCCAGAAGACCCCGCCACAGACAAAATCCCGGTTAATAAACAAGGCAGCCGGAACATCCAGCGCCTCGAACACTGGCAGGCCCTCTTCAATCACCGAGCGGTAGCCATCATCGGATGTGACCGTTGCCAGGCCGATCCGGTCCGCCGACAGACAATACTCGTCAATTGTGACGAAACGGAAAAAGCGACCGATAGTGTCGAGCTGCCTGTACAACGCATCGGGACAGACGTTGTGGAGTCCCTGTTCCAGATCTTTGGGCACACTGCCGAACAGGCCGTGATACAAAAGCACGAGGCCTGAACGGCGCGACAGGCTCTGCAGAAAAGCCCGCTCTTCTTCCCATTCAGGCATCACAATGAATCACCTGTCTGGTGGACAGCAGAACGGGATACCGGACCGGCGTGACCTCCGAATCCGACCGGTTGGGTTACTCAACATCGGATCAATGCGCTATCGTGTCGACTGAGCCGAACAGGACCAGATTCGTCCACACGGATGGTCTGTCCCAGCGTCATGGCTATTTCCTCGGGGCTGTTCATAAGTATCATATGCAGAAATAGCACCATACCGGTAACGATCCGTTCCGGATTGCCGCTGTAGAACATTGGGTAATCCATCCAGGTCGGTGTGAACGTTGCGCCGAGACTGTAACCGCAGGCGTTGAGGCGGTGTTCCGCCATGCCGCTTTGGTCCATCACGCGGGCATGCGCATCAAACACCTCGCCCATGGCAGAGCCCGGTCTGACCTTATCCAAACAGGCCTCCATCGCATCAGCACACGCTTTGTGCATATTCTGCTGCAAGCGGGTCGGTTCACCCACAACCAGCGTGCGCATCAGGCAGGCATGATAGCGGCGATAGACTCCGGCAAATTCCAGGGTCAACTGATCAGTCGCATCAAGCGACCGGCGTCCGCTGTGGTAACGGCACAACAGAGCATCCTTACCCGAACCGATGATGAACTCGTTGCCAGGGTAATCTCCCCCGCCGCTGAAGACCGCGCCCTGCATGGCAGCCAAAATATCGCCTTCATCCGCACCGGCACCGGTCATGTTTATGGCAGCATCCAGTGCCTCGTCCGCCAGCTGGGCAGCCCGTTCAACATAGCCGAGTTCGCTCGGGCTCTTGACCATGCGCATTCTCGCGGTCAGTTCCGAAACATCAGACAGTAGGAATGACCCGTCCAATGTCCTGCGCACGTCATCCCAGCGGCGGGCGGTCAGTCCGACTGCATCAAGTTCTATCCCCAGCGCTGAGTCCTGCCAGCCCAGGTCATGGAGAAGTTCCTTGAGCTGTTGCGCCGGTGATGCGCCGACGCCGTCCACCCAGATCCGGACGTCATCGACAACAGAAGTATGCCGGGCTTGGCGCAGGTCCGGCGAGCGGGTGAGCAGTGCGAGGCGTCCATCCACACCCAGAACCATGCACTGGAAAAAACAGTAACCGAACGACTCGTAACCTGTCAGATAGTACATGCTCTCCTGACGGAAGAGCAGCACGCCATTCAATCCCAGCTTTTGCAGGTCGCTACAAAGCCGGTCACGTCGTTGTTGTAATTCACCCGCAGAAAAATGTATGGCCACGATTCAGCACCTCCGGGAACGACAGTGAGAACCCTCTGTAGGAACGAGTACTCAGCGATCGTCTTTTGGTTTTTCCTTGACGGTCGTCGATTCATTCATCCCGAACTTTATCGAATCCTGCAGGATCTCGGGAGGCTGCTCCAGGAGCTCGGCATAAGCCCCCTTTGCTCTTTCGCAACCCCCTTTCCCCTTGATAAAACGGTTGGTCAGGCCTTCGATCACGAAAAATACACCGCCACTACCGATCCCAAACGCCAGTGTTTTGAACAGTCCCTGTTCGTCTACTTCGGTTACCGGATGTCTCAGGGTGCCACCCAGCCGCAGTGGATTAAAAACAGAAGCCGCCGAGATGCCTATCCCTTTGCGTGCGTGCGGCATCAAGGCGAGCAGCAGGGCCTCGTCTCTGAATCGGACACCTCCCCGGATCTCATGCAAAACTTCTGGGGTCTGGATCACAATCGAACCTCTGGAGATCGCAACGCCGTCAACGATCCTAAACCCTATAGAGCCGCATTGTATCTCCTGGAAATCTTTATCCTTCTTCAATGGATTCATTGCATGAAGAATCTCCCGGAAAAGTGAACCGGTAAAAAGCTGCAGGCCTGAAGCCGGTATCCGCCCCTCGGATATTCCGAAATAGGCATGGCCATTGGAATCGGACAGGATCTGGTGCGGCGAAGGACCCGTCCCGGCGAGTGCTAAGTCCATGTCAATACTGGCCTTGAGGTTCAGTCTCTTGTCCTTAATTCCAGGCAACTGGTCGACCTGGAGACCGTCAATCTTCAGAACCAGATTCGACTCAAATGTGTCCGATCGTCCATCCAACCCGAGTTTCAGGAAAAAGTCTCCCGCCGCCACCCGCCCGGTCCGGGTCTCCACACGCAGCCGGTCCTGATCAACCAACAGGTGAGCCCGTACTTCCTCAACCGGCAGATGAGGGATGACGAGACTATCCGCGCCGTAATCGATGGCGATCTCGACCTCCCTGATCCACTCCAGAGGCAGCGGGGTGTCCGAAAAGACAAGCGTTTTGGGCGTCGCATCCGCTTTCGCCTGCTTTGACGACTTGGGTCCATCTTCAGGGTTTGGCGTTCCCGTCAGACGGGCTAGATCAAAATGGTCGGACTGAAGGTCACCGCTGATGCGGACGGGATGCTTCGGACCCTGGGCTGGGCGGTACGTCAGTGAGCCACGAAGATCGCTGGGTCGATCCGATTGTGCTGTACCACTGCCCATTACCGTGAGCTGAATATCGTCCAGCTGAATACCCTCGGCCGTGGGTGTGATTCTCGCCGAGAAATTAAGAGGACCCGTAGCAGGGAGACTACCCGGCAAGCCAATTTGTGACAAATCTGCCAGGGACTCCGAACGAAATGCCGTCTGGATCGGAAAACCGGCCTTTGGCGGTAAGGGAACCTCGGCGCTGAGCTTCGCGTGCAGCGCACTGGTGTCGATCTGAAGATCAACGGCAAGCGGCTGGGCGAGTCCTTCATTACGGGCAAGCCGAAAGGTGGCAGCCAATGCCGCCGACTCCGACAGTTCTCGGCCCAGCAGTCTGCCCAGGTCGGCGATGGACCCGGCTTTAATATGGATCACCGCATCTAGGGCCGAATTCGGGCTTAGGGCTGACAACTGTCCATTCAGACTGGCATCGACCTCACCGGATGTCACCGACCCCAGAAACACGTACGGTAATGTGCTGTCATCCGACCCGACGAGACTCAACTCAAACTCTGCCGGCAACGCATCTTGCGAAGCGACGGCTAGCCACGGTGCCCACCGGTTGAGATCATCGACCCTCACAGAAAGCGTTACACTGGCCAACGTGGGGGCCCGCGGCGAATGCATATTGCCGGAAAACGAACCCTGCAGGCCGGCACCAGACAGAGAACCTGTGATGGTGTCGATGCTCAACTCTCCTTTAGATCGGCGAAAGGTTGTACCCGCGCTGATCTGCAGCCCAGCGAAAGTCTCAAGATCAAGATCAAGATCAAGCTTTCGGACAATCTCCACGACATCGTCTGCAACAGCGCTGACCGACAGGTCGAACTCCGGATCGAGACCCAACCGGGTCACCGCTCCGTTGGCGGACACAGTGAGTGCAGGTCCTTCGGCAGTAAACTGCAGTTCCTCGACCGAATACGCTCCGGAAGATTCAAGCAGGATTCCCTGACCTCGGGCCGCATGAATGACGGGTATTCGGTACCCGAGCACGGCGAGCAGCGCTTCGGCATCTTCTGTTGCAGCGTTAAACTCCAGCCGGGTGCTGGTAGACCCCGCCCGGGGTAGCCAGAGCTCTCCCAAAGCGTCAAACGAGATCAGATCACCCTTAAAACTCAACGATTCGGCGCGTAGACGAATCTGTCCTGGTTTGCCCAGAAGGGCACCGCGGGCTGCAGCCCGCCCATCGACCGGCAGGGGATAACCGAATTGCTCAGCAAGCGCCTGTACACGCCCGGATTCCAGATCAAACGCAAGATCCAGTTCCGGACCGTTTTTTCCCAGATTCAGGATTTCACCTGTTACCTGCGCTGTCAGCAGCTCGTTGTCCATGTCCAGCTTCAGCCCCTCAAAACGAAATTCTCCCGGCGTACCTGCCAGCACGCCCAGTGCCCGTGCCGGGGCGTCAAAGGGCATGGGATAACCCAGGCCCTCGACGATAGGCCGAACATTGTCTGACGTTGCCTCGATTCGAACATTCAGTTCAGGCCCGCCTCTACCCAACTGGGTGATCTGGCCGGAGGTCTTCAACGCGATATGGCGTCCCTGGAACGCCATCGACAATTCTTCGAGGGCGTAGCTGCCGCGCCCGCCGGTTAGTTTGCCGCGGGCGGTGGCCGTACCTTTAATCGGCACCTCGAGTCCGAACTCCTCCAGGGCCGACTCCAGTGCACTGCACTCTGCCGCAAACTGCAGGTCCAGCTGCGGACCCGTGCGGGCACCCACGGACGAGATACGACCGGTCGAAGTCAACTCAAGAACTTCCCCATCGACAACGACCTGAAGCTGCTCGATCCCAAAATTCCCGACACCTCCCACGAGCTCACCGCTAGCAGAAGCATTTGCATTAATAGGCAACTGTGGTCCAAAAAGGGCCACCAGTTCCCGGATACTGGGAGTGTCCGCACGCAGCCGAATCTTGACCATTGAACCGTTCCTTTTGAGATCCGCCGGATCGAGCTCGATGACACCCTCAGCTGTCATGTTTGTCTGGGGTGCCGACAGAGCCGCCTGCAACCCCTCTACTCTGAGACCCCGTCCTGGCCAACCCACCAGGTTTCCCGTTGCCTGGATCTGGCCAGCAAACAACGCATCAATTGACGGCGCAAGGTCCGCGAAGAACAATCCCACCGAATCACCGAAATGTTCGCCGGATGCCTCAATATCAAGGGCCAGTGACCGGTTTCCAAAGAGATTGTTGACCGAGCCCCGGACTGAGGCACTCGTCGTCCCCGCCTTGAGGGTGATCTCGACGGGATTGAGGGTACCTACAGCGAGTTGCTCGATGGAGCCGAGCATCCCTTCCAGCGTCAAAGACGTACCGTTGAGTTCGCCCAGCAGTCGGACACGGCCGCCGCCGCTGGACACCGGCAGCCGGTACTCCAAATCTGCAATCGTCAGGCGCTGGCTATATTTTTCGTTGCGAGGTCGAAAATTCAGTTCGGCCTGCGTTACCGAAACCTGCTCGGTAATCACCTTGAAGCGCCCGGACTCTCCAGTTGAAGCCGCTGGCCTGAAGCGCCAATTGGGATGGCCAGTATCGCTTCTTTGTAGATGCAGGACTGGTCTGTCGACACGGACTTCCCGGATCCGCACAAGACCGGACAGCACAGCCTTCATGTCCAGTGCTATGCTGACTTCGCCGATGCTGAGGAAACCGGCTCGGTAATTCCCTTCAGGATTGCCGATGCGTAGACCGGCGATATCCAGTCTGGCATTTGGAAATAACTGGACCGTGAACCGTTCCTCAATGACCACAGAGCGGCCGAGTGCGGAAGCCAACCAGCCTGCAACCACATCCCGATGGCGGTTCCAGTCGACCCACTGGACGACCAGTGCGGTGCTCAACAGGAGCAGAACGAGGCCGGCCAGGACCCAGGAAAGAACTTTGAGAAGCCGCCGCAAGAAAGCTCGTCCGTGTGTATGATCCGCTTACCAGAGATTCAGTTCATGACCCTAACACAAAGCAACCCAGTGCGGCGTTGCTGGGACTTCAATTAACAGAGACTTCAAACGAACCGATGAGCAGGACCAACACGACACCCAGCCTTGCCTTGCGCAAGCTCGAAAAACGCCTTAGGCGAAATACCGGCCGAGCCATAGAGGACTACAACATGATCGAACAAGGCGATCACGTGATGGTCTGCATCTCAGGTGGCAAGGATTCATTTACCCTGCTTGACCTTCTCGTACGTCTTAAGATGAGAGCGCCGATCGATTTCTCCCTGACGGCAGTGAATCTCGATCAGAACCAGCCGGGGTTTCCAACCGCCGACCTTGAAGGCTATCTTTCCGGGACCGGTGTCGATTACCGGATCATTGACCAGGATACCTATAGCGTGGTCCAGCAGGTGATACCGGCGGGCAAGACCATGTGCGGGCTTTGCTCAAGGCTGCGCAGAGGGATTCTCTACAGTTTTGCAAAAAAATGGGGTATGACCAAAATCGCGCTGGGTCATCACCGGGACGACATCGTAGAGACGCTTTTCCTCAACA
The DNA here is from genome assembly GCA_913051905.1 of uncultured Gammaproteobacteria bacterium. The sequence continues at coordinate 20,476 of CAJXBY010000006.1, read as the reverse complement.
TGTTCTTCGGTGGCCGTCTCAAAGCAATGCCGCCTAAACTGCTCAGTGACGATGGTGACAACATCGTTATCCGTCCATTGGCGTACTGCAGCGAGAAAGACATCGCACGTTATGCGACTCTGCGTGACTTCCCGATCATTCCGTGCAATCTGTGCGGGTCCCAGGATGATCTGCAGCGCCAGGCAGTCAAGCGTATGCTGGCGCAGTGGGAAGAGCAGCATCCTGGCCGGATCGCAAACATCTTTCGTAGTATCACCAGCGTATCCCCGAGCCAACTTGCTGACCCTGCACTGTTTGACTTCAGTGTACTGGGTGCCAAGCATGCACCCGTCACCTGGCTTCCGGAAGGTGTCATCAAGCCGGACACCCAGGTTGAACCGAACAACTACAAGAGTATCAGCGTATGACCGATCAGAATTTCAATAACGGGCTGTTGGACTTTCTAGGCCGCTCACCCACGCCATTCCATGCCGTTGAACAGATGGCTGAAATGCTGGTGGCTGCCGATTTCGTTCGTCTGAAGGAGGAAGATGCCTGGCAACTCGAACCCCGGAGAGGATATTTTGTAACGCGGAATGGGTCCTCCCTCATTGCACTGCGAACCGGCAGTGGGTCTCCCGCCGAACAGGGTCTCCGACTGATCGGAGCCCATACGGACAGTCCATGCCTGAAGGTCAAACCGGCACCAGAAATGATCCGGCAGGGCTGCTTTCAACTCAGTGTCGAAATTTATGGGGGTGTGCTACTCGGGCCCTGGTTCGACCGGGACCTGTCCCTCGCCGGGCGGGTAACCGGTCGGCTTGGGGACGGCAGCATCGGCAGTCAGCTGATCGATTTCCGCCGCCCCGTTGCGACCGTGCCCAGCCTTGCCATTCACCTGAATCGACAGGTGCACAACAAGCGGACAATCAACCCACACGAAGAAGTGGTGCTGTTGCTGGGTTCTGGCACTGAGGGCGGGGGTGACTTTCGAAAGCTGCTGCTCGATCAACTGTCCCGCGAGGACAGCGGACCCAGGTTTGAGACTATTCTGGACTATGAAATCAGCTGCTACGATTTCCAGTCACCTGCGCTCGTCGGCCTGGACAACGATTTCATCGCTTCGGCGCGACTGGACAATCTGCTCAGCTGCTACGCCGGATGCCGCAGCCTGACAGACAGTACGACGAAGCGGGGTGCCGTACTGGTCTGCAATGATCACGAGGAGGTCGGTAGCCTTTCGGCCAGCGGCGCTCAGGGGCCATTTCTGCGCTCAGTGCTCGAGCGGCTGTGCGGCACAGGAGAGGCCATGGATCGAGCCATGGATCAGTCGATACTGATCTCTGCGGACAACGCGCATGCCGTACATCCGAATTATGAGAACAAGCACGATCCGCAGCACCGCCCTTCACTTAATGGCGGCCCCGTGATCAAGTACAACGCAAATCAGCGTTATGCGACCAACAGTCGAAGTGCTGCGATCTTCAAAGACCTGTGTCAGCAATTGAACGTTCCAGTGCAAAGTATCGCCATGCGCAGCGATATGGCCTGCGGCAGCACAATTGGCCCAATCACCTCTGCTGAGCTGGGCGTCAGCACGGTCGATGTTGGTGCACCACAGCTCGCGATGCACTCACTGCGGGAGATCACCGGAAGCAAGGATCCGGGCTACCTGTATCGCGCGCTTAAAGGCTTTCTAGAGCAGCCCTGATTGAGCCCGTAGTGTAGACGGAACACGCACTCGAACAGCACAGTTGACGGCACTGCCCGGGAAACGACAGCCGTGATTGGAAGATCCGATTTCCCGAACGGTCGGTTAAGGTGAGGACGGGCGACCTCCGCTGTTGCGGATTAAGTCTTACTGCGAATTGCTGACCATATAATCGACCGCCGCCATGACGTCTTCATCGCTCAGGTGGGCGAAACCACCCTTGGCCGGCATCACGCCTGTAGCGCCCTGGAACCCCTGGATAGCACGCTCATAGAGCAATTCTATGCCCTGCTCAATTCGCGGTGCCCAGGCTTCAACGTCCCCGACCTTGGGTGCACCCGCAACTCCCGTCATGTGGCAAGCGAGGCATCCGCTGTTATAAACGGCCTCGCCGTCAGCTGAAACGGCTTGCGTCGCCAGCGCGCTTAAACCGACACCAGCAGATACCACAAGCATTCGAAGTTTCGTCATCAACATTCTCCGGAGAAATTTCAAGGGGCCGTAGTCTAACGGACGTCAGACCGGACCGGGCAGGCGACTGCTCAGTCGATGACAGAAGGACAGGGCCGACAGATGAGACCATTACCCGACCCAGGTGGTTACGCTTTTAAGTCGATAGACCTAATATAATTATATTATAAAATAGATTATTTTTTATTTTATAATTCTCTGGTATCTCTAAACTCCACGTCCGGCCACCGCTCGACGGCCAGACGCAGATTGGCCGCATTCGGCGCGATGTAAGCCAACGCACCGCTGGCGTCCAATGCCAGATTCTGGCGCGATCGTCGCGTAAATTCCTCCAGATGGCGGTTATCTTCACAGACAATCCACCGGGCAGTGGCGACCGGGACCGCCTCGAAGGTGCACTCGACGCCGTATTCATGACGCAGCCGGTGTGCCACGACGTCAAACTGAAGCAACCCGATCGCACCGAGTACAACCTCGTTGGAATCGAGCGGCCTGAACACCTGACTGGCACCCTCCTCACTGAGCTGGTCCAGTCCTTTGTTCAGTGATTTTGTCCGGAGGGGGTCTTTCAGCTGGACCCGCCGAAAAAGGTCCGGTGCGAAATTCGGCACACCGCTGAATTTAAGGTCTTCCCCTGCTGTAAAGGTGTCTCCAATACGGATGGTCCCGTGATTGTGAAGACCGATAATGTCACCGGCAAAAGCCATGTCTGCGGATTCCCGGCGGGATGCAAGGAAAGTGATGGCCCGGTGAAACTGCGTTGTACGCTCTGCACGGACGTGCTTCAAACGTATGCCGGGCAGGTAGGTGCCCGAATTGATACGGACAAACGCGACGCGGTCGTGGTGTGACGGATCCATGTTGGCCTGGATCTTGAACACGAAACCGGTGAAGGATTCCTCTGAACTGTCGACTTCCCGTGAACCGGCATGCCGGGCACCCGGGGGAGGCGCGTAATCGACAAATGAATCAATCAACTCATCCGTCCCTTCTCCACTCAGTGCCGAACCAAAGAAAACTGGGGTCTGCCGCGCCTGCAGGTAGGCCCCTAGATCAAACTGGTTGCTGGCCCCAGCGAGTAACTCAACCTCTTCACGCAGAACATCAGCCTGCGACCCGATTTCATCGTCCAGTTCGCTGTTTGCGAGTCCCTTGACCATTCTGGCAGACCCCGCCGACTGCCCACGGCGCTCAAACAGGTTGACGGTATCGTCATAGATTCGGTAGATACCACGGAAATGGCGTCCTGTACCGACCGGCCAGGTCATCGGCGCACACTCAATGCCGAGAACAGATTCAACCTCGTCGATGAGTTCCACGGGCTCACGGCCCTCCCGGTCCAGCTTGTTGACAAAAGTCATGATCGGCGTGGCGCGCAGCCGGCAGACCTCCATCAGTTTAATGGTCCTCTCCTCCACACCTTTGGCAACATCAATCACCATCAGGGCGGAATCGACCGCCGTCAGGGTCCGGTAGGTATCCTCTGAAAAATCCGCGTGCCCGGGCGTGTCGAGCAGATTGACGACGTAGTCCCGGTATTCGAACTGCATCACTGAAGAGGTAACCGAGATGCCACGTTCCTTTTCCATCTTCATCCAGTCCGACGTGGCGTGACGGCCGGATTTACGGGCGCGCACCGTACCCGCTGCCTGAATGGCACCGCCGTAATGAAGAAATTTTTCCGTCAGTGTTGTTTTGCCTGCATCTGGATGGGAGATGATGGCAAAGGTACGGCGGCGTTTGACCTGATTCTGATAGTCGTCCATGAAATACGGTCGGCTGCCCACAAAGGGCCGCGATTATATCGGACCCCCGGTGGAGGTGATCTCTTTAGGCGTCGAGTTCGTAAAGCGTTTCGTCGACCCGCGGCGGCAAGTGTTTTCGACGGATGTCATGGATCAACTGTCGTGGTGTAGTCTGGAACAGATCACCGTCCTGCAGCGCCTCACCCAGTTCTGCCTCGATTCTGTCGGGATCCTCCCCGGCTTCTAGGCGCTCAATTGCTTCATCCATAGTAGCGCCAATTCTCAGGCCACTTGCATCGAAGAGCTGTCGCATGACACTTGCAGCCTGGCGCGGATTTTGTTCATCCATACCAACTAAATCCTGAGACATGGATGCCATGGCCCGTTCCAGACCCGCCTGATCAAGATCGGCCGGTGGCTCATCGGCCCGGTCATCTCCGCTACGGGGCGACGAGAACATCGAAACCTGGCGGGTCAGCGCCGATCGGCTGCAGTCCGGACATCCGGGGTGTTTCTCGGTATTTACACGCCGTGAAAAGAAACTGTAGATCGTGTGGCAGTCCTCGCAGTAGAACTCGTAGATCGGCATTAAAAAGCCTTCCAGATCCTTTACGGCGCTGTCGTAGGCAGTGCAGAAATTGCGGCGCCTATTTTGGCACCGCGCTTATTCGGGAATCCCACTACCCTCTCTGACACCGCGGTGGGGCTCGTGCAGATGTTCTGCAAAGAGGTCGTGAGGGCCAGCACCTGTGATTCTGACATCAACGAATTCACCGGGCTTTAGGGTTCGATCACCTTGTATCAGAACGACACCATCGACGCCTGGGGATTCACCGGCACTGCGGGCAACAACACCATCGTCTGTCGGACCGTCCACCAGAACCGTGCAGTGTTCACCTATCCGCCGCTGCAGTCGCTCCATGGATACCTGCTCCTGTACCGCCATGAACTCGGCGAGCCGTTCTTCACGGACTTCATCCGGGACGGGATCAGGCAGTTTATTGGCCACCGCCCCGTCTACCGGAGAATAGGCAAAACACCCCACCCGGTCGAGTTCCGCCTCACGAATGAATATCAGGAGTTCCCGGAAGTCCTGTTCCGTCTCCCCAGGAAAACCGACAATAAACGTACTGCGTATGACTAGCTCCGGACATTCTTCCCGCCAGTGGTGAATGCGGGCAAGATTGTCTTCGCCGCTGGCTGGCCTTTTCATCAGCTTCAGTATTCGCGGGCTTGAATGCTGAAACGGCACATCCAGATAAGGCAGCACCAGGCCTTCGACCATCAGAGAAACCAGGTCATCGACGTGCGGGTATGGATAGACGTAATGCAGGCGTATCCACATTCCGAGATCACCCAGAGACCGGGCAAGATCCGTAATATGAGTCCGTATTGGCAGGCCCAGCCTGAGGTCGGTCTGGTAACGCAGATCGACACCATAGGCGCTGGTGTCCTGTGAAACCACAAGAAGTTCCTTGACACCCGCCTCGGCCAGTGCCTCGGCCTCGTCGAGGACATCAGAAACAGGACGGCTGACAAGGCGACCGCGCATGGAAGGGATCACACAGAACGTGCACTTGTGGTTACAACCCTCGGAAATCTTGAGGTAAGCATAATGGCGGGGAGTGAGCTTTATCCCGCCCGGCGGCAATACAGAGTAGAAGGGGTGGCGTATTGGGGGAAGGTGTTCGTGAATCGCCTCCATTACGGCCTCACGGGAATCCGGTCCCGTCACTGCAATCAAGGCGGGAAAACGCTGGTGGAGTTCTTCAGCCCGACTGCCAAGACAGCCTGTTACGAGCACCCGCCCGTTTTCATCCAGCGCTTCACTGATGGCTTCCAGCGACTCGTCCACGGCGCTCTGAATAAAACCACAGGTGTTGATCACGACGAGGTCAGCATCCTGGTAACTGTCACAGATCGCATAATCCTCGGCCCGGAGTTGGCTCAGAATACGTTCTGAATCGACGAGTGCCTTCGGGCAGCCCAGGCTAACGAAACCAATGCGATGTGTCGTGCCAGTCACACTGATACCCTTTCTGGGTTAGCCCAGTTCCCGACGGATCTGCATTTTCTGAAGAATCATCGTCCCGATCTCTTCAATGGACATCTGGGTCGTATCTGCAAATGGGATCGAATGACGGTTGAACACTGCCAGTCCCTGTCGAATCTCATAATCACACTGTTGCGCATCAGCATAACGACTGCCGGGCCTGCGCTCGTGGCGAATCTGCTGAAGACGCAGCGGATCAATCGTCAAACCGAACAGCCGGCGCCTGAAAGGATGGAGCAGTCCCGGCAGATCACCATCGGCAAAATCCTCCTCGGTTAAAGGATAGTTCGCACAAAAAAGACCAAAATGTATGGCGAGATACAGACAGACCGGTGTTTTACCGGTTCTGGACACGCCCACAAGAATCAGATCTGCACGATTATAGTCATCGATGCTGACACCATCATCGCAGTCCATCGCGTAATGCACGGCGCTGATTCGTGAGGTATACCGATCAGGATCGACTACACCGTGACTGTGACCCACGGTGTGGCTGGATTCCAGGTTGAGTTCCTTTTCCAGGGGTTTCAGGAAGGTGTCAAAAAGATCGACAAAGAACGCGTCGGCACTCCGAATCCGATCACTCAACTCGGCGGCGACGAATGTCACAAAGACCAAGGGCCTGGCCCCGTCGGTTTCTCCCGCCGCATTGATCTGGCAAACGGCATCATCTACTTTCTCTCTGGAATCAACAAACGGCAGTGCCCGGGTGTGAAAATTAACCTCCGGAAATTGTGTCAACAGGCTGTGACTCAGGATTTCTGCCGTAATCCCGGTTCGGTCTGAGACGATAAAAACTGATCTATCAGACAAGTCAGTCTAGCCTCGCACGCATTCCATAAAGCAAAATAGGCAATGAGATGAACAGTTCAAAGCGAAGATGCCCGGCCACGCCAGGTCAAGGATCGCTTGGAAACCACAATACGGCCGTTATTGTCCACTAAAAGGATCTGTAAGTGAATGAACTCATTCTTTCATTAGACCAAGTCAGTATGAGCGATGTCGCCCGGGTTGGCGGCAAAAACGCCTCACTGGGTGAATTGATCTCCCGTCTGTCGTCGGCCGGAATTCAGGTTCCGGGAGGATTTGCAGTCACCTCCTGTGCGTACCACAACTTCCTGGCGGAAAGTTCTCTGGCCGAGCGCATTAACGCTCTTCTGGACAACCTGGACGCTGAGGACTTACAGCAGCTCACCCGCGCTGGCGCAACCGTCCGCGGCTGGCTACTGAAAGCACCACTTCCCCGGGAACTGGAACGGGCAATACGTGACGCCTATGGCCGACTGAGTTCTTCCGGGGATGTTTCCGTTGCCGTTCGATCCTCGGCCACTGCAGAAGACCTTCCCGAAGCTTCTTTTGCCGGGCAGCAAGAAACCTTCCTCAATGTGTGCGGTATAGACAATGTTCTTGTGGCCGTCCGCAAGGTGTTCGCGTCCCTCTTCAACGATCGGGCCATTGCCTACCGGACACATCAAGGCTATGCCCACGCAGAGGTTGCCCTTTCCGTGGGAATACAGCGGATGATCCGGAGTGATCTTGGCGCCAGCGGTGTGATATTCACGCTGGATACCGAATCCGGCTACAGCGATGCCGTCTTTATTACCGCTTCATGGGGGTTGGGCGAATGCGTTGTACAGGGGTCAGTCAACCCGGATGAATTTTACGTGCACAAACCCACGCTGGCTGCGGAAAGACCCGCCATTCTGCGCCGCCAGATCGGCAGCAAAGCAGTCAAAATGATCTATGCCGGGGAAAGTGACGCCACGCCGACGCGAGTCATCGATACGACGCCTTCAGAAAAGCAACGGTTTTCGCTCGATGACCAGCAGGTGGAAGCACTGGCCCGTATGGCAGTGACCATAGAACAACACTACGGTCAGCCCATGGATGTGGAATGGGGACTCGATGGCGAAACGGGTGAGATTTTCATCCTCCAGGCCCGCCCGGAAACCGTCAAAAGCCAGGCAGCAGCACAATCCCTGGAAAGGTATCACCTGAAAGAGACGGGCCCCGTTCTGGCTAAAGGGCGTAGCGTCGGCCAAAAAATAGGTGTCGGCACGGTTCGTGTGGTCCGATCGATCACCGAACTGGACCAGGTCCAGCCGGGAGACGTCCTGGTCACGGAAATGACCGACCCTGACTGGGAACCCGTAATGAAGCGGTCTGCCGCTATCGTCACAAATCGAGGCGGCCGGACCTGCCATGCCGCCATCATCGCCCGGGAACTCGGTATCCCGGCCGTGGTTGGTTGCGGAGACGCGACCAAGACCCTGGCGACCAGCGAAACAGCCACGGTCAGTTGCGCAGAGGGGGATACCGGACTTGTGTACCGGGGCAGTCTAGCCTTCGACGTTGAAAAGATCATGCTAGAAACGATGCCGGAGCTGCCGTTCAAGATCACCATGAATGTCGGGAATCCCGACCGCGCGTTTGATTTCCAGAGACTTCCCAATGCCGGTGTGGGACTTGCCCGGCTGGAATTCATCATTAACAACACCATTGGAATCCATCCCAAGGCCCTGCTCAACTACCCCTTGATGCCTGAATCCATTCGTCTTCAGATCGACAGAGCCTGCGCCGGCTATGCTGACCCGGTTGAATTCTTTGTCGGCAAGCTCGCCGAAGGTGTCTCCACAATCACCGCGGCCTTTTCACCGGATCCCGTCATCATCCGCTTGTCCGATTTCAAATCCAACGAATATGCCAACTTGATCGGCGGAGAGCAGTTCGAACCCCACGAAGAGAACCCGATGCTCGGCCTGCGGGGTGCTTCCAGGTATCTGCATTCCGGATTTCGGGACTGTTTTGATCTGGAGTGCCGGGCGTTGAAGTACGTTCGCGATACGATGGGGTTGACCAATCTCTGGATCATGGTGCCTTTCGTGCGGACCGTTCGGGAAGCTGAAGAAGTCGTAACGCTGCTCGAGACGAACGGCTTGAAACGTGGGGTCAACGACCTCAAGGTGATTATGATGTGTGAGATTCCTGCCAACGCCCTGTTGGCGGAACAGTTTCTGGAGCACTTCGATGGGTTTTCGATCGGCTCGAATGACCTGACCCAGCTGACACTGGGCCTGGACCGCGACTCCGCGGATATCGCACACCTGTTCGACGAACGGGATTCCGCCGTCAAGACCCTTCTGCACCAGGCCATCAGCGCCTGTCGGAATCACGGTAAATATGTCGGAATCTGCGGGCAAGGCCCGTCTGATCACCCGGACCTCGCTCGCTGGCTGATGGACCAGGGTATAGACACGGTTTCTCTAAACCCGGATTCGGTGATCGAGACCTGGCTGTTTCTCGCTGGCGAACAACAGTGAACGACATTTTACCCCACTAGTCTATATAGAAAGTCGCGTCGCTGATAAAGCATCTCTAAAGGGGAAGTGGGATAAGCCTACGATTACAGGCATTAGGTGGCCCCTCTATGGTTATACTGACCTCAGACTGCATGCCGCTAGACGGACGTGTCTGACTAACATAGCTAGACTAACAGGTGATGTCCTGCTGCCAGATCGGATAGCAAACCACGGGTTACCTGGCGTGGTTTCTCGTTATAACCTGCATGACTTCAAGGACGAGAAGGCTGAAGGGCTGAAGGTATGGTCAGATTATCTTGAAGAGTTGGTCGGTGGTCGCCAGCGTATAGTTTTGGAGTGTTGACGGCTGGAGGAAGAAATGATGTATCACCCAATATCTGTTAAGCAAATCCCAATACTGGGTTTGGTGCTTTTCCTGACGTTCTTGCTCGTCTGTGTCGCACATGCCCAGGACAACTCTGAAGACATTTATTTTGACTTACCCCCCGGGTTTGAAGAGGGCTTTGAGGATGGTGATCAATCCTTCTTTATCCGGGAATGGGTACCAAAGGGTGAAACCGTCAATGACTGGAGCCAGATGCTGACATTGACTGTCCAGGATGTGCCTAATCTTGATCCGGTTGAGTTTTTCAATCATATGGCAGATGGATGGAAAGAGGACTGTCCGGAGTATGGAGGAATGTTGTTACATGAAGGGCTTGAAAACAATTATTCGGTAGCCGTCTGGTTCCTGAAGTGCCCAACTAATCCGATGACGAGTAAGCCGGAATTCACATACGTAAAGGCCATTTCCGGGAATGAGAACTTCTATACTGTTCAGCTGGCTTACGCGCTACGCTCTGACGAGATAGATGAATCGACAATGAATCAGTCAATGGCGTATTTGAAGCAGGTCACCGTATGTGACGACAGCAGGCCTCAGGCGCACGCTTGTAACTGATGACCTAACGCTGCTTCCCCATTTTATGCACGCGCATAGAACGTGAAGCAGCGAGGAGGACATTATGAAGAAAACAATAATAGGTCTTTGTTTGTTGTTGATGTCGTCAGGGTCTTTTGGTTTGTCTATCAAGCAATATCAAGAGGAAAAACTTTCTCATAATGACTTGGTCATCTATGTCCTGGGTATATATCACGGACTATTGCCATATTTTTGTCCTCCTGACATGCCCCTTACAGGTGAAAACCTAATAGATATCTTGGATAAGACCTTGGAAGAAAATAAATGGTTTGTAGAGAAAGTGCCGAATGTAGCTCTTTCCTATCCACTCCAAATAGGTCTTATCAATACATTTCCTTGTAAGGACTAACCGACAGAAAGGATTGTTACGTTGAGATGAGTAGGCTATTCAAGTGGTTCAAATTGAATTTTATAGGCACGCGGAAGGAATTGATCGGCGCGATTTCGGTCATCGCCGTTTTTGGGTCGCTTTGGTATCTAATAGAATTTCACGGCATCAATCTATATGATTTCTGGCATGAATGCTTCAACTCCCCCCACGGTGACTCATCAGAGTGCTTGCGAATGTCTGACCATATCATCGACAGTTTGTTCAACTTGTTCAACTGAGCGGGCGAGATCGCTTGAATCCGATCGTGTTGTCTAGGTTTGCTTGAGAGTGTCTCGGCTTGTTGTCGGGGCTTGTTTTTTATCAAGCCTCAGGTGAATTAATAGTCCTTTTTAATACTACTTTTGGGCTTGGGTTTCCTTGGCTGCGACAAACTTTGCCGCATCTCCACAGCTGTGTTGATGATTGAAACTCCAGTTGCAATCATCGCCGGGCCCACTGAGCTCATTTGAGGCGACCCTTCCTAAGGACCTGTTATTTATAGGGAATAGAACTCCCCTTCAGAAACCATCACACAGTGACCGCCGACCCAGCTGCCCGCCAAGGCGCCTTTCCTCTTGGAGGCCCGCACATGAATTGTGCTGGGCCGGCCAATCTCACTGCCCTGGCTGACGGTCCAAGCAAACTCCCCGTCGGCAACCGAATTGTGCTGAGCAAGCAAAGCGCCCAGAGCGCAGTTGGCGCTGCCCGTGGCCGGGTCCTCAAAGAGTCCGTCCGAAGGCACAAAGACCCGTGCCTGAATATCGAAGGTTCCCGAACTCATGGCGTACAGGTGCACCTCTGAGACCAGACCAGAATCCCGGAGTTGGTCGAATCCCGCAGGGTTTACCCGCGCACGAGACAGCGTTTCAGCATCTCGGACCCTGGCAAAGAGAAACGGCAAGCCCACCGAAGCGACGCGAGGGACATGAACGGAGGTATCAAAATCATCGACACTGAGTGACACCGCGATCGACAGTGTCTCGATGTCAGCCGTCCGGCCCAGGGAAAGTGTTTCGGGTGCTTTGAGTTCACACCACAACGTATCACCGGAGGTCTTCTGGATACTGACGGGAACGGTCCCAGCAGCCTGCTCAAGAATAACTGATCGGGGTAAGCCGCCGGTACCGAGTTCACCCGTTGTGGCCAGCACGAACACAGTGCCGATACTGGGATGACCGGCGAACGGCACTTCGATCATCGGAGTAAAGATCCGGACGCGGCGGGTGTGTCCCTTCTCGGCTGGCAGAACAAAAGTGGTCTCCGAAAAATTGATCTCTCTGGCGATCTGTTGCATCTGCGAGTCGGAAAGCCCGCGCGCGTCGGGAAAGACAGCCAGTTGATTGCCGCCAAATCGAACCTCGGTAAACACATCACAGATAAAAAACCGGTAATTCAGCTGATCCCTCCTCTGATATCTTGAAAACAGGCCGGTAGTACTCCCGGGGATTGCGGCCTGCACAACGCATACCCTGCCAACGGATTCTCGCTGGTACCCTGCTTGTCAGGTACACGGATACGTGCGCACCCGCCAGCGGTTTACATTGACGGTCAGGAGCAGACAGGACGCCCCACCCTTGGTTCTGACACGACCTGCAGCTCCGGGATTTAGCACCCAGGGTCGCCTTTCTTTATCGACCTTCCGGACATGAGTGTGTCCATAAGCAACCACTCTGGCCCCGGGGTACTTCAAGCGAAGCCTTCCGTGATAGTTTGCCGTATCCCAGATTCGGTGACCGTGCTCGACTGCCAGAATCCCGCCGGGCAGGTCCAGTTCCATACTCTCGGGTAGAGCCTTTAGCACAGCGTAGTCGCCGGGCGGCCATTTCGCCTCAGTGTCGTTGTTTCCGGCAACCGCGAACAGTTGGCCACAGCGCGGCTTGAGACCGTCCAACACTTCGGCCCGGCCGATGTCCCCTGCATGCACGACGATATCAGCCTTGCGGGCCATCTCTGCGATATCGGGATCGACAAAACCGTGCGTGTCAGACAGAACGACGACTTTCATTCAGCGGGAGTGGTAGGGGCACAGCAAAGTAATGATCCCGAAACGATATGACCGGCCTTGTTCAGTCGACGATATGATACACAGGGGCCTTTTCCATCGTCCAATCACCGGATTCTCTGTCGTAGTGGGACAAAGTAAAGCAGTGCCAGTCGTTATCATTAAGCTGCATATGGTCTCCACGGTAATAATACCCCGGCCAGCGCGTTTCGGTCCGGAACATGGTGTGGCGGGTGACGGACTCAGAGGCCAGCAACCGATGCTGGAGTTCCCAGGCCCGCATCAACTGGTGTAGATCTTCAGCCCCGAGATACGCGAGGTCCTCCTTCAGCATGCCCAAAAGCTCAAGCCCACGGGTCAGCAGCGGCTCGTTGGTCATGTAGTTGGCACTGATTCCACCAACGTATTCATCCATGATCTTCTCTAGGCGCTGGAGGCCACTGAGCGGGAGTATATAGCTTGGTGAAACGGTTCCCGCGACAATCTCGTTGCGACCAATTTGATAATTCTCCAGGGGCTGGAAGACTGTTTTCTTCAGGTCTTCGTACTGTTTTTCGCTGACTTTGAATTGCTCGTTTTTCATGTCGTTCACATAGTTGACCGCTGCTTTCGCCGCGATTCGGCCTTCCGTAAACGATCCTGACGAGAACTTATGGGCTGTGCCACCGATGGTGTCGCCGGCCCCGAACAGTCCTTCGACGGTCATCATCCGGTTGTACCCCCACTGGTAATCGGCCGGTGCATAGTCGGCAGGACCACTCGCCCAGGCCCCCGAGCAGGTCGCGTGGGAACCCATGACATAAGGCTCGGAGGTGGTCAGTTCGGGATTCACGTGCTTGGGATCGATATTCTGAGAGGCCCAGACTACCGCCTGGCCAACCGTCATACCCAGAAAATTTTCCCAACCGACCTGTTCCTTGTGCGGGTCTTGAAAGGCCTCCTTGGTGACCATGTGGATCGGTCCGCGGCCTGCTTTGACCTCCTCGAGAAACGCGTGGTTACGCAGACAAGTCGGTACCGGCTGCCGGTCAATGTAATCCCCGACCAGTTCCTTTGTCTGGTCATACCATTTGGATTCGTACTCCTCACCATAGGCGTTCTGGGTGTAGGTCTTGAGGTGCAGAAAGTAAGCACCGACCGGACCATAACCGTCCTTGAAGCGGGTCAGCACGATCCGGTTTTCCATCTGGGTCATCTTGGCACCGGCCAGAATCGGCAGAGCGTAGGCTGAAGCACTGCTCCATGGTGCGTACCACGTGCGTCCCATGCCTTCCCCCACGGCGCGGGGCTTATAGATATGAGATGCACCACCGGCACATACGATGACCGCCTTGGCACGAAAAACGTAGAAATCTCCTGTTCGAACGTTGAACCCTACAGCACCAGCGACACGATCGGGCTTCGTCTCGTCCATCAGCAGGTGGGTCACCATAATGCGGTTGTAGACTTCAGACGCGGCTTTACGTGCGGCCTCTGCAACAATGGGTTTGTAACTTTCGCCGTGAATCATGATCTGCCATTTGCCTTCCCGCAGATAGCGCCCGGTTTCCGGGTCCTTCATGATCGGAAGACCCCATTCCTCGAACTTGTGTACCGAGGCGTCGACGTGGCGGGCTATGTCGTAACCCAGATCTTCGCGCACCAGCCCCATGAGATCGTTGCGGGCATAGCGGACGTGATCCTCCGGCTGGTTTTCCTCCCACTGCATGCCCATGTAGCAGTTGATTGCATACAAGCCCTGGGCGACTGCACCGCTGCGTTCGATATTCGCCTTTTCTACACAGACTATCTTGAGATCCCTGCCCCAGTATCTGGACTCGTAGGTCGCCCCGCAGCCGGCCATCCCGCCCCCCACCACGAGTACATCCGAATCCACGACAATGGTTTTGCGACCACCAAACAGGCCCATCACACCACCCCCTGCTTGAGTTGCTCGGGCCTCAGCGTGGGCAGTCCACCTGGAACGTTGAGTGCATCGGGCTCGTGCGCGAGCTCCTGGGACTGCATGGCTTCTGCACTCGGTGGCTCGAGCTCGGCCGGTGACGGAATGGAGTCCCACTCGGTGGTGCGGATTGGCGAGACAAAATTCTTTTCTCGGCCGTCTCGAAACCTGATCTTCCACGAAATCGTGGCCTTCGCTTCTTCCCGCAGCACCCGGACACTATGACCAAGCGGTGCAAAGTCAGCGTATCCGCGAGCATCAATCGCGTTTTGCGGACAGGCCTTCACGCAGGAGTAGCATTCCCAGCACATATTGGGTTCGATGTTGTAGGCACGACGGTAGGTCTGATCGATGTGCATGATGTCGGATGGACAGATGTCCACACAGTGTCCACAGCCGTCGCAGCGGGTCATATAAACAAATGTCGGCATGATGTTTCGTAATCTCCTGTAGAAAGCGTCCGGCGATAGAGTGATTAATAATGCTGCACTGTCCGGCTGGTCCTGCCGAATACTTCGGGTTTGTCTGCAGGTGCCGGCAGATTGCTCCTGGAACCGTCTGCTTCCGCGACCCTTTTCTGGAGAGCCGCTGCAGGTTTGTAGAACATGTGTGAGAACTTTGACCACGGAACAGATCCGAAGAGCACCGTTGTAGCTACCAGGTACAAACCAAACAACAGGGCTGCCCATGAACCGCCCATCGCCTGTACAAACGACCAGATCAGACCCAGTGTCACACTGAGCACAAGCGAAACGATGAAAAGGTCAGCACGCACCATCCGGAACGGTGAATTGCCTTCGGCCGCGACATCGACCCGAATGAAGAACCAGAACCAGTAACCCCCGATACAGACCAGCAAGCCGCCAATGTGCCACAGTAATGGCCATATGGCCGGTGACAGAGTCGACGGCGTGGAATAGCCGAATACCATGACGGCGGTACTGATTACGTAAGCCAGGAAACCATACATAGTCAGCAGGTGGGCAGTTCTACGCCGTGCATTACAGAACTCACCCGACATCAAACCGTCTACAACCGCCGTCTGCACCGCCAGTGACACCATCTCTCCACTGCTGACCTGTCGTGTGCTGCTGCTCTTCGCTTTGTTCCAGTCACTGAAAAAGTACTTTGCACTTTTTTTGTGAATCATGTCGAAGAGTGTGCCGCCGGCGACCAGGAGCACCACGATGACGATGTAAGTCTGCATGAAGGCAGGTGGTATAGACACCGAAAGTTCGGCAAACGGATTGACAGTTAACATGACATTACCTCTGGTTCCGAATACGACAACTGTAGAGACGGCGGCTGAAAATCATGCGGAATATCCCCAGGCTGGGTATTCTGACCTTGCGGTGACAGGGATGACACTGATCATTATGTACACGGGCCAACATTTCCTTCTCTCCTTGAGAACATCAGCACCTGGATCAAAATCCGTGCCTTTAAAAACTAAGGTCGCAATCGCCGTTAGCCAGGCTGCAGATGGCACCCTGCGTACCGGTCCGGAGTGAAACCAACGGTGGAACTTTAATGCGTTCTCGATCTCGACACTAATCAGTATTTTGAGTCGCTTCGATAAAAGGTGTTTATTTTTACCCGTCCGGCAACCCGTGGGCAGTCTGTCAGACAGAATCGGGCCTCCGACGGTACAACAGCCACAGGCCGAACACCAGCATGGGCACACACAGCAACTGACCCATAGAGAACCAATCAACAAGGAATCCCAGATGGGCGTCCGGTTCGCGAAAAAACTCGACCAAAAAGCGGAATATCGCATATCCGGCGAGAAACAGACCTGAAACCCTGCCGAGTGAGCGCACCCTGGAAGAGTAGAGCCAGACTATGGCGAATAGGACGAGACCTTCCAGACACGCCTCGTAGAGCTGGGAGGGGTGACGGGCGGGCGGGCCTACGGCTGGAAATACCATTGCCCAGGGGACCTCACTTACCCGCCCCCACAGTTCCTGGTTGATGAAATTGCCCAGTCGCCCTGCGCCGAGCCCCAGTGCACACAGCGGCGCGAGAAAATCGGCAACCGACAGAAACGTCCGCTGGTGACGCCATGCGTAGACAAACACCGCAACACACACACCGAGCAACCCACCATGAAAGGACATGCCGCCTTTCCAAATGAAAAGCATCGATACCGGATTCTGCACATAATGGGCTGCGTTGTAGAACAGTGCGTAACCGAGCCTGCCACCAAGGACCACGCCCAGCGCAACGTAAAATACAAGATCCCAGACCTGCTGTGCTGTCCAGCCTGAGTCGGGTCTGCCTGCCCGCACCAAACCCAACAGGCCGCCGAGCAAGAAACCGGCCAGGTACATCAATCCGTACCAGTAGACGGTCAATGGACCGACTGAAAAAGCAACCGGATCAATCTGCGGATAATTCAACATTCTGTTTCTGGTGCGTCCTGCACGAAATACAAAACACCGCAATCAAAAAGTGCAGTATAGCGGTAAGAATACAGCTGCCGTCCCTCGTATCGCCTTCAAGCACTCTGCCCGTCACCTCCTGAATCCTGTGTCTGAAGTACTCTGAACTACGGTGTCCTCGCACCTGAGCTGCGCCTGGTTCACTCGGAGGAACTTGGATTTAGGATCCGGTACCCGTAGTATCCAGATCATTCCATCTAGGGATTCCGGTAACCCGATGGTTTCATTTAGAAAAAATTATCTTGTGGCCACCGCAGTGCTATTGGGCATTCTTATTTCCATGCCTGCGGCTGCGATGACCCGGATCTATCTCAGTGCAGATGACAATGGAAAGACCTCTAGGCTACTGGTGGTTATTAGTAACCATCGAATCCGGTTGAACGATCTGACCCATCCCGGCCGGGAGTTTCTATTTCTTGCCCGTCAGCAACAGCTCGTACTGATTAACCACAGTCGCAGAGAATACGTCCAGCTGGGTCAGGCGGAGCTTCAGCAGATCGCCGGACAGATCGGCAGCCTGACGGATCAGTTGCAGGCACAGTTGGAAGGCTTGACAGCTGAAAAACGTGCCCGGGTAATAGAAATGCTCGACAGCCTGGGCCTGGCCGACCTGGCCAAACCACCGACCGTTCCCGGCACAATCGTGATGACCGGTCAACACGCGGTCCAGGCCGGCATCAACTGTGAATGGGCCAGAATCCGGCAGGGCCAATCACCCACCGCCGAACTCTGTCTTGCCGGCCAGCATGCTATTCGTCTGCCAGCATCAGATTACGCCGCCCTGAGACAGCTCCTGGTCTTTACTCAGTCCCTCAGGCGGACAGCCGGTCCGTTACTCGACAAACTCGGTGTATCAATCCCATCAGTAGAAACCCACAGTGTCGAGGCTCTGCCGGTAATATTCACTGACCCTAAACGAAATCTGTCAGTCCGGGTACAGGCTGTAGACCAGGTCGAAGTAGTGCTGCAGCTCAAACTTCCCAGCGGATACACCAGAACAGCACTTCCCCGCCTCGGTCTGTAGGGCGGCTGCCGGCAGGCCCTTAAACCTTCAGCTCGGGCAGATCAGCGAACAGATCGAGTGCTTCGGGATTAGCCAGTGCTTCACGGTTCTTCACTTCCTCACCGTGAACCACTTTTGTAACGGCAAGTTCGACGATCTTTCCGCTCTTGGTCCGCGGGATGTCTGAGACCTGCACGATCCTGGCCGGAACGTGACGCGGTGTTGTGTTTTCGCGGATTCTGTTGCGAATCCGCCGGTCCAGCTGCTCATCCATAGAGACACCTTCGCGTAGCCGGACGAACAGTACGACTCGAACGTCCCCCTGCCACTGCTGGCCGACTACCAGGCTCTCGACCACCTCGTCGATCTGCTCGGCCTGTCGGTAAATTTCCGCGGTACCGATTCGCACTCCGCCAGGGTTCAACACCGCATCAGAGCGGCCATAAATGACCATTCCACCATGCTCTGTCTCGGCGACATAGTCCCCATGACACCAGACCTGGGGAAACTTATTGAAATAGGCTTTTCGGTATTTTGAGTCGTCGGGATCGTCCCAGAACCCGATCGGCATACAAGGAAAGGAGTTGCTGCAGGTCAGTTCTCCCTTCTCTCCGGGTCCGAGCAGCGCTCCGTCATCGCCCCGCACCTCCACCTTCATGCCCAGGCCTTTGCACTGCAATTCACCCCGCCAGACCGGCAACGTCGGGTTACCCAATGCAAAACACGAAACAATGTCGGTACCACCGGAGATTGAAGACAGGCAGACATCTTCCTTGATCGAGCGGTAGACATAGTCGAACCCTTCGGGCATCAATGGGGAGCCGGTCGAAAGTATGCTTCGCAGGTTCGCCAGGTCATGCGTGCGGCGCGGTTGGACGCCCGCCTTGCTCGCAGCATCGATAAATTTGGCGGAAGTGCCGAAAATATCGATTTTCTCCTCGGATGCAAAGTCAAACAATACATTGCCATCAGGATAAAACGGTGAACCGTCGTAGAGCAGCAATGTCGCACCGCTCGCCAGTCCGGACACCAACCAGTTCCACATCATCCAACCGCAGGTGGTGAAATAAAAAAGCCTGTCTCCCGGACGCACATCGGTGTGTAATCGGTGCTCCTTTAAGTGCTGCAGCAAGGTCCCACCGGCACCGTGAACGATGGCCTTCGGTACGCCCGTGGTGCCTGAGGAATACATGATGTACAGCGGGTGATTAAAGGGTAGTTCGGGAAACTCGATTTCACCGGCCCTCGACTGAAAATCGTCCAGCCTTACGGCATCCGGAATTCCGCGAAGATCCAGGTCAGTATTCAGCAGAGGCACGACCACCACTTTTTTCAGCGAGGGCAGCCCTTTGCGGATACCGGTAAGTTTTTCCAGAGAATCATTGGCTTTGCCGTTGTAGTAGTAGCCATCCGCACTGAATAGAACTTTGGGTTCGATCTGGCCGAAGCGGTCCAGCACTCCCCGAACTCCGAAATCCGGAGAACACGAGGACCAAATGGCCCCAATGGAGGCCGCCGCTAACATTGCTGTGACTGTCTCCGGCATATTCGGCATGAAGGCGGCCACCCGGTCACCCGGCCCGACGCCGGCCTCCCGCAGGGCGGCGGCGAGGGAGGCAACCTGCTGGTACATATGTGCGTAACTGACGATGCGGTGAACTTTGTCCTCCGCCCGGAACACCATCGCGGGGGAATCATCCCGTCGCTGCAGCAACTGCTTGGCAAAGTTGAGCCGAGCATGGGGAAACCAACGGGCTCCGGGCATCTCGTCCCGCATTTCGACGACTGGCTGACCGACCATGCGTTCAGGGAGATCGCAGAAGTCCCACAGGATCGACCAGAAGGTTTCAGGTTCGGAGACCGACCAGGCATGTAGAGATTGGTAATCAGAAAAGCTCCGGCCCGTCACGGACTCCGCTTGAAGAGTAAATGCTGTAATTCCAGCCCCGGCGATTTTTTCAGCGGTGGGTTTCCACAGTGGCTCTGACACGTCAGTTCGCTCCTCGATATTCCCGGGGTCCCAGGAGACTCAATACGCGGAAAGGTCCGGTCCAGGGGGCGATAATTCTAGCAAGCTACCCGATTCGCCGGGGATCAGCGCACGAGGCATGTTAAATTGCACACACCGGCAGCATGGGGTCGCACAGCATCACCCAAATACCCCACCCCAACCCGGGATCCCGGGCCCATAGCTCGCATGACGATTCCAGTACGACAGCTCACGTCCATAGTGGCCGAACTCTGTAGTCAGGCTCAGGCGTCGTTGCCCCTACGTCAAGCAGAATTGGCCCAGGCCTTTCTGAACCAGTACTACCACCGGGTTCCCTCAGAGGTCCTGGCCGAGTCGGATCTGGCAGATCTCTACGGCGCTGCCATCGCCCACTGGGATCTGGGCCGGCAAAGAGCAGCCGATTCATCCCTCATCAAGGTATACAACCCCACACATGAATCACATGGCTGGGAGTCGACCCATACCGT
>CAJXBY010000005.1 GCA_913051905.1 uncultured Gammaproteobacteria bacterium | reverse complement strand
CACCCCTGGACCCACTCTTTACCGCCTGGTGTGCTGTCAATCGGCTGACGGTTAGTGGACAGGTACTCGGCCCCAACGAACGCATCCCGGTGGATGATGCGTTACAGGCGATAACGCTGGGCGCCGCCTACACGCTGCATCTGGATCATCTGGTCGGGAGCATCGAGCCCGGCAAATTTGCCGACTTTGCCATCCTAGAAGAGGATCCCGTAGACGTCCCACCAGAACGACTGAAGGATGTACCTGTCTGGGGTACGGTGGTGGGTGGAACGCCCTACCCGGCGGCCCGCAACGGGACGTGACAGATCGTTGAAGCCATCCGCTGCCCCAACACTGCCTTTTACCGTCATCGGCGGATTTCTTGGCGCCGGCAAGACCACCATGCTGAACCGCCTGCTGGAGAACGCCGGGGGCACCCGCTTCGCTGTATTAATCAATGACTTCGGGGAACTGAATATCGACGAGCGACTGGTCACCCGACACGATGGAGAAACCATTGCGCTGGCCAATGGCTGCATGTGCTGCAGCATGGCTGGCGGCTTCATCAGCGCAATGAGTATGGTCATGGACCGGGCCGAGGAATTCGATCAGCTGGTTGTTGAAGCCAGCGGCGTATCCAATCCCCGTCGAATCATGGACATTGCCAAGCTGGACCCGGGCCTCAGCCCGAACGGATCCGTCGTACTGGTTGATGCTTCTCAGATACTCTCGCATCTTCAGGACAGTCTGATCGAGGATGCCGTCACCACTCAGCTCAGGGAAGCCGATATCCTAGTCATCAACAAGATCGGTCTGGCGAATGCCGAGACACTGGAAGCGGTCACGGCCGCTCTGATCGAGATTCATCCTGGCTGCCCGACGGTGACCTGCGATCGTGAAAGCCTGGACCCGGCTGTGCTGCTGGGCGGTATCGAGCCCCTAAATAGCTCCCGCACTGGGCAGGATATCTCGGGCAGCCCCGGCCACGAGCCGTTTCGAAGCTGCGTCTTGTCGCAACGCCAGGCTCTGGACCGGGATCAATTTAATGTCTGGGCTGAGTCGCTGCCACCCAGCGTACTGCGGGGGAAAGGCTTTGTGGTTTTCTCGGATGACCCTGACCGGTCATGGCTGTGGCAGAAAGTCGGCCGGTCCTCTGGCCTTGAACTCCGACTCGACGAGCCGGCCGGTGAATCCGCGGTAGTCCTGATCGGCAGCCGGAGGATGCCCGCCGGCGGCGACCCGGCGATAGCCGGTCCTTTTGAGCGTCCGTAGACCCGGCCAGCCAGGCCCGTATTTCAGGCGCGATACCTTCGACCCAGACGCCGCACCCGGATCAACCGGCCAATTGATCGATCAGTGCTGCGCAGGTGCTCAGCTGGGCAATACCGCCGAGCGCCTCCAGGTTCACTTCGTGCACCCGCCGCTCGAAGGCTGCACAGCCATCAGACAGAACAGTCACGTCGAAGCCGCGAACGTGTGCGTCGCGAACCGTTGATGCAACACCGCCATTGGTAACAATGCCGCCGGCAACAAGTCGGGTAATGCCCGCCTTGCGAAGCACCCACTCCAGCCGAGACATGTGAAACGCTGAGTAGGCAACCTTCTCGACCGACAGGTCGGCCGGGGAAAGCTCGTCCACCAGGGCATGACCAAAACTACCTGGTGCAAAATCGCCGCGGGTCAGAAAAGGACGGAGGTCTCGCAGATGCCGATCGATCAGCGGTTCGGCATCCCGCCCTGGCACCAGCGTGAAGTGCGTCGAAACAATCCATCCACCAGCGCTTCGGACCGCATCCCGGACGGGGACTAGCATGGCCGGCAATGCAGCGATCGCCTCGCAGGAGACGCCGGCCCGGGCATAAGCACCGTCAGGATGCAGAAAATCGTTCTGCAGATCGATCAGAAGCAGGGCCGTGTCAGACAACGCTTTCACTAGGGAGACGCAGAATGGAGTCGCTGCACGACCAAGTTACCGTAGCGATCTACCTCACCCTCCAGACCCGGGTCGATGAAGATCGTCGCATCGGGTTGCTCCAGGACCGCCGGCCCCTGAATCCGTTCACCCACGGGTAAGGTCAGCCGCTGGTAAATTCCCGCCCGTTGCCATTCCCCATCCACCCATACCTGCCGGTCTCCGGTCGTCGTAGCGGTGGCGGTGGCACCGGCAGCAGGGGCAATGACGGATAGATCAAATTCGGGTCGCCTGCCCACCACGGCCACCCGAAGGTTCAGGACCCGCAGGGGAATGCCTTCCAGCAGACGCCCGTATGTCGCGCTATAGGACCGGTCGAAAGCCGCTGCGATGGCTGCCCGGACGTCGGCGTCATCCGGTAGCGGCAGATGCTGGGGTACTGTAATGGTGTGTGTCTGGCCGATATAGTTCATGTCCAGCTCGCATAGCACTTCGACGCCATCCAGACGGATGCCCGCTTTGCGCAGCAGATCCTCACCGTGTCCGGCACTGTCCTTAACCCTTTGCCTCAGGTCAACTGTATCCAGTTCCTCCAGCAGCTGGTTGATCGTCATTACCCGGTCGTGGCGCATGTCCGCAACGATACAGCCTAAAGCACTCGTGACACCAGGGTAACGGGGTATCAGCGCGCTGGCGAGACCCACCTCCTTGATCAGTGACCCCACGTGCAGCGCGCCACTGCCGCCGAACGGCATCGCAACAAAGTTTTTGGGATCGTGTCCGCGCTCCACCGAGACCAGCCGGATAGCACCGGCCATTTTTGCGTTGGCAACGCGGATCACGGCCTCGGCCGCTGCCATGGGTTCCAGGCCCAACGGTTCGCCAATTTCCCGCTGAATCGCCAGCCGGGCCGATTCAACATCAAGAGCGGCCTGTCTGCCTCCAATGGGCTGCTGGGCATTGATGCGGCCGAGGACAAGATTGGCATCGGTCACGGTCGGATGAACGTTGCCCTGTGCATAGCAGACGGGTCCGGGATCCGACCCGGCGCTTTCAGGCCCGACCTGGAGCAGCCCCCCCGCATCGATCCATGCGATCGAACCACCCCCCGCACCAATCGTGCTGATCTCGACCATCGGCGTCCTGATGATCAAGCCAAAGTCGATCTGGGTCTGAGGTACCATCTCGCTGCGGCCTTCCGCGATCACCGACACATCAAAACTGGTCCCACCCATATCGCAGGTAATGAGGTTCTCGATTCCCACGGAACGGGCGATATGGGCACTTGCAATAACACCGGCCGCAGGACCGGACAATGCCGTCCGGACGGGAAGCCTGCAGGCCGTGTCGATTGTCATCACACCGCCATTGGACTGTACGATCAGGATGTTCCCGTTCAACCCGTCCCCACGCAACCCCCGCTCGAGACGCTCGAGATATTCCCCTACGACGGGCTGCAGGTAGGCGTTCAACGACGCCGTAGAGGCCCGCTCAAATTCCCTGATTTCCGGCAGGATCTCATATGCAGCAGTCACGTGTGGATTGGGCCATATTGCCCGCACTGCCTCCACGGCCCGACGTTCGTTGTCATCATTGGCGTAGGCATTGATGAAGAAAACACAGACCGACTCGGCTCCCTGGTCAAGCAGCTGCTGTGCGGCCCGGGTGACCTGGCCCGGCTCGACCGGTCTCAGCACGGTTCCGTCCGCAAGCACCCTTTCGTCGACTTCCAGACGGAAATCCCTGGGAATCAGGGGAATGAATGCCCCCCACAAACCCCATGTGTCGGGCCGGTCCCTACGCCGCATTTCCAACACATCCCGAAACCCGCGTGTGGTGATCAGACCAGTCCGGGCGCCTTGGCGTTCGAGCAGCGCGTTGGTCGCTACCGTCGTCCCATGGATGACTGTTGCCACCCCACCGAGCCCACCAAGGACCCGAGAGATTCCCTGCTGAATACCGCGTGACTGATCGTCACCGGTAGTGGGGACCTTGACCACCTCACAGCTGCCATCCGCTTCATTCAGAAAGAAGATATCGGTAAACGTTCCGCCGACATCCACGCCGATCACGATCTGTGCAGTCCCGGTAGTCATCTGCCTGACCGTGATCTACTGCCGTTCCTCGTTGGTGGCCGTAGTCACATAACCCAGCCGCCGGTCCTCCTGGTGACACGCCTGACTTCTTTTACCCGGCAACCCGTATCCACCTCCCCCAGGCGTCTCGAGGCGGACCCGCTGATTTCTCTTCAGTCTGACACCGACGATCTTCGATACCAGCTCCGGTGAGTGAAATCCATCATCCTGCTCATAAGAGAATCGGTTGCAGCTACCAGGTGATCCGCCCGCCACACCCGGCGGGGGAAACTTTCCCCTATCGCCGAACAGAAATACTTCTGCTTCGTCTTCCAAGAGAGCGATCTCATAAACTGCCCCGCAACCGCCCCGGTGCTTGCCGTGGCCCCCACTGTCCGGCCGGAGTGCCCATTGCGTGAAGTACACCGGGTACGCCGCCTCAAGAATCTCCAAAGGCGGTATCGTGGCTGTGGAGATCGGTGCGTTACCGTGGTGGAGGCCGTCACCCTCGGGGTGGCCACCATGCCCTCCGCCAAAGAAAGAAAACATCACCCACCGCTGCCCGTCTCTGCGGTATCCGGCGAGTGACAGTGCGTTGATCGTGCCATATGCACAACCGTTGGAGATCAGGGGATCGGCCTGTGACAGCGCCACGAAAATCACATCGATGATCCGAAGAATGGTCTCGGTATAGCCACCCACCGGTCGCGGCATACGGGCTGACAACAGGCTGCTATCAGGGATAACGAATTCGATCGGCGAGAGCACCCCGGAGTTTGCGGGGACTTCCTTGAAGATGTGCTTCAAGGCAACGTAACAGCACGCAATGGTCGTGGACCTGGAAATATTGACGGGGCCGGAACATGAATCTGCTGTCCTTGAGAAATCCAGGCACATGGTGTCATCGCCGATCTCGATATCGAGCCCAATCCGTAACGGCTGGTCGTCGATACCGTCGTTATCCAGCCAGTCTTCAGCCGAATATCGGCCGTTGGGCAGTCCGGCAATATGGCCGCGCATCATGGTCTCGGCCCGTTGTTTCAGTTCACGGAAAGCGAGCTTGACCCGGCCGGCACCGTATTCCGCCAGCAACGCATCCAGCCGTTGTACACCCAGATCCAACGCGTTGAGCTGTCCGTTGAGATCGCCATAAAGGGATCCCGGCAAGCGGGAGTTGGCTTTGAGGATATCGATGATGTCGGTCCGGACCCGCCCGCCTTCACACAGTTTGACCGGTGGAATCAGCATACCCTCCTGGAAGCTCTCGGTTGCTGCCGGGTTGTAATTTCCGGGCACATTACCGCCAACGTCGTGCCAATGACCTACGGAGGCAATGAAGCAGAACACCTCACCCTGGTGAAAATATGGGCGCACCAGTTTGAAATCAGAGAGGTGAGTACCGCCCTCGTAGGGGTCGTTAAAGACGTAGGTATCTCCCGGCACTAAAGGCGCATCGGACGCAGCAGTGCGCTCAATCACCATCCGGACGGCGAATGACATGGTGCCGACAAAGATCGGCAGTCCGCTCTTCCCTTGAACCAGCGTTTCTCCGGTGTCGGCATGGTAAAGGCCGTGACTGGCGTCATGGGCTTCGGCAATGATCGGGTTGAATGCCGACCGGAAAAGGGTCGCATCCATCTCGTCGGCGATCTGTTCCAGGCGGCCTTTGAGCACGGAAAGCGTCACAGGGTCTAGGTCTGGCATTGGTTCATCGGCCCCAGTTAGGGACAGGCTGCGGCGACTGGTTAACAACCGTATCATAAACGGCTCGTTCAAAACGGGGCACAAACGTGCTCTGATGTGAACTGCCGGGAGCCACGGAGCCGCTGTCGGTCCCAACAGCCAAGGTCTTGGAAGCCGGGAGAGATAGGTGTCACACATAGGAATTGCATTTTCTGGCGGACCCAGCCCGGCCGATATCGTCGAATGCGTCAAGCTGGCCGAATCACTGGGCTACGAGTCGGCCTGGGTCGCAGAGGCACACGGGGGTGATCAGTTCGCGATCCTTGCTGCCTGTGCAGCGCAGACAACGACCATCCGGTTGGGCACAGCGATCTCCAGCGTTTTTGTACGCTCGGTCCCGACCATTGCGATGGCCGCAGCCACAGTCGACGATATCTCTGGAGGACGATTCATTCTGGGTCTGGGGTCCAGCCACAAGGTTCAGGTC
Organism: uncultured Gammaproteobacteria bacterium; assembly: GCA_913051905.1. The sequence goes on along the minus strand of CAJXBY010000005.1, from coordinate 27,039 downwards.
GAACCCGAGCATGGCATGAACTACGCCAAACCGATTACCAGAGTGAGAGAAAGTGTCGATATTGTCAGGACTTTACTGCGAGATGGCGCGGTCAGCTACGCCGGCGAAACCGTCACAATCGAGCAATTCGATCTATGGTTCAGTCCCAGACGAAGTGACATCCCGATCTATCTCTCGGGACTTTTTCCGAAGATGGTTTCTGTCTGTGGTGAGATTGCCGACGGCCTCATCCTGACCCGCAGCACGCTGGAAACGGGAGCATACGCCCGGCGTTGGCTCGCAGAAGGTGCTCTGCGCGGCGGTCGGAACCCCGCCGACGTCAAGGTGGCCTCACTGCTCCCGGCAGCGCTTGCCGACAACCGCAGTGATGCTCTGGATGCCCTGAGACCCGGGCTTGCGTTTTACCTCGGGTTCTTTCCGCGCTACAACCGCCTGATCGCGGAATACGGTTTCGCGCGTGAGGCATCAACGGTAGCCGCAGCCTGGAACCAGGGCGATCGAGAGGCGGCGACACGGGCTGTAACCGACGACATGATCGACGCAACCAGTATCGTAGGTACCGCCACCGAGTGCCGGGAAAAGATCGAGGCCTACCGAGAGTCAGGCATCGATCTGCCAATCATCAACCCGTTCGCCCGCGGTCCGGAATCAAAAGCAGTTTTTGAAACGCTCATCCGGTCCTGCGCCCCGGACTAGTTCAGCGGGAGAAAATCCGGCTGACCTGGTCTTTTGTTTTTCAGGTAGGACGCTCATTCCGCCAAATGACAGGCGACCTGATGGGTCGCCGCCAGCGGTTTGAGAGTCGGCTCGATCTTACGGCACTGATCGACCACCTGCGAACAGCGTGAGGCAAACCGGCAACCGGATGGCAGATCGATCGGATTCGGCGGATCACCCGATACCGTGATCCGATTCCGCCGATTTCTTCGATTCGGATCAGTGGATGGCACTGCAGACAGCAGGACACGGGTGTAGGGATGCCTGGGATTGTTGAACAGCGACTCACGGTCGGCCTGTTCGACGATCTTTCCCATATACATCACGGCAATGTCATCACACATGTACTGCACGACACCAAGATCATGTGAGATGAAAAGATAAGTCAGTCCCAGCTGTTCCTGCAGCCGTCGAAGAAGATTCAGAATCTGTGCCTGCACACCCACATCCAGTGCCGAGACCGGCTCATCACAGATCACCAGCGCGGGGTTTGAAGCAATGGCCCGGGCGATACCAATGCGTTGTCGCTGTCCGCCGGAGAACTGGTGCGGAAAAAGTCTCAACTGTTCCTGACTCAAGCCCACCTGATCAAACAGTTGCTTGACACGCTCATCCCGACTGCGCTCCGAACCGATGGCGAGACGATCCAGAGTTTCACGTACGATATTTGACGCTCTGAGCCTGGGATTCAGTGAAGAATAGGGATCCTGGAAAATAAACTGCATACTATGGCGCACTTTGCGTAACGCTTCTCCGCTCAGACCAAGAAGATCGATACCGTTCAGAGCGATCTGCCCACCGCTCACCTCCACCAGCCTTGCAACCGCCAGCGCCAGGGTCGTCTTTCCTGAGCCCGATTCACCTACGACACCCATCGTCTGGCCCTTGCGGACTGCGAGTGACACGCCATCGACTGCCTTGAGCACAGACGAACTTCCGAACAATGTTGAACGTTTGAGGGTAAAACTGACCCTGACATCTCGCAGTTCCAGAAGCATGCCCATTGGCTTCTCCACGTCAGGCCGAGCGGGGGAGTCCCGTGCTCTCGAGGTTCCAGCAGGCCGCCTTCTGGCTTTGGGTCAACTGGTTCATTTCCGGTTTTTTCTGCCAGCAACTGTCAACGGCCAGATCACACCGGGGAGCAAACATGCATCCATCAAATCCGAATTCGGCCAATGGCGGCACCATGCCCGGCACCTCCTGAAGATAAGGGCGTTCGGAGGTTACCTTGCCCAGCAGATGCGGTACACAGGCGATAAGCCCCCGGGTGTAAGGGTGCCTCGGCTCATTGAGGATGTCGGCCACGTCACCTTCTTCAACTTTACGTCCGGCGTACATTACGATGACACGTTCAGCCATCTCTGCCACAGACCCCATGTCATGGGTGATCAGGATGATCGCGGCTCCGGTCTCTGATCGCAGTGCCTGCATCAAGTCAAAAATCTGTGCCTGTACCGTCACGTCCAGAGCGGTGGTCGGCTCATCGGCGATCAGTATCTTGGGCTGGCAGGCAAGCGCCATGGCGATCATGATGCGCTGACGCATTCCTCCTGAAAGCTGGTGCGGATAATCTGCTACCCGCCTTTCAGGAAGGGGAATCCTGACCGCATCGAGCATCTGCACCGTCTGGGCGTGGGCCTGGCGACGGGTGAGGCCCTGATGGCGCCTGAGGGTCTCGCTGATCTGTTCGCCGACCGTAAATACCGGGTTCAGCGAGGTCATCGGTTCCTGGAAGACCATCGAGACCTCATTGCCACGGATCTCCAGCATCCGGGCGTTGGTCGCCCGGATCAGATCTTCACCCAGTAAACTGATCGAGCCCGACGTAAACCGCCCCGGTGGCGATGGAATAAGACCCATAATCGCCAGAGCTGTCATGCTCTTACCACAGCCCGATTCTCCAACCAGGCTCAGAGTTTCTCCTGGTGCCAGATCAAATGAAAGGTCATCGATGACCGGTACCACCCCGCTCCGAGTGGTGAATTCCACCGTGAGATTTCTGACAGACAGAAGCGACTCCTTCATCGTGGATCAGCGTCTCCTCAGCTTGGGATTCAGCGCATCATTCAGACCGTCGCCGATCAGGGAAATCGATAGCACCGTGACGAATATGGCCAGCCCGGGATACATGATCATGAATCCCTGCTGGAGGATGTAAGGTCGATTGTTGCCCATAATTGCACCCCAACTCATGACGTTGGGATCACTCAGGCCGAGGAAGCTGAGGCCTGCTTCAAACAGGATCGCAAATCCGACCAGCAACGCGGCCTGGACGATGATCGGCGGCAGCGCATTCGGTAATATGACCCTGAAGATCAGGTTCAGGTTCTTCGCACCGCCGGAACGTGCGGCCGTCACATATTCCAGCTCCCGGATTTTCAGGAACTCTGCCCTCGTGATTCGGGCCACACCTGTCCAGCTGACGATCCCGATCGCAAAGGTAATCATGGCCAGAGAGGGTCCAAACAGAGCAACCAACACCATGGAAAAAAGCAACGTCGGGAGCACCTGAAAAAACTCGGTGACTCGCATGAGGACTTCTTCAACCCAGCCACGATAAAACCCAGACAACGAGCCGAAAGTGATGCCTATTAATACACTCAGGACCGCCGCGGCGCAGCCCACCGCGAGCGTCGCACGGCCACCGTGGATGATCTGTGCCAGTATATCCCGGCCCAGATAGTCCGTTCCCATCAGAAATCCCTGGACACCAGGAGGACTTAACGGCGCCCAGACCATTTCAAATGGATCCGTCTTATAGATCAAGGGTCCCGCGAGCGACGTGACTACGATCAACAGCAGCGTAATCATCCCGGCGACAGCCGCATAGTTGGCGGCAAACATGCGTGCGGTCTCGATAAACGGGTGCTCCACCGGAACAGGAGCACCTTCTTGACCTAACAGGCCCTGCGGCTGTGTATCTCCAGTCACCGGTTACACCTGACTGCCTTTAGAGGTTTGGATTCTAGGATCGATGATTCGATAAACCATGTCGGTCAGCAGATTGGCGACCACAACGACCAGCGACGAAAAAAACAGGATCCCCAGAATGGTCGGCGTGTCACGAGCCACGATAGACTGAACCGCCAGAGTGCCGAGACCCGGCCAACTGAAGACCGTCTCCACCAGCACCGCACCCGATACTATCCCGGAGAACACCAGACCTGCGGTAGTGACGACCGGTAGCAGTGCGTTGCGCAGGGCGTGCTTGAACACCACCTGAAATTCAGACAGCCCCTTGGCCTGAGCCGTTCGAACATAATCAGAACCCAGCACGTCCAGCATACTGGCCCGCGCGAGCCGACTGTAGAGAGCAAGAAAAATCGAACTCAGCGTGAGCATCGGCAAGACCAGATGATGAAGCACATCTAGCATATACGCGAAGCCCTGTCTCTCAACCGAAATATCCACCATGTTGCCGATCGGAAACAGTGGGAAAATGGATGCAAACAGGATGATCAGCATAATTCCCGTCCAGAACACAGGCGCTGCATAACCCACAAGGGAAAGTACGGTGACCACGTGACTGGTTATACCATTCGGCCTGCGGGCCGCAGTTACACCCAGCAGCACACCAAGGAAGATCGACACCACCTGGGCACTGATCACCAGCAACAAAGTCGCAGGCAGTTTTTCGACTATCAACGTTGTGACCGGCTGGTTGTAGTAAAACGAATAGCCCAGATCAAGCAGCGCCACATTGGAGAAATATTTCAACATCTGCTGCCACAACGGAAGGTCGAGGCCATAATCCTTGCGTATCTGAGCCATCGCCTCCGGGTCCAGACCTCCCGCATCCTGCGCTATGGTGTCCGCAATGTCGCCCGGTGCCAAGTGCATCAACAGAAAACACAACACCAGTACTGCCAACAGCAGGACCAGGCCGAATCCCGCCCGCTTCAGCGTAATGGTTAAGAACTGCATCGCATTCATGCTCGTGGAAGGCTAGAGACGAATTAGAAATGCCTGCTGACGGACAGCAGGCATTCCCGGTACAACATCAATTAGTCGACTTGGCGTCAGTCCTTCAGGTACACCTCGTCCAACGGGGAGCAGGTTCCCCAAATAGTTGACGGCGGATTGCCGACTTTTGTGTGATTGTAGATCGTGTGGTAGGGCACCGTGTTCGTGAAGTAGATCGGCACGTCCTGTGCGATGATCTTCTGTGCTTCAGAATACAGCGCGATTCGTTTTTTCTGATCGTTCTCCTGCCCGGCTTTAACTAGCACCCCATCGAGGTCAGGGTTGCAGTACTGCTGAGTGTTGGACCAGATCACGCCCTTCTTGGCATTGTCGCAAAGGTATGTCCGGTGTACGCCGATTACCGGATCGCCCCAGTTGAACACCACATCGACAGTCATATCAAAGTCCCAATTCGAGACGGTTTTGGCCCAGGCTGGAAATCCAGCGGAGGTCCGGACCGTGACATCGATTCCGATCTTCTTCAATTGAGGCTTTGCGTATTCCGCCCAAGGTTTGGCACTCGGCCAGCCAAAATCGATGGTCAGCGGGAAACGCATGCCATCGCTACCACGCGTGTAACCTGCTTCGTCAAGAATCGCATTGGCCTTGTCTATATCCAGGTCGTAGCGCGCCACATCCGACTCATTGAAAATGCTGTCCGGATGAATTCCCGTATAGGCCGGTCTTGCCGTGCCTTGGGTGAGCGCATTCACCAGGAAATTCCGGTCTATGGCATAGGCAATTGCCTGCCGGACCCGCACGTCGCTGGTGGGTTCCTTCTTGGTATTGAACGCATACCAGTTGATAGGTCCAATCGCAGCGTAACCTTGGTCTGTAACGGTCAGATGTTCAACGTTCTTGGAATGTAGAATGTCCTGAGGCGTAGACTCGAACGCAGACATGTGAATCTCGCCGTTTTCCCTTCCAAGAGATCGGGCTGAGGGATCTTTGATGATCCGCCATACGATCTTGTCCAGGTACGGTCGACCTTTGATGAAGAAGTTCTCGTTCCGCTCCATGATGACATGCTGATCCCGGACAAATTCAACCAGTTTGAACGGGCCAGATCCGACCAGGTCTTCGGAGTTGCGGGGGTGCGACTTCGGATCCTGGCCGTCACCGTACACGTGCTCGGGAATAATCGACCCCAGTTGTGATGACAAAGCCAGCAGCAGTGCGGGATGCGGCTTGGAGAGCTTGAACACTGCGGTGCCCTCATCCGGTGTTTGGACCTCGTTGACCGCGGCAAACATCGTTTTAAATGGATGATTGGCCTTGATGGTCTTGATTGAAAAAGCAACATCCTTTGACGTGATGGGTGTACCGTCATGGAAGGTTGCGCCTTCAACAAGATCAAATGTAACGGTCAGTGAATCGTCAGATACCTGCCAGGATTTGGCCAGATAGGGATGTGGATTCCATTGGTCATCAAACCGAAGGAGCGTAGCAAACAACTGCGCACCAGGGGCACCCGTCGTGATTCCGGACTGTACAGCGGGGTTAAGGTGTCGGGGCGTCGCTCCAAGAGTCATAATCAGCGTACCGCCACTCTTGGGCGTGTCTGCCCGCAGTCCCATTGAGGACAGCGCGATGGCCACAGCACACAACCCCGCCGCAATTCCTTTCGTAATTCTCATCATAGACCTCCTCGGAATTATGAGTTATCGAACGGACCGAAAAACCGATCCACCAGCATTCTTGTCAGAAAATTCTCTCATTGCAAGCGCTTTTCCAGATTAACCGCTGCCGCCACGCTCCTGGTCCACCAAGACCCGCCGCAGTATTTTTCCGGAAGCTGATTTAGGAACCTGATCGATGAAGTCCAGCGACCGTACCCGCTTGTGGGGGGCAACCCTGTCGGCAACAAAGGCCATGATGGATTCAGCCATCTCGTCACTGGTCGCCTCAGGATCTTTGAGCACGACGACGCCCTTGGGAATCTCGCCAGCCTCTTCATCGGGGATCGGTATCACCGCTGCATCAGCAACATCGGGGTGGGTGACCAGTACAGCCTCAAGTTCAGCGGGGCTGACCTGCAAAGCCTTGTACTTGATCAGTTCTCCGACCCGGTCGACGATAAAAAAGAACCCGTCGTCGTCCACGTAGCCGATGTCTCCTGAGTGATACCACCCCTCGGCGTCGATACACTGGGCTGTCGCTTCGGGCTGTTTGAGATACCCCTGCATGATCTGAGGACCGCGGATCCAGAGTTCGCCATCCTCGCCCTGGGCCACATCCCGGCCGGACTCCGGATCGATCAGCCGCACTTCCGTTGCCGGGATGACCTTGCCGATGGATCCGGAGCGGGCCTTGCTCGGGTCCATGGATGATAGATGGGTCACGGGGCTCGCCTCGGTCATTCCATAGCCCTGCATAACCGGGCAGCCTACTCTGTCCCCAGCCTCCTCCGACAACTCGCTGCCAAGCGGCGCCGCACCGCAGAATATTGTCCTCACGCTGGAGAGATCGTGCTGATCAACCAGTGGGCTCTTGGCCAATCCAAGCACGACCGGCGGCACCAGCGGCAGGAGGGTCACCTTGTATTTCTCGATCAACTCGAGGAATTCTTGCATGTCAAACCGCGGCATACTGACCACGGTTGCGCCACCTGCGAGGGCAAGCTTCATGACCACGACCATGCCGTAGATATGAAAAAACGGCAGCATTGCCAGAATGGTCTGATCCTCGCCCATTCTTTCTTCTGCCTCGAAACCCTCGATCTGACAGAGATTGGCCACCAGATTGTGGTGGGTGAGCATTACACCCTTGGGCAGGCCTGTCGTACCGCTGGAATAAGGCAAGACAACCAGATCGTTACGGGGATCGATATCGACACGCGGAGGGTCATCTCCGGCTGACAACAGCGTAGCGAACGGTGTCGCACCCTCACCCTCACCCAGCACGAAGACTTCCTCGACCGGTGAATTGCCGGCTGCCTCCAACGCTTTGTCCAGAAACGGCGGAACCGTCACCAGAAAGCGTGCGTTGGCATCGTTGAGCTGCTTGGCGAGCTCTCCAGCGGTATAAAGGGGGTTTACCGTCGTGTTGATTCCACCCAGCGATGCCACCGCATTGAATATCAACGAGTACTCGGGGATGTTGGGACAATAAATCCCCATCACGTCGCCTTTACTCATGCCACGCTGTGCAAGACCGGTAGCCGCTTTACGGATCCCCGTTGCCAGCTCAGCATAGGTCAGGGTCCGGCCTGTCGGACCATCGATCAGCGCCGGTTTATCGGCCAGGCGCTCGGCATGTCTTAAGGTGAATTCAGTTACCGAAATATCCGGTATCGTGAGTTCGAAATCCTCACGTTCACAGGTGTAAATCATGGACTGCTCTCCTCCAGACTGATACAGGCATTCACGTACCGGGCTTCGATCAGGTCTCTTTACGCATTGGTCCTGACAGACTCCCGCTACCACTCACCAAATATAAATCCCCCCCGGGTCGCAAACTGGTGCCGGTTCTCCAGATAATCGTGATCCACAGTCACCGTCGACTTTCGGTTACGAAACCATTCAAACAGTTGATCGTGATGTTCGATCAAAATGGCGTGGCAAGCGGGATCGGCGCCCCTGTCGACCAGCTCCTGTGGGTCGTTCTCAAGATCAAACAACTGGGGCTCAAAGCCCTCGTAGAAAATATACTTCCAGCGATCTGTACGCACCATCCAGGCTTTAGCCTGGTCGGCGGGCAGCCCCAGTTCCAGTCGCGCCTTTCTGGCAAAGAAATTTATTTCTGACACTGCGTATTCACGAGGCGTGTATTCGCTATTTTGCAACACACCCAGAAATGACCGCCCTTCCAGCCATGGTTTTTTGGGGTCTCCGGCGAGCGCCTCGATAAAAGTCGGAATCAGGTCTATACCCTCTACCAGTTCGGCAGATTCAGAACCACGTGTTTCGTCAGCAGCAGGCGACGGATCGACCACGATCAATGGGATTCTTACGGAGGGCTCATGAAAGAGTTCCTTTTCACCCAGCCAATGATCGCCCAGATAATCGCCGTGGTCGCTGGTCACCACGATCAGGGTATCGTCCATCCGTCCAAGTTCTGACAGCACATCGGCCAGCCGGCCGATGTGGTCATCAATTTCCCTGACCAGTCCCATATAGGTCGGAATTACGTGTTCTCGGGCTGACTGCTCCGACAGAACGATGCTTTCACCGTGGGTCATGAACGCCGCGACGACCGGATGGGGCGATTCTTTTTCCCGATCACGGCGAACTGCCGGCAGGACATCCTCCGGACCGTAAAAATCGTGGTATGGCGCCGGCGCCATATACGGCCAGTGCGGCTTGATATAACTCAGGTGCAGACTGAAAGGGTTGTCTCCCACTTCACGAATGAATTCGATAGCGCGATCAGTCATGTACGCGGTTTCGGAATGTTCAGCTGATACCCGGGCCGGCAGATGGGCGTTGCGCATATAGAAACCACTGGCTAACTCCCCGTTGTCGTCCAAGCCTGCGTTGGCAAAGTCGTTCCACGGGTTCTCGGCCTCATAGCCCTGTTCGCGAAGATAACGGTTGTAACGGAGATTAGAATCAAACGAACCCATCGGATGCAGGCCGTCGTCGCGCTCGTAGGGCTCAAAACCGCATTGCAGAACGTAAGCACCCGGTTGACCGCTGGTGGTCAGATGCAGCCGGTCGATATCGGTCGGATTGGCGCCAAAGTGTGTCTTTCCCACCAGTGCAGACCGCAGGCCCTCAGCGCGCAGGTAGTCACTCAAGGTCCATTCGTCCACTCGAATCGGCACCCGATTATAGGCACAGCCGTGACTGGCCATACTGCGGCCGGTATAAAAAGACATTCGCGACGGCCCGCAGATCGGCGCGTTGCAATAGGCTCTTTGGAACCGCATACCACGCCCTGCCAGGGCATCGATGTTCGGTGTCTGCAAGAAGGGATGTCCATAGCAACCCAGGTAGTCGGCCCTGAGTTGATCCGCCATGATGAACAGGATATTGCGCACTTCAGACATGCGCCGATTATAGCGATCCCACCGTGTCAGTCAGGACCCTCTTACCAGAAAGCAGCTGCCCGCAGGAATACAAATGGACTTCTCCTCAACCTGGGGGGACATTCCAGATTCAAGAATCGACAGTATTCGCCTATTCGAATCGCTAGCTGGATTCTGCAGACGGCAGAGCAAACGTTACGTTGTTCTGGCAAACCGTGCGATCAACGAGGTCGACTGTCATCAGGTCCTCGCCCACAATAACCGGGCCGTCGAAGTCAGCTCGGGCATCTCTCAGCAGGCGAAACCGATCGATATCAGGCGGCACAATATGGGTCAGCAACAGACAGCCAGCACCGGCTCGGGCAGCGACCTTCCCCACGTCCGTACTGGCCGTATGGTAAGCGGCTACATTGGCTAACCCGGCCTCCGTCCGAGTCCCTTGTACGGGCATCTGTCCATGAACAAAGACTTCATGAACCACAAGATCAGCACCCTGAGCCGCCCGTACCAAATTGTCGCAGTACCGAGTATCGCCACTCACCACGAGTTTTCTGCCGCCGGACTCAAAGATAAACCCGAAAGCAGGCTCAACCGGCTGGTGTTCTACCGCCACTGCACTGATACGACCACCGGCCTCATCCAGAATCAATCCTTCGTCGTCGAGTTCATGAACTTCTATATCGAAAGCGACCAGTGAAGCACGTTTTTCCCACTTGATTCGCAGTTCCCGCTCACCGGCCCACACTGCCATGGTTGCATCGACGAACTCGCGGATTCCCGGAGGACCGTAGATCACCTGTTTGCGATCCCGGTTCTGGTGCCAGGACGAGATGATGAACTGGTAGAGATCGACCAGGTGATCTGTGTGGATGTGCGTGATCAGCAATGCATCGATTGCGGCTCCATTTGTACCGGACCCCACCAGGCGCTGGGTGGTGCCGGAGCCAACGTCGACCAGCAGGGTCAAATCACCACAGTGAATGAGATTAGCTGGGCCGTAGCGTGTTGTACTCACCGCGGGGCACCCCGTGCCAAGCAGCGTAATTGAAAGCTTCTCACTCATGTTTAGCGGCTCCTCTCACAGCTGCCACACACAAAACGAGTTCCAAAAGGGCGAGTTCACTGCTCACGACAGCGCCAGAGTCCCATCCGCCAGCTTAGCTCGCAGTTCGTGCTTCAGCACCTTGCCCATCACGTTTCTCGGCAGCGTATCGATCTGTATCACGGCCTTGGGGTGCTTGAACCTGGCCAGGCGGTCTTCGAAACACGACAGGATCGCCTGCTTGTCGAGCGTCACGCCGGGTTCCAGGACAACCAGTGCGACAGGCACTTCGCCCCAGCGGGGGTCAGGCATACCGACCACCGTCGCCTCAGCCAGCCCTTCGACCGCATCCAGTACCTGCTCGAGCTCAGCAGGGTAGATGTTCTCACTGCCCGATATCACCACATCGGTCTTGCGATCGTTGATATAGACATAACCGTCATCATCCTGGTAGCCGACATCTCCAGTCCGGAACCAGCCTTCGTGGAATGCCTTTTCCGTTGCTGCCGGATCACCCCAGTACTCCCGCAGTACATTCGGTCCCTGCAGCAGCAGCTCGCCGGATTCACCACAGGCCACATCGTCGCCTTCCGGGTTCACGATCCGCAGCCGAGTATGTAGTGCGCCGCGACCGGTCGAACCGACATGGCCGAAGGCATCGTCAACCCGCAGATAAAGCGCAACGGGACCTGTCTCTGTCAGACCGTAGTTCTGGATTACGGGTACCTCCCGATCATGGAACAGCGCGATGATCGAGTGCGGTACTATGGTTGAACCCGTTGTCACGGATCGTACACTGGAAAGATCAGTGACCGCCCATTGCGGGTCGGCGGCCAGTGCCATGATGGTCGCCGGTACCAACACGAGGCGCGTCGGCGAGAGCGCCTGTATATCCGACAGCACGGCACCCGGGTCGAACCGCCTGTGCAGCGTAACGGTTGCACCAACGTACAATGCGGGAGTGGTCTGAATATTGAGACCTCCCACGTGAAACATCGGTAAAACCGTCAGGATGTGGTCAGTAGGGTCGAGACCGTGCATGTGCACACTGTTCAGCGCATTGAACAGTACTGCCTCCTGGGTCAGGACTGCCCCTTTCGGGCGCCCCGTCGTACCTGAGGTATAGACCAGCAGCATCGGCGAGGCGGGGCCAGCCTGAGAATCCGCCCATTCAAAATCACCATCCTGATATCCAGCAGCCAGATGATCGTGGCCACAAAGCATCCGCCCGGATCGCCTGCCGCACAGCTTCTCGCCGACAGGAAAGTACTCGTCATCACAGACCAGCAGCCTCGGAGCGGCGTTGTCCAGAATGTACTCCAGTTCAGGCATTGCAAGCCGCCAGTTGAGCGGTAGCAGCATTGCACCCAAGCGGGCACAGGCAAAGAGCAGGATCAGCAGTTCCGGTGAGTTGAGGCCGAGGTACGCAATACGTTCACCGCAACTGACACCATGAGCGTTCTTGAGTATCCCCGTGGCGTTTTGCACCCGCACCAGCAGTTCGAAATAGCTGATGTCACGGCCTTCGAAACGGATGGCGGTCTTGGAGGGAACAAAGGCCGCATGGGACTCGATCCACTGACTGAGGTTCCGATTCATGGATCATCGGTCTCACCGGGTTCGTATAGCGTCCCGCGACCCAGTTTGTCCAGGCACAGTTCCGCGGTCCACGGCAGCATCAGCGACCCACAGCGGGAGTCACGATAGATGCGTTCCAGCGGCAGATTCTTCAGCATGGCCTGTCCGCCGCAGGTACGGATCGCCAGCTGGGCCAACTCGTTGGCATTCTCCATCACGGAGTACTGGGCTGCGTAGGCACGCAAGAGCTGCTCCTTGCTGGGGTCGCGCCGGGCCTCGCTCATCACCTGAAACCACAGCGACTTGGTCTGCTCCAGCATGACCCGCATCTGGGCCACGGCCAGCTGCTTGGTCGGATACATTCGCCGCTTGACCGGTGCCACGCCGGGCACTTCCCCGCGAAGGTATCTGACCGTAAAGTCATAGGCCGCCTGGGCCAGCCCGAGGTAGGTCGGCGTCAGCGTCAGGAACATGTGCGGCCACTGGGTCGCCGCCTGATAGTAGACGCCTGGCGGCATCAGCTCGGAGCCCTCGGGTACAAAGACGTTCTCGAACAGCAGGGTCCGGCTGACGGTACCGCGCATACCCAGCGGATCCCAATCGCCCTCCACGCTGACCCCTTCAACGTCAGCCGGAATTGCCAGATACAAGGTATTGCGACGGCTGGGACGGTCGCTGCCGTGCTTGAGTTCTGTACACAGCGCACCATAGTAATTCGCGCTACCGGCCAGCGAGGCGAATATCTTCTGGCCGTTGACGAGCCAACCGCCATCAGTTCGGCTGGCCGTTGTACCAAAAGCCACCGCTCCGGCCGCAGCAGCACCGCCTTCGGAGAAGGGCTGCGCATAGATGGCGCCCTCGTCCAGAATCCGCCTGTAGTGCACAGCTCGGTTACTGTGGTGCTGGCGGCGCACCTTGTCATCCATTTCCAGGTCATCCGACAGCGCTCCCGACCACAGGCAGGACGAGACATGCATGTTCCAGGTCAGTGCGGTCGAACCGCAGTAGCGCCCGATCTCCGCAGCGGCCAGTGCATAGGCTTTGAGTGGTGCACCCTCTCCCCCGTCGGCGCGCGGTATACAGATGCCGAGCAGGCCCGCTTCGTGCATATCACGGTAGTTTTGCATCGGAAACTCCGCGTTTCGATCATAGTGTCCGGCCCGGTCAGCAATCTTGTCCTGGCCGAGTTCACGGGCGACCGTCGTCAGTTCCCGCTCCTGTTCGGTCAGATCCCAGGCCTCAGGATCGAACATCGGAGTATCGGGACTGCGGTCCGGAGGGTTCTTATTCATGTGATCGATCCCTGCACTCACGAGCTGTGCCGCCCAACAAAGTCCAGCGTCACGTCGTTGAACGCCGCAGCATTCTCGATCGGCGCCAGGTGACCCGTATCGGTCAGCAGCACATATTCAGCCCCGGGGATTTTCGATGCCATCTTTTCCATCATCGGTGCAGGTGCATTGCGGTCCTGGTCGCCAGCGAGGACAAGCGTCGGCACAGCGATCTTCGCAAGGTTGTCCCGGCCCTCGAAACTGACGATGCAGCGCATCGCCGCTGCGTAAGTCTCCGGCCGAATCTTGGACATGGAGGCAACGGCGAGTTCACGGCCCTCATTAGAAGCCGCCCGGCCCACCAGACCGGGGACCACACTCCGCGCAATATCGAGCATGGTCCTGCCTTCCTGTAGCGGCTGCAGACGGTCAGCCACGAATTTCTTCTGAAATTCTCCATCCGGGTTACCAAAAGCCGGCGATGTTTGTGCCAGCACCATGGACGCCAGACGGTGCTGGTGATCCCGAGCAAACTCCTGCACCACCATGCCACCGATGGAATGCCCAACAGCATGCACCTGATCTGCCCCAAGGCCGTCGATCATCGACAACAATGCATCGGCAAGCGCGGGAAAGTTCATCGCCTCGAGTGCCGCTGAGCGACCGTAGCCCGGCATATCCCAGGCCACCGCCCGATAGCCAGCGGCAGCGAAAACGTCCAGTTGAAACCGGAAACCGTCAGACCCACCGCCCACACCATGCAGGAAAACTACGACCGGTCCTGTCCCTTCGGACTTGAAATCAACCTTGGACAAAACCTCAATCCTCGACCAGTTGGCCGTTCTCAACCACGGGGACACCATCCAACGAGACTGTACACCCCATCATCGGCAGGTCAAAATGGCCCAGGGTAAACCGCTTGGCGAACTCGTTAGCTCCGGTCGAATACAGGAAATTTCCGGCCAGAGCACGCAGTTCAGTACCGTTGATATCGTGTCGATCGTACAGGGTCAGCGCCTCGTGCCGGGCGTTCCGGTTCAGACCCCAACCAATGTGGGACACGCCAAAAGCTTCACGGTCATTCCAGGCCGCATAGTATTCGCGCATCAGCTGTGCATCGAGGCCGGTACCCTCCACCCGCGTCACATAATCATTCTCCACGGTCAGCGTGATTGGTGACTCAAGATAGCGTTTGAATGTCAAATTGATGTCACCGGCCTGCATGACCAGGCGGCCGTTGACCGTCTGCCTTCCGGGAAATGCAACAACGATTCCCCCGGGCCAGTGGGTCACGGTACCAGGACGGTCAGTCCAGCCCCAGACACCGGCGACTGGGCAATCACTGACGTCGGCGATCAGATCACTGCCGGCCTCAGAGGTGACACTCAGAGTCCTGGCCGCTTTGGCCCGTTTGACAGCCTCCCGGACCCGGGGCTTTAAGTCCTCGTCAGGCTTCAGTCGCTCCAGGGCCTCCGGATGTTCATTCGAGATCATCAAAACCCGGGCACCCCCTTTCAATATCTCGGGCAACTCGGGCGAATGCAACAGCCCTTCAACTGTGAGATCAATCACCATGGTGCTCCGGGCAAGCGCTGTAACGGCTGCGGCATTGTTCTGAAGCGCCTCCGAAGCCCCGGTGGAGCGGACCGGCACCGGGGCACTCTGTGGGGGTGTTGGCATGACGACGTGAAAGGGCCGGGCACCCATGCCACACAGCGCAAGTTCCGCCAGATGCACATTGACCGCACGCGACTGGGTCTCCGAAAGGATCGCGACCTCCTCACCTGCTGCGACTTTGCAAAGGCCGAATACATCCTGAAAAGCCTCAATCCATTTACCTTCGATACGGTCAGTAAACATGTCCCCTCCCTAGTAGGTCTTCCCGTTGACGAAGCGCTGACTGTGGCCCGGACTCGATCAAGCAGTGGTCTCCGAATCGGGCACCACCGCAGTACATTCGATCTCGACCCGCGCCTCGTCCTCGATCAGCGCCGTGACCTCCACGGCAGTCATTGCCGGGAAGTGCCGGCCGATGATCTTTCGGTAGGCTTCGCCGACCACCTGGAGACTGGCGAGGTATTCGGCCTTGTCAACAACGTACCAGGTCATGCGTACGATGTGCTGCGGACCAGCACCGGCGGCAGCAAGCACATCGACTATGTTACGCAGTGTCTGAACCGCCTGATCGGCAAAGTCGGCAGAGACGAACGTCTCTTCTGCGTTCCAGCCCACCTGACCGGCGACATAGACCTGACGACCACTCGCCACGACTGCATTGGAATAACCTCGCGGGCGGCGCCAGCCCTCGGGCAGAATGGTCTGGTTACTCATCGTACTCTCCTTCGGCAACCGCCTGCTCACGGAGCCGGAACCGCTGAATTTTGCCGGTCCCGGTTTTGGGCAGGCTATTTACAAATTCAATTTGGCGAGGATATTTGTAGGGCGCAATGACCTGTTTGACGTGCTCCTGGAGTACCGTCGCCAGTTCCGGCCCTACTACAGCGGCCTCCCCGACCACCACGTAGGCCTTGATGATACTACCGCGCCGGCTGTCCGGCTTGCCGACCACGGCACATTCTGAGACAGCTGAATGTTTCAGCAGGGCGTTTTCCACTTCAGGCGCACCGATGTTGTAACCGGACGAGACAATCATGTCGTCGGTCCTCGCGTTGTACCAGACATAACCGTCCTCATCCAGGTGCGCCGCATCACCCGGCAGGTTCCAGCCGTTCTTCACATAGGCTTTTTGCCTCTCGTCCGCCAGGTAACGGCACCCCGTGGGCCCCTTGACGGCCAACTGACCAACCTCGCCTGGGGGCAGTTCCCTGCCGTCGGCGTCCAGAACGGCAACGCTGTATCCGGGCAACACCTTGCCGGTCGCGCCCGGCCGCATGTCCTCTTCCCGGGCGGTCACAAAGACGTGCAGCATCTCTGTCGAGCCCAGACCGTCGATCAGCTTGATTCCAGTCGCACCGTGAAAAGCCTCGAACGTGGAGCCCGGCAGGTGCTCCCCTGCAGAGACGCCCTTGCGCAGCGATGAGATGTCAAATGAGTCCAGCTCTGAAAGCATGGCCCGATAGGCCGTCGGCGCGGTGAAGCAGATGGTTGCCTCGTGCCTGGAAATTGCCTTGACCAGCTCGGCCGGGGGAGTGCTCTCGAGCAGCAGCACAGATGCGCCGGCATCTAGCGGAAATAGTGCCAACCCGCCCAGCCCGAAGGTGAAGGCGAGCGGCGGACTGCCGCAGAAGAGATCGTCGGGGTCAGGTTGCAGGACCATGCGGCTGAAACCATCACAGACCGCCAGAAGATCACGGTGGAAATGCATGGTGCCTTTGGGTTTGCCGGTGGTGCCTGAAGTGAACGCGATCAGGCAGACGTCATCGCTGGCGCTGTCGTAGGGTGTGAATTCCGTGGGTTTCCCGGCCATTCGCTTTTCTAATTCAGCCGTCGCTGCTCCGTTGAAGTAACCCGTCTGCTCCAGGTCCGGTGCTTTCGGAGCGGCCTTTTCGAGCTCTTCGCGCAGGCGTTCATCGCACAGTGCATGGCTGATCCTGGCTTTGACGAGGATCTCGATCAGTTCGGAAGACCGCAGCAGCGGCATAGTACCGACGGCGATTCCGCCGGCTCGGATCACGGCCAGATAAGCGGCCAGCATCATCGGATTGTTGGCAGAGCGCAATAACACACGGTTGCCAGGAATCAGGCCATAGTCGTCGACCAACACATGGGCCATCTGGTTGACGTGCTGGTAGAGGTCCTGATAACTCCAGCTGCAATCCGGAGTAACGATCGCAACACGCTCACCCCTTCCTTTTTCGATCCAGCGATCCAGAAATCGGGTGACACAATTCACTCTCTTCGGATAGCGGTACGCCGGGTGGCTGAAATCAAACTCCGGCCACAAGTCCTCGGGTGGCAGGTTGTCCCGGCCAAAAGTATCCGGCGGGCCGGTCATGCTCCTACGCCCTTTCTCTACCAGGCAATCCAGCCCACTGCATCAGAGACATGTCAGATCGCACGATCAACTCCCCAGCGTATGTTTTGCAATAATGATCTTCTGGACTTCACTGGCCCCCTCATACACCCGCATGGAACGGATATCACGGTAAAGCTCTTCCACTTTTTGCCCGCTTCGCACGCCCTGTCCCCCGTGCAGCTGCAGAGCCTGGTCGATGACCCGCTGGGCCTGCTCGGTCGCGAACAGCTTGGCCATTGATGCCTCCCGGGAAACTCTCGGTGCGCCGTTGTCTTTTGCCCAGGCCGCGCGGTATACCAGCAGGGCTGCAGCATCTACCGCAGTGGCCATCTCAGCAATACTCGCCTGTGTCATCTGGTAATCGCTGAGCGGGCTGTCACCGATCCGGCGGTGCTTCGCGAAAGCCATCGCTTCGTCCAAGGCACGCCGTGCAAGCCCCAGAGCGGCCGCACCTACCGTCGGGCGGAAAACATCCAGCGTCGCCATGGCCACCTTGAAACCAGCACCCGGCTCGCCGACCATCTGATCCGCTTCGACACGGACCGAATCGAAACGCAGTGTCGCCAGTGGATGCGGTGACATGATGTCGATCCGCTCTTCAATGACCAGGCCCTCGCTGTCTGCGGGTACGATGAACGCTGAAAGTCCGCCGGCGCCCGGCCGCTCTCCAGTGCGGGCAAACACAATGTAGAAGTCCGCGATTCCACCATTGGAGATCCAGGTCTTGCGCCCGTCAATAATGAAATGCCCGCTGCTACTGCGGGCCGTGGTTGTGATCCCGGCGACGTCGGACCCGGCATCGGGTTCGGTCAAGGCAAATGCGGGCAGCGTGCCGCCGGCGGAAACCCGGGGCAGTAACCGTTCTTTCTGAAGGTCGGAACCAAACAGTCCCACAGGGCCTGCACCGAGTCCCTGCATCGCGAAGGCAAAGTCCGCAAGGCCGGAGTAACGGGCCAGGGTCTCACGGATCAGGCACAGCGACCGGACATCAATGTGGCCGGCGCTGTTCACCACAGCGTGCCGGCAGAGACCGGATTCACCCAGCGCACGAACCAGATTGATACAGGTCGAGTCCAGGTCGTCCCCTGCCCCTACGATCTGCTCGACTCGGGTCCCGGCCCATTCCTCGATGGCCTCGGCCAGTTCCCGGTGAACCGCTTCAAAGAACGGCCAGTTGAGAAACGTCTGATCTGCCACGTCAGTTACCTTCGAAGACCGGTCTCTGCTTGGCCGCGAACGCCTCAAAAGCCCGCTGGAAGTCTCTGGTCTTCATACACACCGCCTGGGCCTCCGCCTCGGCATCGATGGCGTCATCAATCGACATGTCCCACTCTTCGTGCAGCTGGCGTTTGGTCACCGCATGACCAAAGGTCGGTCCATCCGACAGCACCTTCGCCGTTGTTCGGGCTTCTTCTAGGACCTGTCCGGGTTCCACCAGGCGGTTGAAGAACCCCCAGCGTTCCGCCTCGTCGGCTTCCATAAAACGCCCCGTGTAAAGGAGCTCTGAGGCCCGGCCATGACCGATGATGCGCGGCAGGATGGCGCAGGCCCCCATGTCGCATCCGGCCAGACCGACGCGGACAAACAGAAATGCAGTCCGCGCCCTGGGTGTGCCGATCCGCATATCCGAGGCCATCGCAAGAATCGCACCGGCGCCGGCACAGATGCCGTCAACGGCGGCGATGACTGGTTGCGGGCAATGGCGCATCGCCTTGACCACGGCGCCGGTCATCGTCGTGAATTCACGCAAGCCCGCCATGTCTTTGCGGGTCAGGGGTTCGATGATCTCGAAGACGTCACCGCCGGAACAGAAGTTACCCCCTGCCCCCGTGATCACAACAGACCGCACCTCCTGGTCCTCATGGAGGCTTTGGAAAACATCCCGCAACTCTGCGTAAGAGTCGAAGGTCAGCGGATTCTTCCGCTCGGGCCGGTTCAGGGTGATGGTTGCGACCTTTCCGGATACCTCCCACAGGAAATGCCGTGCCTCGTAATCCCGCATGCTGGCCATAGCTTATTCTCTCCGTTTTTCAATCCACTCGTCGTCGAGCGCGTGCTTGAGCCGGCCCAGAGTGCTGTTGAGTCCCTTGACCTCTTCCGAGTTCAGTGAACTGAACAGTTCCCGGATCCAGCACTCGTGGGCGCTGGCCACCTCAGTGAACAGTTTCTGGCCGTACCCGGTCAGCGCGATGATCTGGACCCGTCGATCCGCGGGATCCTGTTTCCGCTCTACCAGCCCGTCGGCGACCAGCCTGTCCGTGAGTCCGGTCACGTTACCGCCCGACACCATCAGCCGGCGGCTGAGTTCAGTCATGGTCAGGCAAAGGGTCGGTGCGCGGTAGAGCTGTGACAGGTAATCGAAGCGGGCCAGGGTCATACCGTAATCCAGGTGCAATCGAGTCCTGATCACCCGTTCAACGGTGCCAACACAAGTCCACAGTCTCAACCAGGCCCTGAGGGCCGGCTTTCCGTTGCCTGCCGAGTGTGCCTTACTGCCCATCGTTACCTGCTTTGCGGTACGGGTACTCACCCGGCGGTCTCCCCACCGTCGATGGGCAATGCCTGGCCGCTGATCGATTCGGCAGCCGCTGAACACAACCAGGTGACCGCGTCGGCGACTTCCTCGGGCTGAACGAAACGGCCCTGAGGGTTGATCCGCGCCAGCTCTGCCCGCGCTGCGGCAGCGTCGCGGCCTGTCTTTGCGACAATGTGGTCAATCGAGCGTTCTAGCAGAGGCGTTTCCGTAAACCCCGGACAGATCGCGTTGACCGTAATCCCGCTGCCGGCGAGTTCAAGCGCAAGTGCACGGGTAAAGCCGACCGCCCCGTGCTTTGCAGCACAATAGGCGGTGACGTAGGGATACCCTCTCACCCCTGCAGTACTGGCGATGGTCACGATCCGTCCGTAGCCGGAGGATTTCATGGCCGGCAGAAGCAGCCGGGTGACATTGAACAGACCGGTCAGATTAACCGCCATCATCTGATCCCAGTCTTCATCAGCGGCCCGGTCGAGCGGGCTGCTCAGCGCACCACCGGCATTGTTGATGAGTACCTCGATGGGGCCGTACTGATCCACCAGCTGGTGGACGGTCTCACGGAGTACAGACCGGTCGGTGATATCCGCCACCGCGATCTGGGGTGGCTGCCCCAGGTCGCCAGCCAGGTTCTCCAGGCTGTACCGGCTGCGCCCGAGCAGGGAGGTCCGTGCACCAGCCCGGGACAGCGCCCTGGCAATAGCGCTGCCGATGCCGCTGCCCGCCCCGGTCACAAGGGCATGCCGATTCTCAAGTCCACTTTTCGCCATGCTGCCCTCCTTAGATCTGTCTCAGCAGCAATCCGGCACGATCCAGGTTACGCCGCTGCTGATCCCGCCCGCTGTGATACTGCACCGGCCAGGTCTGCGCATCGTAGTTCAGTTCAGCCGCAGCCCGCAGCGTCCAGAATGGCTCTGCCAGGTGAGGTCGGGCCAACGCAACCAGGTCAGCCCGGCCGGCCACCAGAATAGAATTGGCATGGTCCGCCTCGAATATATTCCCCACAGCCATGGTCGGGATACCTGTTTCATTACGGATCCGGTCGGCGAAAGGGGTCTGGTACATTCGCCCGTATACCGGATCAGCCATCTCGGTGGTCTGCCCGGTCGACACGTCCAGTAAATCGCAGCCTTCGGCGATAAACGCCCGGGCGACTTCAACACTCTCCTGCGGCGTCAACCCGCCACTGCGCCAATCGGTTGCCGAGATCCGCACAGACATGGGCCGGTCTGCGGGCCACACCTGCCGGACAGCCCGGAATACCTCGAGGGGAAACCGCAGGCGGTTCCCGAGCGACCCGCCGTACGTGTCCGAACGCTGGTTGGTGAGTGGCGAGATGAAGCTTGAAAGCAGGTAACCGTGGGCCGCGTGAATCTCCAGCATATCAAAACCAGCCCCGGCAGCGCGTTCGGCGGCGGCCCGAAACTGTGCCACGATTTCAACCATGTCGTCCCGGGTCATGGCACGCGGTACCTGGCTGGCAGCCGACCAGCGTATGCTTGATGCCGCCACCAGCGGCCAGTTGCCCTCCTCCAGCGGAACGTCCATGCCTTCCCAGCCTTTACGTGTCGAGCCCTTAGGCCCTGAGTGACCGAGTTGCAGACAGATTCTCGCCTCCGAGTTCTGGTGTACAAAGCCCACCACCCTTTGCCAGGCCGCGGCCTGAGAATCTGTCCAGAGACCCGCACAACCGGGGGTAATCCGCCCTTCGGCCGAAACGACCACCATCTCGGTGAAAACCAGGCCCGCACCGCCCAGTGCCCGTGTCCCAAGATGCACCAAGTGAAAGTCACCCGGCAGACCGTCCTCTGCCGAGTACATGGCCATCGGCGACACCACGATGCGGTTTGCCAGTGTCATGCCTCGAAGCTTGAAGGGCGTAAACATGGGCGGGGTTGGCACTGACGTCTCACTACAGCCGGCACCTGTGGCAAACCATCTTTCGACGGAATCAAGATACGCGCGGTCGCGACTACGCAGGCCTTCATGACTGACCCGCTGGCTGCGGGTCAGCAACGAATAGGCAAACTGTTCAGGCGCCAGCCTGGAATAGCGCTCAACATTTTCAAACCACTCGGTCGAGTTACGCGCGGAGGATTGTATCTTCAGCACTTCGATCTTTCTCTCGGCCTCGTATCGGCCGAGAATCCCAGTGATCGACTCGCCGTGCGATTCGGTGAACAGCCGGCTCAACGAAATGGCGTCCTCCATGGCTAGCTTAGTGCCGGAGCCAATGGAGAAGTGGGCCGTGTGGGCCGCATCACCCATGAGAACAATATTGTCCTTGACCCAGGTCTGATTCGACACACGCCTGAACCTGATCCAGGCGTCCGTACCCTGCAGATGTGCTGCATTGGACATCAGAGGCTGGCCCTGCAGCGAGTCGGCAAAAAGGGTTTGAATAAAGTCGAGGCCGTCGGTTTCACTCATCCGGTCCAGACCCGCCCCGCGCCAGGCCTCGTCAGTTGTCTCAACAATGAAGGTCGAGGTGCGGTCGTCAAACCGGTAAGCGTGTGCCTGGAACCAGCCCCACTGGGTCTCGACAAATATGAATGTAAACGCCGGGAAGAGGCGCGGCGTGCCAAGCCAGATGAAACGGTTGTTCCGTTCATCGATGTGCGGTCTGAAATGACTTGAAAAAGTGTCGCGTACGCTGCTGTTCACACCGTCCGCCGCGACGATGAGATCGGCATCCGGAAAATCCGTGACCGTACGAATCTCGTGTTCCATATTCAGTTCAACACCGAGCTCAAGACACCGGTTCTGCAGAATCTGGAGCAGGCGAAGCCTTGAAATGCCACAGAACCCATGGCCGCTGGAGCGGATCGTTCGGCGCCTGAAACAGACGTCGATGTCATCCCAGTGCGCGAACGAACGGAGAATGGCCTGTCCGGACCTGGGGTCCGCTTCGCTGAAGTGCTCCAGTGTCTGATCGGAAAACACGACCCCCCAACCAAAGGTGTCGTTGGCCGCATTGCGCTCGTAGACGCCCACCTGCCGCCTGGGATCACCCTTTTTCATCAGCAGGGCGAAATATAGACCGGCCGGTCCTCCACCTAGGCAGACCACGTTGAGCGGAGAATTCATCAGAATCCTGATTTCACCGAAGATGAGACTACATAGATACTTTAATTATAAACATTTTGTGTATATAGTAAATGCGTATTAGGCCATCCAGCCGATCCCCTGACCATGTGGAAACCGCTTCAACGTATCCGTTACAAGGCCGAACCCGGCGCCTGGCCCTCGACCGTCGAGGCTGCACGGTCAATGCTGTTTTCACCGCTCTCCCACCAAGCGCTGCAACTGGAATCCAGGACCTGGGTGCCCGCCATGGTGCCCTGGCGAGCGACCGAAAGCGGCTTCGTCACACCCGACAACCTGGACTGGTACGCGCGTTTTGCGCGCGGCTGTCCCGCGGCACTTGTGGTGGAAGCGACTGGAATCCGGGACATTGCCTCCGGCCCGCTGTTGCGAGTCAGTCACGACCGTTTTATTCCAGGGCTCAAAGAACTGGTGACGACGGTCCGCGGTGCCAGCGGCGGTCGGACCCGCCTCTTCATGCAGTTGATCGACTTTCTGCCCGTTCGCCGGCGACCAGACCCGGAAAAGTTCTTTCAACGCTATCTGCAGATTACTGACCGGCACCGCGACGCGCTAAAGGCGGGGAATTGGACCGAACAGGAAGTACGTGACACTCTGGCCAGACTGCCGGCGGACGAACTCGGCTCGATACTCGCCCCCCGGGAACTCGAGTCACTGAGAATGGGATACCGGGAACGGGTTACGGACACCCACCTGCCACAGATTGCTGAACTGCCAGAAGTACTTCCCGAATTGTTCTCACAAGCGGCGGTACGCGTACAGCAGGCAGGCTTCGACGGCATTGAACTTCATTACGCCCACGCTTACACCATGGCGTCATTCCTTTCTGCCACCAATACCCGCGAAGACGGCTACGGCGGTCACCGGCAACAGCGTCTGCGACTGCCGCTCAAAGTCTACAAGGCTGTCCGCCAGGCAGTGGGTACAGATTTTGTGGTCGGCTGTCGCTACCTCACCGAGGACTGCATTAACGCCGGGTCGACAGTGGCCGACAGCATGGTTTTTGGTCAGGAATTCGCCGCCGCCGGCATGGACTTCATTTCGGTCTCCCGCGGAGGGAAGTTTGACGATGCCCGGCAACCCCGCGTCGGTGAAGCGGCATACCCCTATACCGGCCCCAGCGGATACGAATGTATTCCAGGTTATATCTCGGATGAGTTCGGGCCGTTTGGCCGCAACGTTCAACCCGCAGCCGAGGTACGCAAGGCGATTCGGGATAGCGGTCTTGAGACCCCGCTGGTGGTCACCGGCGGCATACACGGATTCAAGCAGGCCGAGGCGTTACTCGGCTCCGGACACGCAGATGTGATCGGCATGGCACGGCAGTCTCTGGCTGACCCCGATTGGTTCAACAAGGTCAGAGCGGGACGGGGCAGCACGGTCAGGGTGTGTGAATACACCAACTACTGTGAAGGACTTGACCGCAAGCACAAACAGGTCACCTGCCAGCTGTGGGACCGGACCGGTCTGGACGAACCCGGTATCGCCCGTTCCCGAGACAACAAACGGCGGCTGGTTGCACCTGATTGAATCCAGGTCAGGCCTTAGATGGAGACTGAGTCCGCAGGCGAACTTGAGGCATGAAGAGGACGCCCCGCTATACTTGTCTATCGCAATGATCTAAGGAGCACAATGCATGATTTCGGCAGATCTCAAAGGGAAAGCGGTTCTCGTCACCGGAGGCGTCTCAGGAATCGGGCTCGCGGCAGCTGAACTCTTCGCTTCTAACGGCGCGTCGGTTGCCGTCAATCATCTTTCCGATGACCCCGCCGCGGGCGAGGTGATCGAACGGCTCACCGGCAACGGCCTAGAAGTGATCGCGGCTCCCGGCGATGTCTCAGATCCCGCCCAGGGCGAGGCCATGGTACAGCAGGCAGCCGAACAACTCGGCCGGCTGGATGTGCTCATCAACAACGCCGGCACTTCTAATACCCGTGAGCCGATTGCCTACGATAACCTTGACGCCATGACCGAAGACTTCTGGTCGAAAATTCTGCAGACCAACCTGATCGGCGCGTTTCGCTGCGCTCGGGCTGCGGCAGAGTATCTCAAGGCCAGCGAGGGAGCGATCGTCAGTACTGCATCGGTAGCGGGCCTTGGCATCCCCGGTAGCAGCATTGCCTACGGGGCGAGCAAGGGCGCGTTGATCAACCTGACCCGGTCCCTGGCCCATGCCCTGGCACCGGATGTGCGGGTCAATGCGGTCGCTCCGGGTCTGGTGCGTACACCATGGACCGAACCCTGGCCAGATTCGAGAAAAAACCAGACTATTGAGAACTGCCTGCTCAAACGCATGGTCGAACCCGAAGAGATCGCCCAGACGATGCTGTTTCTTGCCTGCAGCCCGGCCATTACCGGACAGACCCTGGCGGTGGACTGCGGCCGGACCTGCTGACAGGCGAGACACCACGGATCCTATCCCCGAAACGGATCCGGAAAATAGTCACCCCGACGGCCTGCTGCCCTACTCAAGCAGCCTGGGCAGCCAGGTTGCGACCTCCGGAACAAAGATCAGCAGAACAAGAACAATGAGCTCGATCAGGATAAATGGTAGCGCGGCCCTGACAACCTGCCCGAGCGTCACATCGAACGGTGCAACGCCTTTCATGACATAGAGCAGCAGGCCGAACGGTGGCGTCAGCAGGCTGATCTCCATGGTGATCAGCATCAGAACCATCAGCCAGATCACGTCGATGTTGAAAACGATCTGCAGGGACTGCGAGCTCAACAGGAAAAACGGCAAAGTCAGGAGCAACATGCTGACCTGATCCATGAATGCACCCAGAAACAACAGCACCAGCATCATCATGATCACAACGGTCAAGGGCGTCAGCTCCATTGCTCCAATGAAACGCAATAGCCCATCTGTAGCGCCGGAATTTGACAGCGCCTGACTGAAAACCAGCGAGCCTGCGATGATGAAGAGGATCATCGTGTTGATCTTGGCTGTTTCGAGCAGTGCTTTTGCGATGGCCCGCCGGTCAAAATCAGCGCCTTCTATACCTGACACCCGTATGGTGCTTCTGAACACACGAAAGACATAGCAGACACCAAGCGACGCCAAGCAGCCCAGTGCAGCCGCCTCCGTCGGTGAGGCCACTTTAAAGAAAATGCTCCCGACAACGACCACGAAAATCACAAACAATGGCAATACGTAGAGCACCGACGGTAGGACCCGGTTAATCAACCGGCGGTAGCGCCCGTTATAGGCCCAGGTCGGCCCCGCGCGGTCCCCAAAGTTCAGTGAGACGGTCACTGCCCGATCGAAGATATCGGTCTCGGTTTGGTAGGCCGGCGCGAGTGCAGGATTGATCGCGCAGCGGCCGATGACGTAGCCAAAAAACAGTACGGCCATCAGTATCCCGGGCACAATTCCGGCAACCAGCAACTGAGCGACCGACTGCTCGGCCAGGCTTGCCAGCAGAACAGCCAGCGCTGACGGCGGTATGAGCATGGCGATACCGCCCACCGCCATGATCGGTCCCATCGCCATGGCCGGCTGGTAACCCCGTTTCATCATATCCGGCAGCAGGACCGAACCCAGAATTGCGGTATTAGCAATCGTCGAACCTGACAGTGAGGAGAACACCGTTCCGCCGGCAATAGAGACAACGGCGAGGCGCCCCGGCACCCGCGCGATAAGCCGGTCTATTGCGCCGATCGCTTTGAAGGCCACACCGCTCTGTAGGAGTATCTCACCCATCAACAGAAACAGGGCAATCGGGGCCAGAGTAAACTTGATCGCGTTGTGAAACTCCAACGGCATCAGCACCAAACCAATGTCGCCGTTGATGAAGAGCAGCGTCCCAAGCACGTTGGCTGCAAAAAAGGCAAAAGCTACAGGCAGGCCAAGGAACATCGCAACGCAGACAGTGCCGAGCAGCA
>CAJXBY010000004.1 GCA_913051905.1 uncultured Gammaproteobacteria bacterium | reverse complement strand
GGCCTAATACGTCACCGGTCAGTTTCCGAATTTCGTTATCCATCTCACGATACTCAGAAATGATCCTGTCGCCGTAAGACTTCACCAGCTTCCCGGCCGCAGTTAGAGTGATGCGGTTGTGGGTCCGATCAAACAAACGTGTATTGAAATACTCCTCCAGCTGCCGGATCTGAAACGTCACTGCCGGCTGCGTCATGTGCAGCGCCTCCGCTGCCTTGGTAAAACTCAACAACTCCGCAACCATGGTGAAAACTTGAAGCCTTCTGTCAGCCATGTGAGACGATACTTTTCAGGTAAGGTGGGCCCAACCGCTAGGGTAACGTTCGAATGTCAGTGAACGGTTCAGCTGATGCCTTGCCGAGCCCCTTCGTCAATGACAAACTGCCTGAAGGCCTGGGCTGTCGGTGACAGGCGCTTGCCCCGCCGGTGCCCGACGTACCAGCGCCGCATAATGGGCATTCCCTTGACATTGAGCTTGATCAAGCGTTTGGCTGCAAGCTCCAGCTCGACCGTATGGATCGACACGATGGCCAGGCCCAGTCCGGCTTCTACACTTTGTTTGATCGCTTCATTGTCAGTCATCTCGATGGTTGCGTAAGGTTCAAAGTTCTTGCGGCCGAAAAATCGTTCCATTGCTATTCGGGTGCCCGATCCTGACTCCCGGACCACGAATGTCTCTTTATCGAGATTACCCAAAGAAATCACTCGCCGCCTTGCAAAGCGGTGGTCGGGTGGTGCAATCATGATCAGGGGATTGTCCATGAAGGCATCTGCCTGAAGGTCCAGGCCCTTAGGAGGCGCCCCCATCAACACCACATCCGGTAGATTGTGCTCCAAATTCTGCAGCAATGTCTCACGATTAGTCACATCCAACGTAATTTTCACTGCCGGATGCTGACGGGCGAATCTCGCCAGAAGGCGGGTAGCAAAATAGTTGACAGTGGAGGCGACGGCAATTCTCAGGCGCCCGGAATCGACCCCTTTCAAATCATCCATCTCCTCCCTTGCAGTGGCCAGGTGCCTGATGATAGTGCGGGCATGCCGCAGCATCACTTCACCCGCTTGTGTCAGGAAAATGCGCTTACCAATCTGCTCAAAAAGAGGCAAGCCCACAGACCCCTCAAGCTGCTTGATTTGCATAGACACAGCCGGCTGTGTCAAATGCATCCCCTCCGCAGCACGGGTGTAACTTGCGTGCCGGGCCACAGCTTCGAAAACCTGTAACTGGCGGATCGTGATTTGCACTGACGGTCCTCGGCAAAGCACTTCATCGTGCGACTCTGCGGTGGTCCGGATAAATAAGTATATCTTATTTCAAGTATCAGATTGATATAATTAGACTGATACCTGAATACCCGCACCCATTTACTATTGAGCAGCATCCAGCCGACGCAGAGCCTCACCCCCCTCCAGTGCCTGCCTGGACGCCGCCGCGCCTTCCTGCAGCGAAGAAACCTGACCCAGATGGCAGAGAATGACTGCCCCACCGTACACCAGACTGTCATACATTGGCCCAGGTCGACCGTGAAGAGCCTCCCGACCGGCGGCGGCTGCGGCGAGCGCCGAGGCTCGGGCATCGAATCGAGGTCCGGTGTCCTCTCCATTCGCTTCTGCCCCCGGCAGATCGTTCGGAAGCGGTACGGCCCGACTGGGTGATTCAAGATCAATCTCCGAAGGATCAAGGCGTAGCGCTTCATCTTCACCGGCGTTGCAGAAACGCACCAGCCGCGAAGCCTGGTTGAGGGACGCGATCACACCTCCCTCGACTCCTCGTATGATCGCCGCGGACGTATAGCCGGCCTGCCGGGCAAGCATGCTATAGACCGGGGGATACGGCTTGTGGACATAGCCGGTCACAAGATGGGTGGCATTCTTTCCCAGCACAGGTGCCAGTAACACCTCCAGCGTGGTCAACAGGGGCCGTTTGACAATTTTGGTACGCAGTTCTACCAGCTCGTGGAGGGCCGGGCAGGTGTGACGCTGATCCACGTAAGCCCATCCGCAGAGGGGATCCTCGATCTGCCGGGCAGCCGATTCTGGCGAAAGATCCACTTTGAAGCCAGCCGCTCTGAGCACCTGCCGATGGGTAGCCCCGTATTTGGGCCCCACAGACTCCGCACCACTGCTTACCACCGGGGAACCACAAGCGGCCAGAATTGGTGGCAGAAATGGCGCCGCAGGCAACCCACGGGTGAAGCCGTCATAAGGATCTGCGATGTGTACGACGTCATTTACACCAGCCGTGATCTGATTCGAATGATCCAGCAGCGCACGAAGCCCACCCCTGTTCTCTGCGTCGGTCTCCCGTTTCATCCGCATTGCAATCAGGAAGACGGCCGTCTGCACCTCGTCCACGGTACCGGACAGAATTGCGGATACTGCCAGGTGTGTCTCATCTTCAGTCAGATCCTTGCTGAGTTCAGGACCTGTCGCGATTCGCTGCAAATAGGATCGCATTTCGTGTCCGACTGAAGCCTCTGTCATTGCTGTGTTCTAGAAAGCAAGTTGTCCAACGCAACAGTCTAAATCCGCTTCGTTCTACTCTCCATACCCAAATAGGTAGTGAAAAAGGCGAAAACCCAACTTATATTCAGTCCAATGCGGGATGAATTTCAAATCTCTCTCGGTAGCGGTATCGCTGCCTTTGAAGCCAAGCAGTTCAGCCAGGCTTGGTCACTGTTGAAACCCTACGCAGAAGCAGGGGACGCGTCGGCCCAGTACCGGCTGGGGATCATGTGCCAGATCGGACTGGGGCAGGTCCGAAATGAACAGCTTGCATACCATTGGATGTCGAGCGCAGCCGACCAGGGTTACGGGCTGGCACTGCACGGGCTGGGACAAATGTACCTAGATGGTGACTGTACGGTGCAGGATGAAGGTAAGGCGCTGGCGTGCTTCGAGCAGGCCGCAGACCTTGGTCTTGAAGGCGCGATGGTGGCACTCGCCCAGATGTATCAGCAGGGAAGAGGTACGGACAAAGATGCCGGTAAAGCGAAGGCCCTGTTTAAAAGAGCCGGCTTTGATCCGGAAGCACTGCCCTCGTAGTGGATGCACAGGAGCTCTGATGGACTATTTGCCTGTTTTTCTGCACCTTCGAGACAAACCCTGTCTGGTGATCGGCGGTGGGGACGTCGCTTATCGGAAAATTGGGACGCTTTTGAAGACCGGCGCCAGGATCACTGTGGTCGCAGAAGTAGCCAACAACGGAATTCGGGAACTGGCAACGGCAAAGGCACTGACGCTGATTGAAGAAAAGTTTGTACCGGAACAGGTTGA
Organism: uncultured Gammaproteobacteria bacterium; assembly: GCA_913051905.1. The sequence goes on along the minus strand of CAJXBY010000004.1, from coordinate 32,782 downwards.
AGGGATGCGGATTGTGATTGCCGCAACTGACGATCAGGAAATCAATCGACAGGTTTCTACCACTGCTGCCCGTAAGGGTGTCCCTGTCAACGTGGTTGATCAGCCCGAGTTATGCAGTTTCATCGTACCCTCTATTGTCGACCGCTCTCCGGTACTCATTGCGGTGGGTACCGGCGGTGCTGCACCGATCCTCTCCCGGCTCCTGAAGAGCCGGCTCGAAACGATGATCCCAGGCGCTTATGGCCGCCTCGCCAGACTCGCAAACGCTTTTCGGACCAGTGCAAGATCCGCTTATGAATCGCCGGTTGTACGGCGGGCATTCTGGGAGCAGGTTCTTCAGGGACCCGTTGCTGAACTGGTCTTTGCGGGCAGGGATAAAGAAGCCCGCAAGGCGCTCGCTGCACTGCTTGAAAACCCACAGGGCAACGACCTCCGGCAGGGAGAGGTCTATCTGGTTGGAGCCGGTCCAGGCGACCCTGATCTTCTAACGTTTCGCGCCTTGCGCCTCATGCAGCAGGCTGATGTCGTTCTGTACGACCGGCTGGTGACGCCGGAGATCGTTGATCTCGTCCGGAGAGACGCTGAACGTATCTATGTGGGCAAAGCCCGGGCCAATCACCGGGTACCGCAACAGGACATCAACCGCTTGCTCGTCGACCTGGCAAAACAAGGCCAACGGGTGCTGCGCCTCAAAGGAGGTGATCCTTTCATCTTCGGCCGGGGTGGTGAGGAGATTGAAGATCTGGTTAGAGAAAACATTCCATTCCAGGTGATTCCCGGAATTACCGCTGCTTCGGGTTGTGCGTCCTACACCGGTATCCCGCTGACCCATCGGGACTATGCGCAGTCATGCACGTTCGTGACAGGCCATCTCAAGAACGACGTCATAGACCTTGACTGGCACATGCTTTCCCGACCCAGACAGACTGTTGTTGTCTACATGAGCCTCACCGGTCTCGAGTCGGTCTGTCGGGCCCTGGTCGAACATGGCTCGAGTGCTGACAGACCGGCTGCGCTAATCCAGCAGGGAACCACTCGCAACCAGAAAGTCATCACCGGGACGCTGGGCAGCCTGCCGTCCCGGGTGGCCGGTGAAAACATTGAGCCCCCAACACTGCTGATCATCGGCGATGTTGTCAGGCTGCATGAAACACTGGGCTGGTACCGGCCGGACTCAGAGCCCCAGAATCTGGCCGCCGAGACGGGTCTTCGGCCCGGACCCTTACATACCGATTGAACCCGGAAGCGATCAGGGTATCCATGGACGACACGATCTGGCATGACGCAGGGGAACGTGCCGGTCTGCCGCCAGGCACAATGCGGCGAATCACAGCCTTCTCTACGCGAATTCTGGTGGCCAATGTCGAAGGACAGTACTTTGCGGTGGCGGACACCTGTACCCATGAAGATGCCTCTTTGTCCCTCGGTGCCCTCGACGGAGAAACCATCCGTTGTCCGCTACACGGCAGTCGTTTCTGTCTACGGGACGGCCGGGCGCTCGATGAGCCCGCGGAAATTGACCTTGAGACCTACTCTGTAGACATCAGGAACGACAGAATACAGATTGCACAACGAAGATGATGGAACCGCCTCAGTGAGGCCTTGAATCTGTGCCCGTCGCTGAGGTCGTTCCAAAATCACACAAGGCACTGACCAACTCATAACGGTCACCGAGGATCAACGCCTCCACTAAACCTTGTTTCTCACGCGGCGAGAAAGGCAGGCTGCAGCCCAGGGTGTCGACCAGTTCGGGAATTTCGAGGTTCTTGAGGGTCTCCCACTCTACACCGAGATTGCGTTGTTCAAGGTAGCGCCTGACCGAATCCAGTAGGCTCTCCTTCTCCAGATCCGTTTCAGTTTCCTGATCCAGATCATGTGAAAAGCGGTCCCAGTTCACCACCGACCGGCGATACCCGCGCCGGACATCCAGCTCTTTGATAATGTCGAACCGACAGACACCGCCGAGAACGATCAGTAATCGGTTGTCACGGGTTTCATTGAAACTGACAACACGTCCGGCACAGCCGGTCACGTGTATATCCGGAGGATCACTATTTGCGTCTGGCAGGGGCTGTATCATACCGATCAACCTCGAACTGGCCAGTGAGTCGAGCACCATATTGAGATAGCGTGGCTCGAATATATTCAGAGGCAGTTGGCCGTTCGGCAGAAGTACCGCGCCGGTCAGCGGGAAAAGCGGCAGTTCATCCGGCAGATCGGCGAAATGGATTGAAAATACATTATGCATGGCGTTGTTCTCATTAATTCGCCCTATTGTATCGCCCCCAGGTCAACGACCCGTGAATAGGGACACGACGGGTCCCGTAAGGGTTATGGAGGCCGTATCGGTTCAGGACCCCGGTTGGTCTCTGGCGTATCATTGGGAGAACGCCGTGCGAACATGATCGCGACCTTATCAATATGCCTCAGTACGCTGTCATCGGATATGGTTCCCTGATCTGGGACTTGGATGATTTGGGACCGTGGGTAACGGGCGAGTGGGATCTTTACTCAGGGCCTATTCTGCCTCTAGAGTTTTCCCTGATTTCAGCCAAACGCAAACAAGCCCTGGCCCTGGTCATTGATCACGTCGACGGACAAGACTGTCCTACCTGCGTGATTCGCAGCCGGCGTGATTCATTGACACTTGCGATTTCTGATCTGGCTGCAAGAGAACGCGCCGCGATCAGCAAAATCGGTTATCTGGATGCACAGACAGGCAACCAGCGGTCTCGCTCCGACACAACGCTCGATGCCGTCCGGGACTGGTTAGAGCACTCTGTTTTTGACGGTGCCGTCTGGACCGATGGGGAGCGAAATTTTGAAACGGCCACGGGCGAGCCATTTTCCGTCCCCGCGGCAGTCGCTCATCTAAAGAAACTGGAAGACGAATCCCTGTCAGAAGCCCACCGTTACATCCGGATGGCGCCAAGCCGGGTAGATACCCCCTTGCGCCGTGCTTTGGAAAAGCAATCGTGGTGGCAGGAGCAGATCGATTGAAACCACGTGGCTGAGACTGCGGTCCCTTCTGAGGACGTCCCTTACGCCGGTCGCTTCGCGCCCTCTCCGACTGGCCTGCTGCATTTCGGTTCCCTGGTGGCCGCGGTAGGGAGCTACGCAGATGCACTGTATCACGGTGGTATCTGGCGGGTCCGGATCGACGACATCGACGAAACGAGGACAGTTTCGGGCACGGCTGAAGCCATTCTGCGCCAGCTCGAGGGATTTGGATTCAGTTGGCACGGCGAACCTGTCTACCAGACACGGCGCAAATCCATCTATTCGGACATTGTCGGCCAACTGGTAGCGGACGGTCTAGCGTTTTACTGCAACTGCAGCCGCAAGGACATCCTCTTGTCCAGCAGAACCGGTCCACAGGGTCCGATCTATCCCGGAACCTGCAGAAGAGTGCCGCCACCGGGTGACAGGAGCCTGTCGATAAGACTGATAACCGACCAGGCCAGGATCACGTTCAGTGATCGGTTTGCCGGTCCCGTGGACCAGAACCTCGCGTTTGATGTCGGCGACTATGTCATACATCGTTCTGACGGTTTTGCCGCCTATCAACTTGCCGTCGTGGTGGATGACCATCTGGATAGCATCACGCATGTGGTTCGGGGTGCAGACCTGCTCTACTCAACGCCACGCCAGATTCACCTTCAGACTCTGCTGGGGTACGAACGGCCCGCCTATGGACACCTGCCGATCGTGCTGGATGATCAGGGCAGAAAACTCAGCAAACAGGACAAAGACCGTCCCGTCTCTGCCGACGAGCCACTGCCTTCACTTTTGGCAGCCTGGGAATTTCTCAGCCAGCCTACACCGGAATGGACGCTTCAGACCACCGACGAATTCTGGGCATTCGCATCGAAAAACTGGAACACGTCATCACTGACGATTCCGGAATACAACCTGCTCGACAGTCAGTCCAAACAAAACTGATCGCGGCAAAGCTATCGCAACCGCTAGGTCTTGTGTTCACCGGTCCTCGCCACGATCGCACCGATGGCGGTGCTGGCCAGTCGTGCCGCTGCAGGATCGGCGCGGCTGGTGAGCAGAATAGGCACACTGGCACCGAGCACAATGCCGGCAGCGCAGGCACCCAGAAAATAGACCATCATCTTGAAAAGTGCATTCCCCGCCTCAATGGTCGGGACCAGAACAATGTCAGCGCAACCAGCAACGGGGCTGCTGATTCCTTTCAAGCGAGCAGCTTCGGGTGACACGATGTTGTCAAAGGCGAGCGGCCCATGGATGTCAGCTTCCAAATCCAGGTCTGCACACATGGTCATGATCTCCCGGCACTCAAGGGTGACGGGCATCGCCTGACTAATTTCCTCGGATGCTGCCAAGAGGGCGACTTTTGGCCTGGGATTGCCGAGGTCATGGGCTAATTCCACTGCATTTTGGATGATGGAAGCCCGTGCTTTAACATCAGGGGCGACATTCACTGCGCAATCGGTCAGCAACAGAACCGAATCACTGTCCGCTACCGTCATATGGAACACGTGGGACAGGCGGCGGCGGCTTCCGGGACCGGTTTTGCGGCTGATCAACGGACGCATGAACGCGTCGGTATGGATGTGGCCTTTGAGTACCATTTCGACCTCACCACTACGGGCAAGTTGCGCACCGGCCGTGCCAGCAGCCGCCTCGTCAGCGGCCGGAATGATTTCACAGCCATTAAGGCTCCAGCTGATTTGTTCACCGTAGGCCCATATGACATCCGGATCACCGATCAGAACCGGCTCGATGATGCCGGCTTCGACCGCATCCCGGACACTCTCAAGCACCACCGGCGCACCCGTGCCGACCACTGCTGTCTTCACGGGCTTGAGGTTTCTCACCTTCTGCAGGAGATAATTCGGACAGCAAACCTTTTCGGAACTCAACACGTTACACTCCCATGCCACTGCAAACAAAATCCGGGACAAGACCGGGAGAGCTTTATCACCCGCCATCCGGACTTTGGAGAGACGGAGGTTAACCAATCCTGTCTCATTGCGAAATAGGATTTTCTGGCTTGTGAATCTTTACGGCTCCCCTTATAACCGCGCCACGGGTTGCGAGGCGCGGGCTTCCAAGGCATCGCTGCATCCCGAGATCACCGCCAATTCCGTTTGTATTCAATAGATCAGCCAAAACCCAGACTAAGATGTCTCATGAAACAGAGAGAGTAGGTGGAGACTCGGATCGGCGTCGCGTCTTTGCGGTCACCAGCGGGCAGGCCACCTCGGATGGTGCCGGTGTACGCCTACGACGTTATATCGGCTCACAGGAGCTGGATCAACTCGATCCTTTCCTGCTGCTGGATTTTTTTGAATCAGACAACCCGGACGATTACATCGCAGGCTTTCCGTCCCATCCGCACCGCGGGTTTGAAACCGTAACTTATCTCCTCGCCGGCACCGTAAGACACGAAGACAGTGCCGGGCACAGCGGAGTCATCGAGAGCGGCGGCATCCAATGGATGACGGCAGGCCGGGGCATCGTCCATTCCGAAATGCCTGAACAGGAGCACGGCCGACTCGCCGGCTTTCAGCTGTGGGTCAACCTGCCCGGCCGGGAAAAGATGTGCCGCCCGAGGTATCACGAGCATCCGGCCAAAGACATCCCGGTGGAAACCCGCGTCGACGGCACCCGCATCAGGGTCATCGCAGGCTTAACCCGGGAGGGCACACAGGGGCGGGTGCAGGGCATCAACACCGATCCTCTGTACCTTGACGCTGAGGTACCACCGGGACAGCGGTTTAGCGAGACCCTGCCGGCTGCGCACGCTGCGTTTGTTTTTGTCATCAACGGTCCGGTTGTCATCCGGGATACGGACTCTAGGGAACGGCAGATCAGTACCGGACAACTTGCAGTTCTGGACCAGGGGCGGACTGTCGAGGTGAGCGCCGGTGACAACGTTGCCCGTTTTTTGCTGGTCGCAGCGCGACCATTGAATGAGCCCGTTGCCCGATATGGGCCATTTGTGATGAACACCCGTCAGGAAATCGAACAGGCCATCAACGATTTCAACTCAGGCCACTTCTGAACCCGATTCACCGCCTAAAACTGCGGAGAACCAGTTAGCTGGCCGAAAGCCTAAAGGACAAGATGACGTCACTCTCAGATTCCAGGCCCGTATTTCTGACGGGACTCCAAATCGTCCCATGCTGCCCGGAACGACCTGTCAACGGAGCAGCCAACCACTGCCGCTGACTTACCCAGCAACCGCAGTATTCCGCTTATGAATCCAGTGAAGACAGGGGACTCAACACCGCTGGCCAGCCCTGCACAGCGCTGGGCCATACCGATGATCATCGGCAGTACCCTGCTGATCTCGGTCAACGGCCTGATCATCCGCAGTATTGAATCGGCAAACGAATGGCAGATCGTTCTGTACCGCCAGCTGTTTTTTGTTCCCGCCCTCCTGCTGGTTCTGGCCTGTCAGTACCGAACTAGACTGCCCGGTCTTTTCCTCAACGTGGGCTGGGCTGGCGTGGGTGCTGCTGTGTCCATGGGTCTGGCAAACCCCTTGTTCATCGTGGCCATGACCCATACGACCGTCGCCAACGCGCTGTTTACGATCAGTTCAGCGCCGTTGATCACAGCCGTCCTAGCCAGGGTGTTTCTTAAGGAAAAGATCACTCGATCTACCGTCATCGCGGTCCTGATCGCCATGTCAGGAATCGCTTTGATGGTCGGTGACGGTGTGGTATCAGGCGCCGTCTTCGGCAGCTTGCTGTCCCTGCTGTGCGCTTTTTTCTTTTCGACCTTTGTCATATGTCTACGAATCGGTAGGGACAGGAACATGCTTCCGTCCAGTGTTCTGGGCGGCATCCTGGGCGGCTTGATTGGCCTGGTCGGCAGTGGTTTCGACCTGCAGGTCTCCGCCCGGGATGTCTGGATCTGCTTTGTCTGGGGGTCAATCATCGTGACCACCGTGCACTACTTTTTTACCTTGGGATCACGTTACGTCCCCGGTACCGAGATCATGCTGATCACCCTGATCGAATTCACTCTGGGACCGGTCTGGGTATGGATGGTTTTCGGCGAAACACCGACCCGTCTGGCGCTCATCGGAGGTATTCTAGTGCTCGGTGCTGTTGCTTTCCGTGCGGTCTCACTGCTGATTCAGGAACGAAGACCGTGCGGTAATCCAACCGACGCATGACCGATCAGACACCGGGCGCTGGCGGGGCCCGCTGCCACGCGAACCGGACACGGCCCTGGGCCGGTGCCGGTTCAGAGAGTCCTGAGTTGCGTCCCGGCGATCTGGTTGGGAAAGTAATCCTCGCAACCCCCTTCCCGCAACACATCCCCGGTGGCACAGTGCAACCCACCGCCAAAGGGATAGGCATCGCGGAACTCCAGGGGCAGAACCTCAAAACCCAGGCTGTCCAGCTGCTCGAGTTGGTGTACTTCAGTTGCTTCCGCAACAATGGTCTGGTGATCGAGGATCAGCACGTTCATCGACAACCAGACACTGGAATAACACAAAGGCGGCGGCGTATCGTGCGCCGGCTGAGCCGCATCGATGATCTGCCAGTCGTTGGCCTCGAATATTCTGCGTTGCTCATCCGGCAGACGGCGGTTTGGGTTGTTCATGATCAGACCGGGTCTAAGGGGCACGAAGGTCGCATCGATATGAATGGGATAGGGATCCCCGGGGAAATTAACAGCATGCACGCGGTGATCGGGAAAATGTCGCTGCAGCCACTCCATTCCACGACGATTGGTCGTCAGGCCGTGTTGACAGAACAGATCCACACCCATGCGAAGCACATCCGCGGCATCGAACAGCGGCTCGTGTTCGGTGGTGACAAAATCGAGCGCTGCAGTCCGTCTCAGGCGTTCCTCAATGGTGATTTCATCGAAATAACCCGCCTGGTATGACCGGTCGGTGAGGCGGGGACGCGGCGCCTGCTCCCATCGAAACCCCGGGTCTTCATCAAAGTAGCGCTGCATCAGCGGGTGATACGCCAGATACTCCCAGAAGCGGCAGCGAAAGGACATCGGTGCTGACAAGATCTCCCGGCCGACTGTCAACAGTACATCCCGGGGCGGCATGCAGCCGAACGAAGAACCCGTGACAAAATCGGGTGTGTTAACAGCTTGGTTCCACTGGATCGGTTCCGGGCGATCCACCCGCACACCACGCGATTCGAGCAGATTGGCGAGCGCATCGAGTTGCGCGTTGGCTTTCTCAACAGTGTGCTGAGGACGGGGACCCCACATGCCGCGCATGTCACTGTCTTCTGGAATCTTGGCTTCGGTGGCAGGTTCCGTCGGCGGAATACAGGTGAAATCCGCCCGTCCCACGATTGCGTGCTTCAGTGGATCAAAATCGTTCCACGAACTGACCCGTGTATTCCCCATCTCGTCCACTCCCCTTCGAGCCTGTCTTCAGTATTCTGCCTGGCCTCGTAAAGCGGACTATATCGCGGACATCTCAAGTCCACCAGCGGCTCGGGTCACTGGCCATGACTTACAAACGGACGCTTGCGTAACGCTCCGAAGTCAGCTACTTTGCCTTCCCCCAAGCCACTGAGAACCTTGGATGTATGACCCTCGAAATTGCGCTGTCTCGCTGCTTAATGCGCGCCGGCCAGGCAGTCCGATTGATACCCTGCTGCCCGAGCACACCCCCGCCGACCTCGCTCAGGCTTATGCGGTGCAGAACAAGCTGGTTGAACTGCTGGTCCCGAAGCTCGGTCAACCTGCTGGTTACAAGGTCGGCTGCACGAATTCGGCCGCCCGCGAACTACTCGGTATCGACAGCTGTTTTTCCGGTCGATGTTTCGAGTATGGAATTCATCAATCACCTCTGGTACTTAACTCGGAAGATTTCCACATGGTTGGGATCGAACCCGAGATTGCGGTGCGGGTAGGAGATGATCTGTTGGCAGGTGAATCCTGGACCGCCGAACGGGTTGCCGAACTGTCAGTCGAGATCATGCCCTCAATCGAGGTTGTGGAGAGCCGTTTCAGCACGTGGCCACACATGGGTTCACTGGCGGCGATTGCAGATAACGGTGTCCACCGGGAGCTGATTCTGGGTGAACCGGAAACCGATTGGAGCGTGGAATCCGTTAATGGTGCCGAGGTTACTCTGACTGCCGGCGACCAGATAGTGCAACAGGGCAACGCGGCTAATGTCGATGGAGGCCCGTTCGGCGTGCTTGCCTGGCTTGCCAATCACCTCAACAGCCAGGGTACATTGCTGAAGGCAGGAGAGGTGGTCACCACCGGCGTGATGACAAGCATCTACGACGCCAGTCGGGGTCAGAACCTGGAGGCTGATTACGGACCTTTGGGAGCGATCAGGATTCAGATCAACTGACCATGGCTGACGAACTCATCCATTCGACCGCCAGACAGATCCGGGCGGGCCTTGCCCAGGGTGCGGTGGCACCTTCAGAACTGCTCGATGCGCTTGAGAGCCGAATTACTCAGGTCGATCACAAGGTCAATGCGCTGCCCACGCTGTGCTTTGACCGGGCACGCGACTTCGCAGCCCGGCATGATTACTCAGAAACTCCACTAAAAGGTCTGCCAATCGCAATCAAGGATCTGCTGCCCGTTGCCGGGGTGCGTACCACCTGGGGATCGATGCTCCACGAGAACCATGTTCCTGAAGAGTCCGATTTACTGGTCGAAAGGCTCGAAACCGCCGGCGCGATCGTTTACGCCAAATCAAATACCCCTGAATTCGGTGCAGGCGCCAATACCTTCAATGACGTTTTTGGTGTCACACGCAACCCTTGGAACACGGCGCTTTCATGCGCCGGCTCATCAGGCGGCTCTGCCGTTGCACTGGCAACTGGTACAGCCTGGATCGCAAGCGGTTCGGACCTCGGCGGGTCCCTTCGTAACCCGGCAAGTTTCTGTGGGGTGGTCGGATTCCGGCCAAGTATTGGAACGATACCCACCAACCCCTCGGACATGGCCTTTTATCGACTGTCCGTGGAAGGGCCTATGGCCCGCAACGTCGGTGACGTGGCCATGCTGCTGGATGTCATGGCCGGCCGCCACCCCAAAGATCCGATTTCCCTGCCGCGCACAATAGAGTCCTATGAGTCTGCTGCCGAGGCCCGGATACCACCCCGGCGGGTCGCTTTTTCCCCCGATCTTGGAATCACACCGGTCGAACCGGAGATCGCGGAGATCTGCGCGCAGGCCGCGAGACGCTTTGAAGACCTAGGCGTGACCGTCGAGGAGGCCCATCCGGATTTCTCCGGACTGCAGCACGTGTTCCAGACCTTTCGGGCGCTGGGCTTCGCCGTTCGGCACGGCCCTAACCTGGCCGAGCAGCGCGACATTCTCAAACCTGAAATCGTCTGGAACGTCGAAAAAGGCCTTAACCTCAAGACTGCAGATATCAAGCGGGCCATGACGGAGCGGGCCGCCATCTATGCCCGTGCTCAGGCTTTTTTCGAAAACTATGACCTGCTGATCTCACCGGCAACCGTGGTACCGCCCTACCCCGTGGAACAGCGTTATGTCGAACGCCTGGGTGACCATGTGTTCTCGAACTATATTGAATGGTGTTCCATTGCCTACGCGATCACAGTGATTGGCGCACCCGCCGTGTCGGTACCGTGCGGATTCACCAAAGCCGGACTCCCCGTCGGCCTGCAGATCGCGGCAGCACCGCTCTGTGAAGATGCATTGCTCTCGGCGGCGATGCTGTTCGAAGACGCTATGGGGCTATCGCCTCAAACTCCCATCGATCCCATCGACCCCGCAGATTCTCCTGTTAAGTGACAGGTCATTCGTAGCCAGACTCCCTGGACCAGCGTTCGGCCCGGTACCCGCCTTCGAGACCATGTGCTGACAAAACGATCTGCCAGAGATGGTTGTCCCGTGAACGGAATGCCCCCGCACAGGCAAGCAGGTAGTAGTCAAACATACGCTTAAATCTCTCGCTGTAACGGTCCTTCAGCGATGGCCATGCATCGGAGAAGTTGTGAAACCACGCCATTAGGGTGGGGTCGTAGTCGGCACCAATGTTGTGCCAGTCCTCGATCGTGAACAGCCCTTCACAAGGGTTGACAATCGCCTGAGGCGGAGGCAGTACGCCATTGGGAAAGATGTACTTCTCGATCCACCGGTCCGTAACATAACCTCCCTCCCCGGCACCGATGGTGTGTAACAGGAAGATCCCGTCCGCCTCCAGGACTGACCGCAGAACCCTGAAATACGTCTGGTAATTCTTTGGACCGACATGCTCAAACATACCCACTGACACGATCCGGTCGAACCGGCCCTCAAGATTACGGTAATCGGTCAGGTCGATCCTCACCGGAAGATCCCGGCAGCGCTGCCGCGCGAAGTCGGCCTGTTCGCTCGAGATGGTAATGCCCGTGACCTTTACACCGTGGCGCTCGGCCATCCACTGCGAAAGACCTCCCCAGCCACAACCGACATCGAGCACGTGCATCCCGCGCTCCAACTGGAGCTTACGGCAGATCATCTCCATCTTGTGCTCCTGCGCTTTGGTCAAATCCTGCGCTTCTTCCCAGTAACCACAGCTGTAGTTCATATAAGGGTCGAGCATCGCGACAAAAATGTCGTTTCCGATGTCATAGTGCTTTTCACCCACGATAAAGGCCCGTTTTCTGCTTTGTAGATTGAACAGTCTAGAGAACCCAAAGAACAGCAGAAACCGCAGATTGTTCCGAACTGCACCGAGAAGACCGGCCCGCAGACTGCGGGACATCAGCTCGTCCAGACGCTCGCAATCCCACCAGCCATCCATGTAAGCCTCGCCCAAACCCAGCGTGCCCTGTTGGATGACCCGGCGAAAAAGCCGCTGGTCGTGAATCTGAGGATCCCATTCGTTTGAACCATTGATTACGATTCCCGCAGGGGCCAGAAGCTCCTGGAAACGTGCGTAACCTTTTGGATCTGAATGCTTACTCATCGGCAATTGAAGCACGGTTTGAATTCGATCATGGCAGATCAAACAGTTCTGACAGCAACGGGTAGCAGGCGATTCGGCTCAGACCCGGACCACCCAACCTATACTCCTCTTCTGAGATCATCCTGACTGCCCCATCGGACTCAATTCCAAACGCTTCACCAGTGTTGCCCTTCGGTTGAAAAATAGAGACCGCTCATAACAGGCGCTCGGCCAGCTTACCTTTCATCACCTTGCGGGTCGGTGTGAGTGGCATTTCTTCGACAATTTCCAGACGCTCGGGCCATTTATTCTTGGAGACTCCGTGGCTTTGAAGTAAAGCGCAGATCTCTTCCAGATCCATCACCTCATCCTGCTTCAACTGGGCAAAACAACAAGCCCGCTCTCCGAGTCTCGGATCCGGAACAGGTGCAATGGCGACCATCTCGAACCGCGGGTCGGCCTGCAGGATCTCTTCGACTTCGACGGGGTTGTATTTCACCCCTCCCCGGTTAATCAACTCCTTGATGCGGCCGGTTATCTTGAGATGACCGGATACATCGATGACAGCCAGATCTCCTGTTCTGAACCAGCCATCATCAGCGAAGGCCTCAGCATTGGCTTCGGGATTGTCCAGATATCCTGGAAATACGGAACTGCCGCGTACCTGCAGTTCACCTTCGGTACCATGGACTACCGGTTCACCGGTCTCCTGGTCGACGACTCGAATTTGGTTCCCTGGCGCGACGGGACCGGCGCTGTGAATGCCGACTTCCATGTTCTGTTCGGGATAACTGTAGGCCCCGGCGGCAAGCTCGGTCATCCCCCATAACTGGCACACGCCGCTTCCAGTAGCGGCATGGTAAGCCCGCAACACGTCGGGTGGACAGTAAGCACCCGAAAAGACGGTAAAGCGCAGGGACGAGAAATCATGTTTGCTGGTCAGGCCTGCTTTCTGCAATGCCACCGCGTGGGCGGGACCCAAAAACGCAGCGGTCGGACGGACCATTTCCACCAACTCAGCCATTTGGGCCGGCACGAAGGCCGGCAGCAGCACGGCTGCCGCACCGGCGGACAGTGTAATGTGGTAACAATGCAGGCCATACAGATGGCTGAACGGTGCTGCTGAAAGAATGCGGTCCCCGCCGGTAACCTTGAACCGTTCTACACTGAGCCGGCTGTTGCTCATCATGTTCTGGTAGGTCAACAGTACGCCTTTGGGGTTCGACGTCGTGCCCGAGGTATAGAGCAGCAGAAAAGGGTCTGCGCCAACCGGCGGATCGGTGATCGCAGGCCCTGCGCTGCGAAGAAGCGTGGTGTAGCCGGTTACTCCTTTACCGGCTTCTGGGCCCAGAACGATTACGTGCTCCAGTGTGGAGAGCTTTCGTCTGCAGTCGAGCATGATCTCCTGAGTGGGAAACTCTTTGAACGCTGCGAGGCTGATCACCACCCGAGCCCCGGAATGCCCCAGCAGAAATTCGATGTCAGAGCGGCCATACGGCATATGGATGGTCTGCATTAGACCGCCAAATGATGCAATGGCGAGATAAGTCGTGAGGAACTCGGGGATATTGGGCAACTGGACTGCCACCACATCCCCCTTGACGAGCCCGAGACCGGTCAATCCATAGGCAAGGCGATCGACATCATTCTTGAGCTCAGCATAACTCAGTGTTTTGCTTGAGCTGATGAGCGCCGGCGCATCCGGTGTCCGGGCAGCATGACCGCTCAACCAGCCACTCAGTGTGTCGTTGTTCCACAGGCCCTGCTCCAGATAGGCCGCGGCCCTGTCGGGGTCAAAATTCAACGTATCACTCAGCATCTTTGGGTCTTCCCAGAAGCATAAGCAGTCTTCCGGATTCAGGTTTTAGATATTGTTCCGGCATCCCAAAACTCGTCCCTCGGCGATCAAAGATGGGCGGTGCTCAGAGAATAAGTTTATCCCAGAAATCAGACCCGGTACGGGTTACTGTGGGACTAGCGAGGGTCAGCGGTTCCCGGGATGGAATACCGCCGGGCGGCTATGGATGTTGAAGGGCAGCCAAGCGTATAGAATGCTCCGCGGGCATCTTTGTTAAATGGGGCCTGTAACAACGATCCAAGAGCAACACACCAGGAGAACCAAAGACATGACGATTAGAAGAATTGATACCGGCGAAAGAATGAGTCAAACCGTTGTTCACGGTAACACTGTGTATACCGCTGGACAGGTCGCCAGAGATGCCCCCGGGGCATCTGTCACCGACCAGACGAAAAACATCCTTGAAGCAATCGACCGTCTGCTCTCGGAAGCAGGTACAGACAATTCAAAGCTGCTCTCTGCCACAATCTGGATCAGCGACATGTCTACCTTTAATGAGATGAACGCGGTCTGGGATGCCTGGGTCTCACCCGGCAATACACCCGCCAGAGCATGTGTTGAGGCCCGGCTGGCATCTCCCGACTTCACAGTCGAGATTGCGGTCATCGCGGCCTGCGACTGAACGTTCAGGAGTAACAGAGGTGCACATCGCCGTACTCGGTGCCGGCGTCGTCGGCGTTGCGACTGCCTGGGAACTCATACGGGACGGTCACCGGGTTACGGTCATAGACCGGGAGGACGAGGCGGCCAGTTTCACCAGTGCAGCCAATGCCGGCCTCGTCGCACCGGGCCATGCCTACGCCTGGGGATCGTCCCGCGCACCGGCTATGATGCTCCGGTCGCTGTGGCGAAACGACCAGGCAATCCGTTACCGGCCACGTCTGGACATGGATCAGTGGCGCTGGGTGATGGCGTTTCTCGGCCAGTGCAACGACCAGCGGGCGAGCATCAATACCCGGCGCAAGGTTCGCCTGTGCATATACTCGCAGTCTCAACTGGAGCGAGTCCGGAACGAAACGGCCCTGGAATATGATCGCAATGACGGCGGACTGCTGTACTTTTACCGATCCGAGAAAAGCTTCGCTAGCGCCAGTAGCAAGTGTGAGATTCTCCGTGGCGAGGGGATGCATATCGAGGTGCTCGACCGGGACGGTGTGGTCGGTCGGGACCCGGGTCTAGCCGACGCCAGACACCGTATCGCTGGCGGGCTCTGGTGCCGGAGTGATGAAAGTGGTGATGCACAGATTTTTACACGCGTACTGAAAGAGAAATGCGAGACTGAAGGGGTCGAGTTCCGCATGAACACAGCGGTACACAGTCTGCGAGCAGACGGTGCCCACCTTCAAGTTGCTGAGACCGATTCCGGCGCCGTCCAAGCCGACGCTTTTGTTCTGGCACTTGGCGTTTTCAGTCCTGAACTGGTACGCCGGTTGGACATCAGGCTGCCGATCTACCCGGTCAAGGGGTATTCAGTGACCCTGGCGAGCGGCAAAGAACACCAGGGACCGCGACTCGGTGGAGTCGATGAGGACAATCTGCTGGCCTATTGCCCGATGGGTGATCGCCTGCGTCTGACTGCGACCGCAGAGATCAGTGATTACCGCACGTTGTACCGACCCGCAGACTTCACCGTGATGCTGCGTAATGCCGCAGAACTTCTGCCGAACGCAGCCGATTACAGCCGGCCGGCCTACTGGGCGGGCCTCCGCCCGATGACACCTACCGGTCTTCCCGTGATCTCCGGCACACGGTTTGATAATCTGTGGCTCAATACGGGCCACGGCCACATGGGCTGGACGATGGCCTGCGGCTCCGCCAGGATAGTCGCCGACCAACTGGCCGGCCGGAAACCCCCGATTGAACTGACAGGCATGACACTGGACACCATTGGAGCCTGAGCATGACTTCGCTACATGAAACCACAGAAGGATTCGTCAACATAACGGGTATCCCGTTTGAGGTCGACGATGGAATCGCGGGTAGAGCCCGCATAGGCTTGATTGTGCTGGCATCGGACCACACTGTAGAACACGAGTTCCGCCAGGTCGTTACCATGCCGGGCGTGGCTCTCTACGAAGCCCGGATACCGAATTCCCCGACGATTACGCCCGACACACTGCGAGCCATGGCACAACATATCTCAGAACGCGCTGCTCTGATACTGCCCGGAGTTTCACTGGACGTTGTAGCCTACGCCTGCACGTCCGCATCGATCGTGCTCGGCGAAGAACGGGTGTTCGAACTGCTCCGTGACGGACGACCCGAGGCGTTGCCAACCACCCCGATCACAGCGGCTTTTGCCGCCTTTCGCGCCCTCGGCAAAAACCGAATCGGTGTACTGACACCATACCGTGATGACATCAACCGCATGGTCCGGCAGTACATTGTGGATCACGGATTCGAAGTTCCGGTCTTCGGTTCATTCAATGAAGAGGATGACAACCGGGCGGCGCGTATCAGTACCGACAGCATCCGGTCTGCTGTTCTGGACATTGGCCGGCACGATGACGTAGACGCCGTATTCCTGTCCTGTACCAGCCTGCGGCTGGCCGAAATCGTCGATCAGGTCGAACAGCAACTCGGAAAACCTGTCACTTCATCAAACCATGCCCTGATCTGGCACACACTGCGTCTGGCAGGCGTGAAAGATTCTCTACCCGGATTTGGCATGCTCTATCAGTTGCCCGCCGGCTCCGGCTGATTGTTACCCCGGGGCCGTATGGACAAACGAGTCATCTTCATCGAGCATCATCCCGACCCCAGGGATGACCGGGCTTCAACCCATCTGGCAGCGCGTGGATTTGCTATACAGTGGGTCCAGCCATTCAACGGGGAATCACTACCCGAACCTTGTGATTCCCTCGCCGGTGTAGTGGTCGCGGGTGGAAGTGCCAATATCGACACAATCAGTGAAGCACCCTATCTTTTTGATGAAGCACGATGGCTTGAACAATGCCTAAAAGGCAATATACCAGTGCTTGGTATTTGTCTAGGCGGACAACTCCTGGCGCACGTACTGGGTGCGCAGGTCTTCCCGCGAGCAGACGGTTGGGAGGAGTTCGGCTACTATCCGATTCAGCCGGCTGCTGGGCAAGAATCTTTCATTCCAAACGATTTTTTTGTTTTTCAGGCCCACAGCCGTGGATTTGAAATACCCCACGACGCGACCCTGCTGGCCTGCGGTGATCTGTTCCCAAACCACGCTTTTCGCTATGGCGATTATGCTTACGGTTTGCAGTTTCACCCGGAAGTAACACCCGGCGTCCTCAGACGTTGGCAGGATTCAGACTGGGCACCCTGGGACAATCCCGGTGCTCAGAGCCGGGAGGAACAGGAGACGCTCGCACCCTTGCACGATCCGCTGATCCATCACTGGTTCACCGGTCTCCTGGACGGGCTATTTGTGTCCGATCCGGGCAGGGTCTGACAGACGTGTCCACCGTGCCGGACACACTCGCGGGTGAACTGGATGCCAGAATTGCGAACGCGTGTTCAAACCCGAAGGCTCTGTCCCAAAGCACCTGTCCCGCGGCGGTCGACGAACTGATCGGTGAACCCCTTTGCCGCGAGGCCCGAGAGACGATCTCCAGCTGGGCCGGACATGAAACCACACCCTTGAGAACCTTGCCCGGACTGGCACAACAGACGGGGGTCGATGCCATTTACTACAAGGACGAGAGCCGGCGTTTCGGTCTCGGAAGTTTCAAGGCACTCGGCGGCTCCTATGCGGTCCTCAAGGCGGTAGCCGATGAAATTTCCCGACGTCACGGTGAGGTTTGCGATGTTGGCGCATTACTGGCTGGCCGGTTGTCTGACCGCGCTGAGAAGATCACGGTGGTTACAGCGACGGACGGCAATCATGGCCGTTCGGTGGCCTGGGGGGCGCAGAAATTCGGCTGCCAGTGCCTCATTTACATGCACGAGGACGTCAGCACGGGCCGTCAGGCCGCAGTCGAGCAGTATGGAGCACAGGTCGTGCGGGTCGATGGCGACTATGGCGAATCGGTCAAGAAAGCCGCCGAAGATGCCGCACTGAACGACTGGCTCATCGTGTCAGACACCTCCTGGCCTGGCTACGCCGAGGTTCCGCGTCAGGTTATGGCCGGATACACGCTGATGAGCACCGAGGCAATGGATCAACTGTCGGACCAGGGACCACCCACCCATGTGTTCATTCAGGGCGGCTGCGGCGGTCTCGCTGCCGCCGTATGCATCGATCTCTGGCGCCGCTACGGCGCTGGTCGGCCGCGTTTCGTGGTGGTAGAACCCGAGCCTGCCGACTGCCTTTACCGTAGTGCCCTCGCTGGTCAGGCGGTAAACATCACAGTAACACGGGAAAGTATTATGGCAGGGCTGTCCTGCGGCGAGGTATCGCTGATCGCCTGGGATATTCTGGTGCTTGGTGCCGATCATTTCCTGACCATCAACGATGACCCTGTTGGCCCGCTGATGGCGCGCCTTGCCCGGGGGAGCAATGGGGATGCCCGAATCGTAGCGGGCGAGGCAGCTGTGGCAGGACTTGCTGGGTGCATCGCCGCCCGTTCAGACGCTGAACTGAGTCGGATGCTTGAACTTGATGACAACGCACGGGTACTGGTTTTCGGGACCGAAGGAGCGACCGACCTCGATGTCTACCGCCAGCTTGTCGGCAATGCAGCCGACGGTCTGATTAAAACGCTGTGATGACCACTGTGCCTGAACACGGCCTGCCACAGCGGGGATTTGCGGAGACCGAATATGAAGACCGCACTCGTTCCACGCAGAGCGCCATGCTGGTGTCGAAGCTGGACGCGATACTGTTGACGACCGAACCCGAGATTCGCTACTTCACTGGTTTTCATACCCAGTTCTTTGAAAGTCCGACCCGGCCCTGGTTCGTGATTGTTCCGTTGTCCGGTAAACCCATTGCTGTCATCCCGGGCCTCGGCCTGGCCGGCATGCAGGCGACCTGGATCGACGATGTGCGGACCTGGCAGTCACCCTGTCCGGAAGATGACGGAATCTCACTTCTCGCGGACACCTTGAATGCTCTGCCGGCCCGTTTCGGCCAGCTGGGCCTAGCCCTGGGCCAGGAAAGCATCCTTCGCATGCCGGTGCGAAACAGTCAAATCCTGGCAGAGCGGATAGCACTTTCGTTTGTCGACTGCGCTCAGCTCCTGCTGAGGCAGCGGTTCGTGAAGTCGTCGGCCGAAGTCGAAAAGATCCGCACCGTCTGCCAGCTTACCTCAGCTGAATTCGAGGCCCTGCCCCAGCACACCGCAATGGGCGAAACGGAAAGACAGATCGGACAGCGTATGCGCATGAACCTGCTGGCGCGAGGTGCAGACAGCACCCCTTTCCTGGTCGCAGGCTCAGGGCCCGGGGGCTATGACAACATCATCATGGGTCCAACCGACCGGCGCTTGGGGGAAGGTGATGTGCTAATCATCGACACCGGCACCACCTTCGACGGCTACTTCTGCGACTTCGACCGAAATTTCGCCTTTGGACACATCACTGACGACACCCGGAAGGCCCACGCAACGGTTTACCAGGCCACCGACGCTGGCTTTTCCGCAGCCCACCCCGGCGCGACAATGGCCGACGTCTGGCGTGCGATGTGGAAAGTCCTTGAAAGCGGCGGCGCTCTTGGAAACAGCATCGGGCGCATGGGCCATGGCCTGGGCATGCAGCTGACCGAGTGGCCGTCCGTGAAGGAAGACGACCTCACTGTGCTGACACCGGGCGCCGTCATCACTCTGGAGCCAGGAATGGAGTTTGCACCCGACCGACAGCTGGTCCATGAAGAAAACATCGTGATTACAGAGGACGGTGCGGAGTACCTCACCCGCCGGGCTCCGGCGGAGATGCCGGTGATCTTCTGACCGGTCGAGCGGCTGAGCTCGGTCCCCAAAAAATGCCCCTGGCATAAAGGCCGCTCAAACAAAGTTCGGTTCATAGCAATGGACGTTTCGTAGCCTGGAACAACAAGACCCAGCCTTCGACAACCGAACCGACTCGTGCCGGGAACAGCAGCGTGAATAAAACGGTCGTCCTCGTCAATCCGACTGCCGGTAACGGCAAAGGGAACCGGATCTGGAGACAACTTCAAACGTCCGAGCCTAACCTGGCTACCGCCCAGATCATCTGCTGCAGTTCCCACGAACAAGCAAGCCTCGAGTTACCGGAGGCCCTTGGTGCCGGCGTGCGCCGGTTGATCGTGATCGGCGGTGACGGGACTTTTCACAGCGCGGCAGGCCAACTCCTGGCTTCAGGTCTTGCCAACGAGATCGCCATCGGCCTGATTCCAGCCGGTACGGGGTCGGACTACGCGCGCATTGCAGGTCTTTCCGGCAACCCCCTCAAGACTCTTGCTAGGGTGCTCGCAGCCGAACCCCGGCGTGTCGATGTGCTGCGTATACGCGACAGCCAGGCCAATACCCGCTATGCGGTCAACACATTCTCCGCTGGCGTCTCGGGCTGGGTCGGTGAACACATGGCCGGAGGCAAGGGCAAGGTTCCCTGGGCCTACCTCAGAGCAACGCTCAAAGCGTTCTCGTCTTATCGACCCGTATTTTGCCGCGTGACCGTTGACGGAGAACCCTGGTTCGCCGGGTCACTCTATCTGCTCGCCGTCACCAAAGGCTCACACTTCGGACAGGGCATGCACATCTCACCCAGAGCACAATTGGACAACGGTCTGGCGGAGATTACTGTGGTCATGCCCATGTCCCGCTGGAAACTGCCGTTGCGGCTGGGTCGGCTTTACCTCGGTAATCACCTCGGTGCAGATTACGTTCACCACCGACGGGGCCACTCGATAGAAGTTGAACCGGGGTCGGATTGCCGGTGGTTTGAAATGGATGGGGAGATCAGACCCGCAGGCCCGAATCGCATCGAGATTCTGCCGGCGGCACTGTGGCTTCTGGCCTGAGGATTGCTTCCGGAACCAATTTCCACTCGGCGACGACCGGCAGCTTCCTCTACAGTGTTCAGGATACCGGACGCGTGCGGCACAGCAGTGCCAGGCACTGAATCATCACGGTCGCGGCGAGAAACGCAGTCATTCCGCCCACGTCGTGTGGCGGACTCACGGTGTTGACATCGACAGCTACGAAGTTCAATCCTTCAAGACCCTGCAGGAATTCGAGTCCCTCCCTGGCGGTGGCGCCACCCCAGGTGGGTGTGCACACCCCTGGCGCACAGGATGGATCGAAGAAATCCATGTCAAAACAAAGATATACCGGCCTGCCGACCAGGCTTTCGTGGAGCTGACCAAGAACATCAGCGGGGCCTCGCCGGCGCAGTTCAGCATCGTCGATCAGGCCGTAACCCTGGGCCCTGGTGTGTTCAAACACACCTTCCATCGTCACCGTGCCGCGCGCGCCGACATGGAAAGAACGGGCGGTATCCACTAGCCCCTCTTCGGCTGCACGCGTGAAGGTGGTAGCGGTGTTGTAGCGCTCCTGAATCTCCCGGCCATCCCCCGGATAGGTGTCGGTATGGGCATCGATGTGAAGGAGTACCAGGTCCGGGAAAATACGGTGCATCGCGCGGAGCTGCGGTAGCGACACCAGTCCATCACCGCCCATGGTCACAGGTACGATATCGGCCGACGCAACCCGATATACCGCTTGCTCTATTCGGTCAAGTGAGGACTCGATCAAACCCGGTGTACAGATAACATTCCCACAGTCGACCACAGCGAGCTGCTCGAGTGGATTGAAGTCAGCCCATGGCGGCTGGAATGGGCGGACCAGAACGGATTGTTCGCGAATAGCCGACGGACCTAGCCGCGATCCCACACGCGCCGGATGTGTCCCGCAATCGAATGGAACACCCAGCACTGCCGCCCGGCTATGACTGAGATCGCTGGAGAACGGCACGCCCATGAAACTCCCCGGGGCGTTGATTACGGCTTCCTCTGATACGTCAGGTGGATCCATGAACTTGGCAGCGGTAATCGCGAATCAGAACGGTTGACCCTAAATAGGGGGCACAGGCTCTGATTGTAAGGAATTTCGGTGCCGCCTGTAGAATCGGTATACCAACGGTTCCAGTCAACGGAACCTGGGAGAGAAAATCATGCCTAGCGTACTGCGCACCCCGGATGACCGCTTTCGGGCTCTGCCCGACTTCGATTTTGAACCGCACTACCTCGATAACCTGCCGGGCTACGAGGGACTGCGTTGTCACTATCTGGATCTCGGCCCACAAAATGCTGAACGGACTTTTTTGTGCGTGCACGGTCAGCCAACCTGGGCCTATCTTTTCCGGCACATGATTCCAATCTTCCGGGCCAGCGGGGCCCGGGTCGTTGTGCCTGATCTGTTCGGGTTCGGGCGCTCAGACAAGCCAACTGAAGAAGAGACTTACACCTTCAGCTTTCACCGAAACATGCTGCTGGCCTTCACATCGCGACTGGAACTGACCAACCTGACACTGGTTGGTCAGGACTGGGGCGGCATCCTCGGCCTTACGCTGCCGATGGAACTCCCGCATCGCTACTCGCGACTGCTGGTGATGAACACTACACTGGGTACCGGCGAAGCGCCCCTGAGTGACGGTTTCATTGCCTGGCGGCAGTGGTGCCGGGACAATCCCGATCTTTCGCCGGGGCGATTGCTGGGCCGGGCCTGCCCTCACCTGACAGCTGAAGAACAGGCTGCGTACGATGCACCGTTTCCGGACATTGAGCACAAGGCCGGCGTCCGCGCTTTTCCTGAACTTCTTCCCGAGCACCCCGATGCCGACGGTGCCGAAATATCGCGCCAGGCCAGGACATGGCTGCAAGGTGAGTGGCAGGGTCAGAGCTTCATGGCCATCGGTATGCAGGACCCGGTTCTGACGCCGCCCATGATGTACGCTCTCTCCAGATCCATCCGCAATTGCCAGGCTCCGTACGAAGTGGCTGAAGGAGGACATTTTCTGCAGGAATGGGGTGCCGACGTGGCACGCCAGGCGCTCACATCCTGGCAGGTTTAAGTCCTGCCGGTCAGTGTTTTAACCGCAGAACGGCTAGCGCGGTGTGGCGTCGGGCAGGCCACCGTCCACTGGCAGTGTTGCACCAGTCGTTGGTGTGGCGCGGCTCACAAAGAAGAAGACCGCACTGCCGACGTGTTCGGCAGTGATTCGGGCTTTGAGTAGATTTCTGTCGCGATAGTACGCCTCCAAACCATCGGCATCGAGCCCCCGAGCGAGCATTCGTTGAGGACCGACCTCTGCCCATAGTCCGGACTGTTGTTCCCCGTGTGAGAAGACGGCATCGGGCGCGACCATGTTCACCCGCACATCATCAGCGGCGAACTCCTGGCTGGCGATCCGGGCAAGCTGGTGGCCGGCTGCCTTGGTTGCGCTGTAAGCCCCGAATTCGCTACCGGGCGCAAAGACATTCTTGGTCGACACCAGTACGATGTCACCGCCGGTCCCTTGCCGCTTCATGTGCCGGGCGGCCTCCCGCAACAGCAACAGGGTACCGTGTGTATTGACCTGTTCAAGCTGCTGGAACTTTTCAAATTCCATGGTCTCCAGTGAGGACACATGGGCCAGCCCGGCATTGATGACCACGATGTCCACACCACCCCAAATCTGACTTACCTGTTCGAACCCTTCACTGACAGATCCTGGATCAGTGACGTCCAGACCAATGTCTAAAACCCGGCCGGGAAACCGCCGGCTCAACGGCTCAGCCAGCAGACTGAGTGACTCACCAGGCAGGTCTGTTAACACAACGTGGGCACCTTCCAGCAGGAGTCGCTCGGAAATACCGGAGCCGATGGCCCCGCCTGCGCCGGTCACCAGCGCGACTCGGCCACGAAGCGGCGGGACACCAGTCCGAACCAGCTTCGCCTGTTGCATCGGCCGGTACTCCATGTCGAAAAGATCCCCTTCGCCAGGACATTGATAGGAAGAACCCATGGCAGCGATCAACGCCTTCGCAGAAAGTGTCTGGGCGGTGATATCGCGAACGATCAAGGCTGAGGGGGCGTCCTCACCCACACACAAGGCCCCCATTCCGGGAAAGAGCACGACTGCCGGCGCGGGATCAAATGGTTCTATACCGCCAGGCCGGCGGCTCGCATGCCGGGCGACGTAGGCACGGTAATCTTCGGCGTAGCGCTCCAGCACGGTATCGATCTGGCCTGCGAGAAGTGCCTCGTCGCCGTAGACCGGTTTATCTACCCAGGCTGGCAGAATTTTCGTTCGAATCAGGTGGTCGGGGGTGAGTGGGGGCGAAAGCGCAAGTGTTTGGGCCTCGGCGCTATCGAGGAAAGCGAGAATCTCCGGCGTCACCAGCGGCCGAAGTACCATTCGCTGGTAGGGGCAGTCCGGGTCTCCGGTCACGCGGGCAAGCCGGCCACGCAGCAGGGGCGCCACACTGGACAGGCGCCTCATGGCGACGTCCAGCGATGTCTCCTGCAGAGTCACCAGAATTCGGGTCGCGGTTTTCTCCAGGTACTCCTCGGCACGGGTGATGAGATCGATCAGCCGTTCGTAGCTCTCGCGCGCCGTCTCTCCCCAGACGGTAAGACCATGGTGTGTCCATACCATGGCCTGGGTTTCCGGCGCTGCGGCAACCGCAGTGGCGCATTCCTTGGCCAGACGCACGCCTGCTGACACATAGGGCAGAATCACGATGTCGTCACCCAAAGCCGCGCGCACGTGCTGGTCTCCATCGACTTGGTTCGTCAGCGTGAGGATCGCATCGGCATGGGTATGATCGACAAACCGGCCTGGCAAACACGCATGTACAGGCGATTCGATCGAGGGTGTGGGAGCATGGTGGTCGAACAGATGGGTACGAAGCGCGTTCAGCAATTCACTATCGGAAAGATCGTCGACTTCTTGAAGCCTCTGCAGGTAGGCGAGCTCTACTGCGACATGATCCTCGGGCGCCAGCGTGCCCAGATTCCGTCCCGAGGCCTTAATGAAAAGAGCTTGTTCGGTTTCCCCAAAAAGGTTTAGGTGCGCGCCTTTAACGGATGTGTTTCCTCCGCCGTGCAGCACTAGAGAAGGCTCGACACCGATCAGGCGACTCGAATATGTACGTAGAGCTAACGCCTCACCGTGGTCCTCCCCGTATCGATCGACGAACTGCCTGGCATCGGAATCAGACCAGCGATTCTTCACGGTCGATGGACCTTCACAGCACAAGGGTCGCTAATGTGCCCAGCCTGTTTCAGAAATCGACCGCCCACCCTCACCGACAGGCTGGAAACGAGGATGATTTCAACGGCCGGGGTAATCGCCATATTCGCGCGGCGTGCCCTCAACTATCAAACGAATCTTCACCACCTTCTTTGAGTTCCAGGTAAAGGTCATAGGCCTCGTTGGGAGAGAGATTCTCATGAACCACGCTGCGAACAGCTTGGATCATGGCTACAGGCGCTTCCGACTGGAAGATGTTCCGGCCCATGTCTACACCGGCTGCGCCCTGCTGGATCGCATTGTGGGCAAGCTGTAGTGCTTCGGACTCAGGCAGTTTCTTTCCGCCGGCAATGACGATCGGGACAGGACACGCTGCGGTGACCGTCTCGAATCCCTGTTCCACGTAGTAGGTCTTGACGTAGGTAGCTCCGAGTTCAGCACACATCCGGGTCGCCAGGCGCATGTATTTGGCGTCGCGAACCATGTCTTTTCCGACGGCGGTGACGGCCAGGGTTGCGATCCCATGACGGTTACCCATATCGACAAGCCGCGTCATGTTGTGCACTGAGCGCGTCTCGTACTCTCCGCCGATGAACACCTGGACAGCCATGGCCGCGACATTCAAACGAATAGCCTCATCAATACTGACCGCGATCTCCTCGTTGGAGAGTTCTTTCAAAATGCTGGGGCCGCCACTGGCACGGAGCACGATACCCCTGCTGTAAGTCGGCGGAATACTGGTCCGCAAAATGCCGCGCGTCAGCATCAATGTATCGGCGTATCGGATCAGCGGAACGATATTGAGATCGACCCGCTCCAGACCACTGGTCGGACCCAGGAAATAGCCGTGGTCGAATGCCAGCATGACGGTACGGCCGGACGACGGGCTGAAGATCGCTGCCAGCCGATTCTTCATTCCCCAGTCCAGGTTGTTCGAGCCTTTGAGAAAAAATGGCTCGCTGCGCATCGGGACATCGGCCGCGTAGTGTTTGGCCTCAGAGGCGTCTGCATCAGCCATAAATTTCAATCTCCATGTTTCGGCGACTGCCGAAGGGACTTTCCGGATGGAATACGGGCGAATTCAGGACAGTCTATCGCCAGGATCTCAGGGTGTAAACGCAGCAAGGCACATCCCGGGCCGATACCCACTTGACATGCTCAGTGCCTCGCCTTGACCTCGTCGAGCGGGTAGATCGGCCGGCGCACGTTCTTGAAGGTGATCTCGGAATAATCTGATGTACAAACGCCAAGCCCTGCACACTCGACGACCTCACGGGCAAGATCCCGAAATCCCACCCGGTAGTGAATGCGGCTTTTCAGCATCAGGAAACGCCGTTCTGTCGGCTCTATGCCCACTGAACGAAAACAGCCAGGGTCTACGGGTTCGAAGTGACGCGATATCACCATGATGTCCACACTACCCACCGAGAGAACAGCCGTCTTCCCCATTTCGGTCATCAGGCCCCGTCCCATGGCAATGCTCGTTTTAAATCGCCCGTCCGTCACACATTTGACACGTCCACTGATTTCGATCGGTCGGTTTTCACGGCGCAATGCGGGCATCGCCAAGCGACCACCCAGAGTCACGGTAACTTCACTGCCGACGCCGGCAGAGCACAGCCGTTCAACCGCATCCGGATCGAAAATCCCGCAGAAGGCAACATCCTCGATACCTTGTCTCAGTACCTCGGCCAGCACATCGGTGGTATCCATAGTGCCACCGGATGCGGTGTTGTCATAGTGATCAAGGATCAGTACAGGTCCTTCGCTACTGGGTGCGCTGCCGAGCTCCTTCGCCCGGCTCACCGACACCTCCAGCGGCTCCAGGCGGTAAACAAAATCCGTCCGGTCTGCCCAG
This sequence comes from uncultured Gammaproteobacteria bacterium, assembly GCA_913051905.1. The sequence continues at coordinate 6,049 of CAJXBY010000004.1, read as the reverse complement.
GCCTGGTCAAGCAGCTCATCACGTAGTTTTCCTGCAAGGTCAGGATCGTTGTCGGTAGCCACCACAACCGACAGGCCCGCCTGGCTGATGTCGGCGTGCGGAAAACCGGTAAACAAACTGACGGCCAGCGCACCATCGCGCTCCATTTCCATCGCACGTTCCTGCAGGGCCCGGTTAGGCATGTCATCGGTACCCTGGCGCATGATGTGGGGCAGCATGGGATTGTTGCCCCAAGCCATTGTCGGCATGACACCTCGCTGGAGGTGATCAACCAGTATCCGACCGGCGAGTTCGGCGGTTTCGTACATGTCGATATGCGGGTAAGTATGGTAACCAGCGATCACCGTCGAGAGTCCGACGATGTCTTCGTAAAGATTGGCATGCATGTCGAGGGCAACTGCAATGGGCACATCCGGGTTGACTTGCCGGATGCGGCGTAGCAACTCCCCTTCCCCGTCTTCGACAGAACGCGTGACCATGGCACCGTGCAGATCCAGAAACAGTGCATCACAGCCATTGGCTGCGGCCCCCACGATCTTTGCCGCGATGTGCTCGTAAGCGTCGTCCTCGACCGGTCCGGACGGTGGTGCACCGGCAACAACCGGAATGGTAATGTCTGCACCACACGCTTCAGCCACCGTGAGATAACCTCCCATGCAGCTTGCTGTACCGCGAAACACGTCCTTCGCCGAGTCACCCTCCAGCGGCTTCCCACGGCCACCGGGTGAGAAACGGGCGAGATCACTGACCACGGGCGAAAACGTGTTTGTCTCGTGACTCATCTGGGCGATGACAATGTGCATGATGGCGCTCCTGAAGGGCTTAAGTCCGTAAGAGATCCCCGGCAAGTATAAACGTCTCGATTTGCGCTCCCGAAGGTTTGACCCCCCACGCGCGTGGATGACAGAATGCGGGCAGAAATGATTTCACCGACTGCCTGCTCGCATCATCGGGCCGGGCAACCGCCGCGAGCCAGAATATGTCACCTGAGAACGATGATTCGCTTCAGAAACGGATAGAGGAATGGCAGAAAACCTACGACAGACCGGCGGTAGTGGTCGCCGATCTGCTTTGCGATCGTCATACCGGGGACAGTCCCGGGCTGATCTACGAGGACGCTATCGGTCGGGAAGAAACCTACACTTATGCCCGTCTGCTTGAGCTGTCGAGCCGTTTTGCCGCTGTTCTGAAGACACTTGGTGTCTCCCGCGGCGACCGGGTAGCTACCCTTCTGCCCAAGTCTCCGGCACTCGTGGTGGCCACACTCGGGCTCTGGAGACTGGGTGCAGCCCACGTTCCGCTCTTTACAGCATTTGGACCGCAGGCGATCGGCTCGCGGGTGAACAACAGCGCTGCTGCTGTGATCGTAACGGACACAGCCAACCGGGGGAAGCTCGACGAGACTGATCTTGGTGACCCTAAGCCAAAGATCATCTCGGTTGCCGGTGACGACAGTCCTCCCGCCGCGGGCGATATCGATTTTCAGTCTGCGCTCGACAGCGCAACAGCGCATGAGTCGCCGGTGTCCGTGACCGGTAATGACCTGCTGATTCTCATCTACACCTCAGGCACAACCGGCAGCCCAAAGGGAGTCGAGGTACCGGTCAAGGCGCTCGCCTCATTTGAATCGTATCTGCGCTGCGGGCTGGATGTACGCGATGACGACGTTTACTGGAACATGGCCGATCCGGGCTGGGCCTACGGACTGTTCTACGCACTCGCCGGTCCCCTGCTGCTGGGAAAACCCGTCATCTTCCTCAATGCACCGTTCGATGTCGAGAGGACTTACCGATTCCTGGAGAGACACCAGGTCACGAACGCGACCACCGCCCCGACAGTATTCAGAATGATGCGTGCAGCCGGTTCGTTTCCCGGCGACAAACCCGTGCTGCAGCTGCGTCTCGCTTCATGTGCGGGTGAACCGTTGAACCCGGACGTTGTCTCCTGGGGCAAAGTGCACCTCGGCGTGAGCATACACGACCATTATGGTCAGACCGAAGGCGGCATGATGGTCTGCAATCATCACCTGCCCTCCCTGAGACGCGAACTTCGTCCGGGATCGATGGGGCAGGCCATGCCCGGTTTCCGGATCGTGATCCTTGACAACGATGGAGCCGAAGTAGAACCCGGACAGGAAGGACAGATCGCCGTAGACACGCACCACTCTCCGCTTTTCTGGTTTCGAGGTTACTACCAGGATCCTAAAAGAACCCGGGAGCGCTTCACGGCCAGTGGCCGCTACTATCTGACGGGCGATTCAGCGAGCCAGGATCCGGACGGTTATATTGCATTCAGCGGACGGGACGATGACATCATCACCAGTGCCGGCTACCGGATCGGCCCTTTTGAACCTGAAAGTGCACTGATCGCCCATGAGGCGGTTGCAGAGGCTGCAGTCATCGGTGTACCCGATGCGGTTCGCGGTGAGATCGTCAAAGCCTTTGTGGTTTTAAAACCCGATCACAAACCCTCGCAGGAGCTTTCCGAAGCCTTGCGCAGCTTTGTACAGTCCAATCTTTCGGCGCACGCCTACCCCCGTGAGATTGCATTCATCGACCAGCTTCCCAAGACACCGAGCGGCAAGGTCCAGCGCTTTCTGTTGCGGGACCAACCAGCCTGAGTATCGGATGACTTTCCCGTGACGCTGGACAAAAAGCTGGCCACCCGGCAATGCTGGCTGACGTTGCTCGAATCGCAGCGGGTCAATTTCGATACACCGGGTTCAGATGAATTCTGGGCGCCATCCCATGACTGTGCATCGCGTGACGAACTGCGTGCCCTGCAGGATACAAAACTGAAGGTGCTCACGCCATTTCTTTATGAGAACAGCGATTTCTATCGCCGACGGTTCGATGCCCTGGGAATGACACCCCACGACATACAAAGCGTCGATGATCTGAAGAAGTGGCCGCCAGTCGACAAGAAAGAGATGGTCAAAGACCTGATGGCCAATCCACCGTGGGGCACTTACACCACCCATGATGATGCGCTGTGGAACGAACGCGGCTGGAGTCTGTTCGCGACTTCCGGGACAACCGGTCTCCCGCGGGTGTTCCGCTACAGCACTTTTGACCTCGACCAGTGGCGCTGGGCCAATGCCCGGGCACTCTGGGCGCTTGGCGCCAGACCCGGAGAAAGTGTCTTTCTGGTGGTCGGATTTGGACCGCATGTCTGGGCCTGGGGTGTCAGCCAGGCGTTGGCGCACATGGGCGTACCCTGTCTTTCCGGCGGTGGAATGACGGCAGAGATGCGTTGCAACATTATTGAACGGTATCGACCGACGATACTAGCGACACTGCCGTCCCAGTTGCTGCGCCTGGGGCGGGTGATGCAGGACATGGGAATGGATCCTGCCAAGTCTTCCATCAAGACTCTGTTCACTGGAGGCGAACCGGCAACCGGAATTGCCAGCACCCGCGCGCGGCTGGAGGATTTGTGGGGTGCACGGCTGGTGGAATTTTACGGCTGTACCGAAGCTGCACCGCATTGTGGCGGCTACTCCTGTCCTGCCTCGAGTCAGCCCGGCGAACCCGTACACGCCCACCTGATGGAGGACCTACAGGTCTGGGAACTCATTGATCCGGACACGCTGGAGCCCGTGGCCGAAGGTCAGCGTGGGATCACCGTCTGCACCAATATGAATTCCGAGAGCTCCTCACAGCTTCGCTTCATTGTTGGCGACTATACGACCTTTGACTCCTCACCCTGTGACTGTGGGCGCACCCACGTGCGGGCCATGGGGGGATTCCGCGGTCGAGCCGATGATCTGATCAATCTACGTGGACTGAAGTTCTACCCGTCAGTCGTCGAGGAAGCGGTGCGTGCCGTCCCCGGTGTTGGTGACGAGTTCGATGTGCGGATCGAGACACGTGAAAGTGGCATCGACGTCATGACCGTACGCGTTGAACATGCCGACCACCAATCCCCAGACGCGGTCGCTCTTGCCGTTGCCAATGCGGTGCAGACCCGTATCGAGGCGCGCTGTGAGGTCGAAGTCATTGCGCCGGATACCCTGCCGAAAACCGAATTCAAGGCCAAACGGATCTTTGATCACCGTACCCAGAGTTGACCGGGAAAACGGTATGACGAGAACTCCTATGCCGCCGTTTCGAGCCGAGCACGTGGGCAGCCTGCTCCGGCCCATCGAGTTGACACGGGCCTTTCGGTCGTTCACAGCCGGTGAAATCTCAGCAGAGGTTTTTGAAGAAGTCCAGGATAAAGTCATCCGCGAGGTTGTCACCCTGCAGGAATCACTGGGACTCAAAGCGGTCACCGACGGCGAGTTCCGGCGGGCGTCCTACTGGGGTCACTGGGTGGATGCGATCGATGGGTTGGATGTCGCACCGTCGTTTTTCACCTTCCATGACGGTTGCGGCGCTGAACAGGAATTTATTGCCGCCACCTGCACGGGACCACTCAAGCAGACAGCACCGATCTCCACCGGAGAATTTGCATATCTGCACTCAGTCGCAAAGGCCACTCCGAAGATCACTCTGCCGTCACCATCGACCTTGCACTTCTGGCGGCTGGATCAGACCATCACTGGGTCCGCCTACACTACTGACGAGGCGTACCTTGCGGACCTGACCGCAATCTACCGTCAAGAGATCGCCGCACTTTATGACCTCGGCTGCCGTTATGTGCAACTCGACGAAGTGCCACTGATCATGCTTGCCAACCCCGAAATCCGCGCCCGTGTCACGGCGTTCGGTGCCGATCCCGCAAGACTCATATCCCTGTATATCGAATCACTCAATCAAGCGCTCGCTGACCGCCCCCCCGACATGACTGCAGCGCTGCATATCTGCCGGGGTAACTTCAAGGGTAAATGGCTCACTGAAGGCGGCTATGACGAGATTGCCGAAGCCGTTTTCCAGAGCGTAGACGTCGATGGATTTTTCCTCGAATTCGACACACAGCGTGCCGGCGGTTTGGAAGTGCTGCGCCACGTACCGGCGGGCAAGCGCGTGGTGCACGGCAGCGCGTCGCTCATGGCCACGCTGGTCCGCAGGCCTCGGCGGTGGTTGCCCCCGCTCAGGTTGACGACCCATCGCAACCCGTTCTCTTCCATGATGTGTCCCAATCTCTGGATCCCGCTCGGCATCACGTGGGGCTGTCAGGTGACGCTCGATGTGACGCACGACCTGGAACTCCTCGACCTGATGGCGCGGAGCGGCTGCATCGCGGCACTCGTCGGCTTCGAGTCGCTGGACGACGGCAACCTCGGCCAGATGCGCAAGCGGTTCAACACGGTCGGCGGGCCCTATGCCGAGGCCATCGGCCGCTTCCACGACCGCGGCATCATGGTCTACGGCTCGTTCGTGTTCGGCTACGACCACGACGGCCCCGACTGCTTCGAGCGAACGGTCCAGTTCGCGCTCGACCATCGCCTCTTCCTGGTCAACTTCAGCGCCCTCCAGCCGACGCCCGCGACGCGCCTCTACGCCCGCCTGGAGAGCGAGGGCCGTCTCCTCCACGACGCGTGGTGGACCGACCCGACGTACCGCTACGGCGACGCCGCCTTCCAGCCCGCCCGCCTCAGCCCAGACGAGCTCACCGAGGGCTGCCGCCGCGCCCGCCAGCAGTTCTTCCGACCTCGGTCGATCTGGCGGCGCACCTGGACCCGCCCGCACGCTCGCTCGCCGCGGCGCCTGGCGGTCTACCTCGGGGCCAACGTCATGGCTCGTCGTGCGCTGAAAGACAAGCTGGGCAAGCCCCTCGGGAAGAGGGAAATGGGAAATGGGAACGGGGAAATGGCAGACTCCCGATTCATCACCGTGCCTGCCTGACCGCCCCACGTTTCACGTTCCACGCCGCACCTTCCACCCCTCCCATGCGCCTCACTCTCGTCCATCCCTGCATCGGCCGGCGGCCCGGGGAGCCGTACATCAAGGCGTGGCAGATGGAGCCGCTGCCACCCGCGACACTGGCCGGGCTGACCCCGCCCGACTGGGAGATCCGCTTCCACGACGATCGGATGGAAGCCATCCCGTTCGACGAGCCAACCGACCTGGTGGGGCTGAGCATCGAGATCTACACGGCACGGCGG
>CAJXBY010000003.1 GCA_913051905.1 uncultured Gammaproteobacteria bacterium | reverse complement strand
GTGATCAGCGGGCCCGTGTCGACATCGATCCGGGCGTGCTGGTTAACGTTCAGTTCCCCGGACCGGACCGCTCTCAGGTAGCGCGGCAGCATGCCGATGCCGTGGCTGTCGTGACCGAGCAGATTGGCATCGACCAGGTTGTCGGAGACGATTTCGGGTTCGTCACCTTCGCTGCCGGCCGCAACCAACATCTCTCTGGCAAGAGTACGCAGGTTCTTGTGGTCGATGATCATCGTTAGCGGATCCTGTTGCTGTCGGGGGCGATGGAGTCAGCACCGAATGATGCCCCAGGTTTACTTGGAGACAAAACCCCCATCGACCGGTAACGCAACGCCGGTGATAAAAGATGCTTCATCCGATAACAGGAACAATGCCGCGTTGGCGATCTCCTCAGGCTGACCGATCCGGCCTAGAGGCGTCAGTTTCTCCATCATCGCCTGGTTGGCTTCACGGTCCGTCTCCTGGTCCGGCCGTCCCATAAAGATATCCAACATCGGTGTCTCTGTTGGTCCGGGGCAGACGCTGTTGACACGAATGTTGTCCGCAGCGAGGCGGCCCGCCAAGGACGCCATCATGCCGTTCACACCCCATTTGGCCGCGGAATACACTGGACTGAACGGCGAGCCAATCAGCCCCGCAATCGATGCCGTGAAGAGGATGCTGCCGCCTCCGCGTTTGCGCAACTCGGGAATGGCCTTGCCCGTCGTCCAGAAAACTGAACGTACGTTGAGATCCATTGCGATCTCGTAGTCGTCAGGGTCTATGCCTTCCACCGATGACGGACCGGGATGACCGACATGGTTCCACAAGAGGTCCAGTCCGCCGAACGCCGCGACGGTATCATCGACGATCCGGTGACAGTCGGTATCCTGGGTGAGATCGGCGCAGATGCCAACAGCGCTGCCGCCGGCATCGGTCACTTCCTTGACCACAGCATCCAGAGCGTCCTGATCGATATCGACAGCCGCCACCTGGGCACCTTCAGCGGCGAAACGAAGGGTTCCGGCCCGTCCCATGCCAGAGGCCGCAGCTGTGATCAGGGCGATTTTGTTTTTCAGTCGCATAGTGAACATTCCTCTCTTTGGTTGGTGAACGCAGAGTATTGTGGTAGAGCGCGATCTAGGTTGCCGATTTACGGCTTTCGTAGTCGGCTACCCGCGCTGGAGACATCCGGCCATCCTGCTGGGCGCCGACGTTGATAGCCGCAGCAAAAGGCCCCATGGCGACATCGTGTGCGGCGAGCGCGGCCGCATCCAGATCGGCCGCCGGGCGGCTATCCTCTAGATCGAAGTGCCCGTAGTTGTCCGCACCTCGGACCAGAGTAGCACCGGTACGTGGGCCCATCATGGTAGTGGCCGGCGCCATGAAGGTGATCACGAATCCCAGCCGCGCCTCATCGGACCGGTTGGGCTGCGATCCATGGACGGTACGGGTGTGGTGCAGCGACATCTCGCCGGCACGCAGGACCATTTCAGTGCTCTTCGAGTGATCCAGTTCGGTGCTCACCGCCTGACCTCGGGACAGCATGTTGTCCTTACCAAAAGTGTCGGTGTGGGGCAGGATGCCGAGTTTGTGACTGCCGGGAAAGACGCGCACGCAGCCTTTTTCCGAAGTGCTGTCATTGAGCGCTATCCAGGCCCCGACGACGTGGTCGGGATGGTTGCCCCAGTACAAGACATCCTGGTGGTAGCTGACGAAGTCCGGCTGGTGGGAATTCTTCATCATGACTGCGGTGTTCCAGACCAGGATATCGGGGCCGATGAGGGTCTCGACGGCCTCCAGTACAACCGGGTGTCGAATCAGGGCATCGGCCCAGGTGAACGCCATGTGGACCTTGAAATGAAGCAGCAAATCGTCCTTGGGGTCACGTTTCGCTCGAGCCAAATAGCTTTCGAGCCGATGCCGGATCTCCGCCATCTCTCCCTCCGGCATGACCCTGACAGGGCAAAGATAACCGTCCCGGTCGTAAACGGATTTGTCTACAGTGGGGGCGTTCGGAGAAGGTGCGGTCAGATTCATGGTTTTGCCTCTATTACCGTTGCATTTAGCGGGTATAGACCTGGGCCGCGCGTGGGCCCGCCCGGTCACCTGCCCGCACCCGGTTGGCCGCATCGGCCAGGTCCCGAAGATAAGCATCAATGCTGATCGCATTCGAACGGTCCAGAAACAAGTGGATCGCGGGCGGTCGCTTGAGTTGACCACCGGTCCAGCCGCGCTCCGCCATAAAATCGTCGACTGCGAGGATGTCGACCTGGTCTGAAGCCACGGCCACAAGATAGGCATCGGGCTCTCCCAGGACGTGCAGACCGGCAATCGATTCAATACCGTCGATCAGCCGGTCGCGGGCTGAAAGTATCTCGGCCACAACTTCGCGGTAGCCGGTCACACCCAGGTAGTGCATCACCGCCCAGGCCGAGGCCGTGCCGCCGGCTGACCGGGAACCGGACAACCCAGCGGTCGAATAGAGTCCCGCCGGCCAATCATCGAAGCTGTAACGCTGGTGCCGCTCAAGCGCGGCGTCCTGAAGCAGCAGGGCGGATACCCCCTTGTTGGCGTATCCCAGTTTGTGAATATCCACCGAGATTGAAGTCACGCCGTCCACGGCAAAATCAAAATCCGGAATCGTCCGACCCAGTTGCCGGGCAAAGGGCAACACAAATCCCCCGTGGCAGGCATCGACATGGCACCACAGCTTCCGGTCGCGGGCAAGCCTGGCAATGTCCTTCACCGGGTCCGTCACGCCGAATGGATAGGACGGCGCTGAGGCGACGACCATGATGGTGTTGTCACCGACCGCCGCGGCAAGTTGTGCGGGATCGGCCCGGTAGTCCGTGCTTTGCTGTAAACGATGCGCCTTAAGACCCATCAGGTGGGCGGCCTTATCAAAACCCGGATGAGCGGCTTCAGGCACCACAATTTCCGGGATACCGGGCACCGGTCGCTGGTCCGCAGCCCAGTCGCGGGCCGTCATCACGGCCAGCAGAAGGCTTTCGGTTCCACCACTGGTCAGGTTGCCGCCGGCACTGTCCGGACCATTGAAGAGTTCGAGACAGGCGCCAATGATGTTCTTCTCGAGTGAAACCAGCGCAGGGAACCGTTTCGCGGCGTAGAGCGCATTGTGGTTCTGGTACAGGCGGCTGGCATCGTTGGCCACACGCAACACGTCGTCTCCCCCGTAATAGCTTCCGCCGATGAAAAGCCTGGGGCCGTACCATGTGGGATCGGCATCGCGCTGGTTCACGAGCTGGGCGAGAACGCTCTCCCGTGGACTGCCTTCCGCTGGAAAGCGCTTGTTAATCATGGTCCGGCTTCCGGGCTCGTGGGTTGTCCCAGGCGTCGGGCGACTGCGTCGCTCACCTCGACCGTCAACGATAGAATCATGAAGCTCCATGATTTGCCATGGCTGTCGAGATTCAAGGACTCGTTGACCCCACCACCGAGTGCATCGTCCATCACCAGGTTGATTCCGTTCAGGGTTGGCAGCGTGTAGCGTGTGACCGGCCCGTGCAGCATGTGGCCGAAGGCGCTCTTGACCCGCTCAGGGGTGACCTGATCGACAATTATGGCGTAATCATCGGGGCAGTGGGCAAAGACGGCGACGTTCGACCGGTTGCCTTTGTCGCCGGCCCTGGCATGGGCGATCTCTCGCAGTTCGATGGTGCAGCTCATACGTTAAGGATATCGAAAGATGGCTGGACCGTGTTTCGCGGCAGGAACGTCGAGTAAGTGAGGACGCTGTGATCGACCCGGCCACGGTACCCGCCGCCGCCAGCTGGCCCGCAACACAGCAGGGCCTCAACCTCCCACAGTACAGCCTCGGCATCTTGGCGGTCGCCGCTTCGCAGCGCGATCCGCAATCGGATATCCCGGAGGTCTTCGGGCTCCGTCACCGTGCTGCCATGCAGGGCATTCAAGCCAATCAGGTCGGTGCGGCATGAAGCATCGATACCGTGCACTGTGGCCAGGCGCTCCTCGACGATCTGTCCTGCCACCCGGGCACGCTCCGCGGCACCCGCCCCGGCGTACGAGACTTCCGCTTCGGCAAGGTAGCCACCGTCAAACGCGACGGTGACCTTCAGTTGATCCGGCCGCTCCCGTCCACGGGCTCCCGAGACCCGGACCCGGTCTTCACCGTCCGGAATGACACGCACGCCTGAAAAATCCGCGGTCACATCCGGTGTCAGGTAGGCGGCCGGGTCGTGCACCTCGTACAGCATCTGTTCTTTGACGGTTCGGATGTCCACACAACCGCCGGTAGCAGGAAGTTTGGTGATGACCGCGCTGCCGGTGGCATCGACCTCGGCGAGTGGAAATCCGACAAAGGCAAGGTTGGAGACATCCTTGTAGCCCGGATCGGCAAAATAGCCCCCGGTAACCTGGGCAGCACATTCCATCAGATGACCAACCAGCGTGCCCGCACCGAGTATTGGCCAGTCGTCGTTCGCCCAGTCGAAGTGATGGGCGATGGGTGCCAGAAAAAGGGCAGGGTCCGCAACCCGACCGGTGATGATGAGGTCGGCACCGGCCTGCAACGCCGGGGCAATGGCGTCGGCGCCAAGATAAGCATTGGCCCCGATCGGTCTGCGACCTGTCTCGGCAACACTGCAATCGGGCTCGAGCAGGTGCGTGTCGCAGGTGATATGGCTCGATACATCGTCTCCCGTGATCACGGCGATTCGGAGTCCATCGAGGTCCAGTTCACTGGCCACCCGAAGTGCCGCCTCCGCCGCACCTTGGGGATTGGCGACCCCCATGTTGGTGATCAACCGGGTCCCGTGCGCCCTGCAAAGCGGCAGTATGGCCCGCAGGCGAGTCTCCAGAAGGCGGTTGTAGCCCGCCGACGGGTCGGCAAGGCGGTCGCGGTGACCATAGGCCAGGGTGCGTTCGCCGACACACTCGAAGACAATCGCGTCAAGCCGGCCGCGCTTGACCAGGTCTATGGCGGGGTCAAGGCGGTCGGAGGAGAACCCGGCACCGGTGCCGATTCGGTAGGGTCTTTGACGGGACATTGTTCAGATCCGGATCTTCTCCCGAAGGACTGTTGCTTCAATCCGCCCGGGCGAGTTTCAACCGGGCGGGCTGAAGGAAGTTAACCAGTACCAGGCCCACGATGGCAAGCACTGCCAGGACCTGGAAAACAGGCTGGTAAGTGCCAATGGCGTCGAACACACGGCCGGCTAGGAAGGGGCTTACGGCACCGCCGATGGTGCCGTGGAACAGTACAATCGCAAAGATGACCCCATGTGCACGGGTCCCGAAAAGTTCAGCCACGGTCGGAGAGATGAGCGTAAAAAAGGCGCCGTGGCTGAATCCGTAGACCGGTGCAAATAGGAAAAGCACCCAGGGTTCACGAATAAAAAGCAGCCAGATCAGGCATACCGACAGCACGCCATAGGCAATCATCAGAGAGCTTTTGCCGCCCAGTCGGTCGGCGACGGCACCCATCACCAGACGTCCCGCTATGCTGGCTGCACCGACTGTGGCAAGAACCTGTGCCGCCACTTCGGCCGAAAATCCAAGGTCCCGGGCATGCGGTGCGATGTGAATCATGACGACCATTAGGCAGAAAAACACCAGGAACTGCCCCACACACAGGATCCAGAAGTTGCGTGTCCTGCACGTTTCGCCAAGTGTCAGGCCGTGCTCTGCCTCTCCCGTGTCTGGAGTCGGGGTCGGACGCTCGGAACCGGCTACGGTACTGGTCGGGGGATGGCGCGTCAGAAACTGGGCCAGCAACGTCAGGATGACCGTGGAGGCCGCTCCAAAAATCAAGCAGGCCATCCGCCAGTCCGAAACGGTGAGCAGCAGCGTGAGCAGCAGCGGAATGATGAACTGTCCGGCGCCGGCTCCCGATTTGACGATGCCTGACACCAGGCTCCTTCGGCCTTTGAACCAGCGGGCAACGGTAGACAGCGTTACGATGTCGTGGGTACTGAAACCGATGGCCGCCAGAAATCCGTAGAAGAAGTACAGCTGCCAGGGCGCCTGAATGATGGACATCAAAGCGTAACCCGCACCGTGGATGACCGCGCCGGCGATCATGATGCGCCTCGGGCCGAACTGATCATTGAGCTTGCCCATCACGATGCCTGTCGAACCCGTGGCCAGTAGAAATACCGAGAAGGCGCCGGAAATGGTGGCGCGCGACCAGCCGAAGGTGCGTTCGAACTCCAGAAACAGCATGCCGAACGTGAACAGCACGCCGACGTAGACGGCCTGTGTCAGAAAACAGGCCCCAACGAGCAAGTAGCCCTGTCGGCGTAAGGTACTCAAGGAGACAGGCGGAACCGGGCGATAGCGGAAGAAAGGCCGTGTGACGAATCGGTCATGACAAAATAGCAGGCGGCAGGACCCCTCGACACGCCGGGCTCTGTTACCCGGCGTATTTTAACGGCGCCCGACTTCAGACCAGATCGAGTCCCTCGAGGGCTTTGCGGATTTCGGCCTGCTTGGATTCGGATGGCATGGACATCGGTTGCCGCGGAAGTCCGGCAGGGATCCCCTGCAGAATCTGTGCACACTTGGTGGTGGCCGGTAGGGCGTCACCGACGATGGCGTTCCACAGGACCAGCAGCCGCTCGTGCAGATCGAGGGCGGTGACATGGTCACCCGCTTTGGTGGCTTCCCACAATTTGACACTGGGCCCGGGTGCCGCGGACAGTATGGCTGCAATTGATCCTTGTGCGCCCAGGCAATAGCTGGCATAGAGCAGGCCGTCGACGGCACTGAAGATCAGGTCCTCCTTATCGGCCGAGATCATCAGATCGGCAAAAAGCTTCATGTCGCCGGCGCTTTGCTTGACGCCGATGACACCCGGTACCTCGCGCATGACACGGACGAGTAGTTCCGGGGAAAGATAGTTCCACGGGATCACGTTGTAGATGATCACCGGCATCCCGGTCTCACGAGTGAGCGTATTAAAGTGACCTACCGTGTCATCGTCACCGGGTTTAAAGACATAATGGACGGGTGTGACCTGCAGTGCAGCCACGCCGGAGTCCCGAATCATCTGGCCGCGCCGGACCGATTCGCGGGTTGAGTCGGTGATGATGCCGGCAATCACCGCGGTACGGCCATCCGCAGCCTCCAGTGCACACTCGATCAGGGCCTTGAACTCATCGGCCTGCAGGGCGTGCCCTTCACCGGTGCTACCGCCGACGGCGATACCGCTGACACCACAGTCCACAAGCCAGTCGATCTGTGTCTTGACGGCCGCAAGATCCAGCTCGCCGTCGGCAGTAAAAGGCGTTGTCATGGGCGGAATTACGCCGGACAGTTCGTTGTTGGCCATCGTATGGTGCTCCTGTTGGTTGTGTGGTGCCTTAATCGATGCGGTCTTTGAACGGTGCCGTGGTCCGCCGGGTCACTGGCGCATTCGAAAATCGTTGCGTCCAGTCTGGTCGTCGCCGCGCATCAGGTAAAGTGTCCGTTCCCCGTGCCCCGGAAAGCCTTTGCGGTCTGGTTGAGCGGTAGCTAGTGAACGGTCGAACACCGAGGTCAGCGGCATGTAGCGCAGGGTCATTCCGCGGCGTGGTCGATCTGACCGATTGGGTTCGGAGCCATGCACCAGGCGCACATCGTGCAGGGAAATCTGGCCCGCTGAGAGAACCAGATCCACGGCCTGGGATTCATCGAATTCCGCCGGCAGCAGTTCCTGATTGAGTGTCAGGTTCGGATCGGGATTGGTGCGGTGCCGCAGCAGGTCCTCTCGTTTGTGTGAACCGGGAATCACCCTCAGACAGCCGTTGCTGGTGTTGGCATCATCGACCGCGATCCACACCGTACAGGTTGCAACCGGACGGATCGGCCAGTACTCCCCGTCCTGGTGCCAGGGCGTGGCCTGACCGTCGCTCGCGGGTTTGGCAAAAAGACTGGAGTTCCACAAAGCAAAGTCATTGCCGATTACCTGTTCTACCATATCCAGGATCTCAGGGATCCGGGCGAAATTCAGAAAGGCCAGATCGTAGGCCAGCAGTGCAGGGCAGTAGTTTCGAAATTCAGGATGGATTGTGATCAGACGGCCGTGAGCCGCCTTGATCGAGCCCAGTACGTCGTCGCCGAGTCGGTAGTCGGGAACAACGAAGCCGTGTGTGTGATAGTGATTAAGCTGTTCAGCCGTCAGCATGGCAGCACGAAGAGGTCAGAAGTGTGGTTCGGAGTTTTCGGTGAGACTACGGACTACAGCAAGAAGACGCTCAAAGGATTGCCCCGACGGTCCATGGTACGAACTCTTCCTCACCCATGCCCATCTGTTCGGATTTCGACGGTTTTCCCGATGCACAGGCAATGATCCTGTCAAAGATTTCCTGGCCTTTGCTCTCGACTGTCGCATCGCCATCGACGATATCACCGCAGTTGATGTCCATGTCATTCTCCATGCGCAGGTACATCGGCGTGTTGGTGGCGAGCTTCAGGCTGGGAACGGGTTTGCCACCGTAGACCGATCCCCGGCCGGTGGTGAAGCAGGTGATATTGGCGCCACCTGCGACCATACCGGTGATCGAAGCAGGATCGTAGCCCGGGGTGTCCATAAACACGAAACCCTTCTCGGTGATCGGTTCGGCGTATTCGTAGACATCGACGAGGTTAGTCGTTCCGCCCTTGGCGACCGCGCCCAGTGATTTTTCCAGGATGGTGGTGAGACCGCCCGCCTTGTTACCGGGGGCGGGATTATTGTTCATCTCGGCGTGGTTGCTGCGGGTATAGTTTTCCCACCAGCGAATCCGTTCTACCAGCTTCTCCCCGACTTCGGGGCTGACGGCCCTGCGGGTAAGGAGGTGCTCGGCGCCATAAATCTCGGGTGTTTCGGCGAGGCAGGCCGTGCCACCATTCAGCACCAGCAGGTCGGCCGCGGCACCGAGTGCCGGGTTGGCTGAGATACCGGAATATCCGTCGGAACCACCACACTCCAGTGCCAGGATCAGATCGCTGGCTGGCCTTTCGACCCGCGCCGCCCGGTTTGCATCAGCCAGCAGTTCCCGGACCAGTCCTTCGCCGCGTTCTGCGGCGGCGGCACTGCCGCCCGAGTCCTGGATCGTAAACGCATGCAGTGTCTCGCTGGGGTTGAGTTTCTCCGCATCCATCATCGCCCCGATCTGGTTGGCTTCGCAGCCAAGGCCAATGATCACCACGGCATAGAAGTTCGGATGGCGGCTGTAACCGGATATCGTGCGTTGGATGTAATTGAGTCCCATCCCAGCGCAGCCCCCGCAACCATAGTCATGGGTGAGCGCCACGACCCCGTCCACGTTAGGGAATTCGGCAAGGACCGTGTCATTAAATTTTGCTGCGACATGGCGCGCCACGGTGGCCGAGCAGTTTACGCTGGTCAGCACGCCGATATAGTTGCGGGTAGCGGTTCGCCCATCGTCGCGGACAATACCCTGGTAAGTGGCCCGCTCGGGCTCGGGCCGGTAATCGAGCTTTTTCACCGCCTGGCAGAACTGGTAGTCCCGGTCGAACTCGTCCATTCTCAGGTTGTGGGTATGGACATGCTGACCCGGTTGGATGTCGGCTTCGGCGACACCGATGATCTGGTCGTATTTGCGCACTGTATCGCCGCGTTTGATGGCACGCGTTGCGATCTTATGACCAGGATCAATGGCTTCGACCGTGGTCAGGTCTTCTTCACTGATGGCGGTGCCGCTGCGCAGTGCGTGGCGGGCAACCACTACGTTGTCTTCCAGGCTGAGCCGGATGGTGCGGGTA
Source organism: uncultured Gammaproteobacteria bacterium (assembly GCA_913051905.1). The sequence goes on along the minus strand of CAJXBY010000003.1, from coordinate 29,484 downwards.
GCGGTATCACTCATGCGATTTCCCCATATTCGGTGATCAGAACGAGTTTAATCGATTTGAGAACCGGGCAGGGTCCGGGTTCTCGCTTTCAGGCCTCCATAGCGAGGAGGAAAAGAGAGTCGTCTGCTCTTAGCTGGGCGCACCAGCACAGGCTCGGCACCCAGATCGTTTATAGTCACCCGCAACAGAACCTGTTTCGCATTCACGGAGCATGCAATGATCGGTGAACCCGTATCCTTGACCGTCAGAAAAGATTTTCCCCGGCCGACGCCGGAGCAGATCGCGGCGTTTGAGGGGCTGACCACCAGTTTCGTGGTCGATGCCCAGAACGGAACCGGTGCCCTTGATCACCGGATCAAGCCATTACTGAACGAAATGACCTTTGTTGGACCTGCAATCACCGCCCATCTGGAACCAAGGGACATGCTGCCGGTGCAGCCAGCCATCGCTCTGGCAGAGTCCGGTGATGTTCTAGTGATCGAAACCGGGGGTTATGACGGGGCCGCGGTGGTCGGTGATAACGTTGCCGTGATGGCCAACAACAAGAAGATTCGGGCGATTGTCACTGATGGCTTGGTGCGTGACGTGGAGGGAATCCTACCGGTCGGCATACCGGTGTTCTGTACCGGGGTATCCCCCAACTCTCCCTATTCCCAGGGACCGGGCTCAGTCGGACTGCCGGTCGCAATGGGCGGCACGACAATCTGCTCCGGAGACCTTCTTATTGGAGACCGTGACGGTGTGGTCGTCGTGGCACGAGAGCGGATCGACTCCGTACTGCGGGATCTCGAGGTGGTGCGGGAACTCGAAGCAGCTCTGGAGGCCAAGGTCAAAAGCGGAATCACCGGGATGGATTGGGTCGAGGAGTTGCTGACCTCGGACCGGACACGTTACGTCGACTGAGGTCCAAAGCGGTCCCGGTAGCGGGCCAGCTTGGCCCTAAAAACGGAATTCTCTGCGACTTCGGGGTTGGCCAGGGCCAGAGGCGTCGATCCGTGTTTGACGGCAAAGACGTGTTCGAGGTCCTGTGCGCCGATCCCCGCAAAACACTGGTCCGTCCAGCACAGCGCGTGTGGCGTCAGGATGACGTTGTCCATTTTCAGTAGCGGGTCATCTGCGTTGGGTGGTTCGGGCTCAAAGACATCCAGTCCGGCACCGGCGATGATCCCGGATTCGAGCGCCAGTGTCAGCGCGTCCGGGTCTACCACCGGTCCACGAGAGGTGTTGATCAGGTAGGCACTGGGTTTCATCAGCTTGAGTCGTTCGGCGTTGACCAGGTGCCGGGTTTCATCTGAGAGCGGTACGTTCAGTGTAAGAAAGTCACTTTCTCTAAAGACCGTTTCAAGGTCTGTCAGTTCTACACCGACCTCCCGGGCAACTGCTGGGTCCACGTAAGGGTCGTGCGCGATAAAGCGCATACCCAGTGGGGCCGATACCCGGAACACCTCCGCGCCGATATTACCCAGACCCACGGAACCAAGTGTTTTCCCGATCAGCCCGGAACCCATGTGGTCGGATCTTTGGGCAAAAGTCTTGGGACCACCGCGCACCAGGCGATCCTTGATCATGAGTCGACCAGCAAGAGTCAGGATAAACGTCAGTATGGCAACGGCAACCGGCCGTCGGACGCCGTTCGGTGTGATGCCGACCGCAATGCCGGCCGCTGTGCAGGCGGTAACGTCGACTGTATCGAAACCTACGCCGAATCGGGCGACCAGGCTCAGGCGGCCGCTGGCAGGAATACTTTCGGCATCGAATGTCTCCAGCAGCAGTACCAGTGCATCGTAGTCTTCCAGGGATTCACCCGACATGCGCCCTTCAACACCGGGTACATAAGTGAATTCAACCTCGGGGTCGTTGCTCAGCGGTTGCAGGTCGAACATCGGAAACACCGGTTGGTCGGTGTCAGTCTGGAAGGCCCCGGACAGGGCCACACGGAACGGACCGGTGCGGTTCATCGTTTGCCGGGTGCCTTAGCGCGGCCACAGCGACGCCGCAGATCGCCAATCCCCTGGCTCAGGGTCTGCTGGTAGGTCAGGGTATCCATCTGGTAACAGATCACGTCGTAGCCCTTGCGGAAGCAGTCACTGCCTTGTTTGGCATCGACCACCAGGAAGCCCAGGGCCTTACCGTGTCTGCGGGCAGCACGCCGAATCCGCCGTTCAGCCCGGACGAAATCAGGGTGATCGAACTGGCCCGGTATACCAAGGGAGGCGCTGAGATCGAAATGGCCCAGCCACAGGCAGTCGACACCTGGCACTGCCGCAATGGCTTCGACATTGTCTACGCCCTCGGCCGTTTCGATCAGTGCAGCCATCGCGATTCGGCGGTTGGCGGCAGCCAACGCGGCAGAAGGTGTGCGCGGCGCATAGCCGTCGTGAGCGATGCCCAGCGCAATACCCCGGTGGCCCTTCGGCGGATAATACATGTGCTTGATGATCTCACGCGCCTCGTCGGCCGAGGCTACCATCGGCAACAACAGGCCATCGGCGCCGACATCCAGGGTCCGGGCGATGTGGTGATAGCTCTTTGAAGGGGGTCTCACCATAGAAGGCAGACCGGCGGCCCGCATACTGGTGACCAGCTCTTTGATTTCGGAGATTCCGAATCCGGAATGCTCCATGTCGACAAACACGAAGTCGACGCCGGCGCTGCCCAGGAGCTGCCCGATGCCCGGGGTCGAAAATTCGAACAGGGCATGGCTGACTTTAAGCTGCTCACTGGCAAAAAGGCGTTTGAGATTTGCTCTGGCCATTGCTTGCTTTACCGTGTTGTTACCGTGATTGCGGTATTCGGGAGTGTCACCTGGGTGATGGGCTTGCAAAAAGAAGAATAACAGCAGTGTGGCTTGGTGGTCATGGATATGTTTCCCCAGCGGCCGCATCTCTTCGCCCCGTCCTTTACGGAGACCGTCTGCACCTTGCCGGGGCAGCGGGATTGCGGCCACAATTGCACTGAACCCGCTTGCCGATGGATCGGCGCAGGGTTTTCACCAGACCAGGTGCAAGAAGGACCGATGGTCGAAGCCGGAGGATAGCTATGAATGATCACAGTGCGGTCGCCGAGACCCAAAGGTGTCTTGGCAATATCGAACGATTTGACGGCGAAGTGAACGCATTTATATCGGTGTTGACGGACAGCGCGCTTGCAGAGGCCGAGCGCGACGATGCGGCGTTCAAAAACGGAGATGGGAGGGGTCTGCTGGCGGGCGTACCGATTTCGGTCAAGGACTGTATCGATGTCGCAGGCGTCAGGTGTACCAACGGCACGCGCTTCTTTGAGGACTACGTACCCGAATCAGATGCCCTGATAGTCGATCGATTGCGCCGGGCCGGGGCGGTGATTGTCGGTAAGACCAATCTGCATGAATTCGCCTATGGGTCGACCACCCAGAACCCCCACTACGGCCCCACCCGAAATCCATGGGACCTCGAGAGAATTCCCAGCGGATCCAGTGGCGGGGCGGGGGCTTCAGTCGCGGCCGAGATGTGTGTGGGTGCCGTGGGTTCAGATACTGGCGGTTCGGTGCGCACGCCGGCCGCCCTGAACGGGGTGACCGGTCTGCGGCCATCCATGGGTTCGATCCCAATGACGGGTAGTTTCACCCGAATCTGCCCGGCCATCGACACTGTGGGGCCGCTTGGCAACAGTGTTGAGGTTGTCGCCAGGATGTTTGCCGTCATGTCCGGTTACGACGACGAAGATATTTATTCGGTGCGTCACACGTGGCCGGATTTCTTGAGTCGTATGAGCGAAGATCTCACCGGAGTCCGGATCGGGGTGCCTCGGCGGTTTTTCCTGGAGAACCTCGAGTCCGGTGTGGGCGAGGCGGTCGAACAGGGGGCGGAGCAACTGGCTGGACTGGGTGCGCAACTCCTGGAAATCGAGTTACCGAGTGCCGATACCGCCCACGCGTCGGTCATGCCTATGGTCTGGGCCGATGCTTATGAGTATCACCGAGAGCGCGCCGAAGAGAGACCGGAGCTTTTTGGGGAAGACGTACTGGCGAGAATCCTGCTGGGTCGTGATGTCAGCGGTCGGGATTACGCCGCTGCTCTGCGGGCCCGAGAGCACTGGAACCGGGTGGTTCAGCGTGCGATGGAGACGGTTGATGTGATTCTGACACCGACTTCTCCGGTGACTGCACCGCTGATCGAGGACAGTGCCGATATGCTGTCGATCACGCACCATATCACCCGGTTCACTTATCTGTTCTCATGGGCCGGTATGCCTGGCCTTTCGGTGCCCTGCGGATTCACCAGTGCGGGAATGCCCATCGGAATGCTGCTCAACAGCCGGCCATTCGGAGAGGGACTACTGATGCGTATCGGTGCGGCCTACCAGCGAGGCTCGAGTTGGCATCTGCAGAGACCGGGGTTATTGACCAGTGCAACCTAAGTTCAACGGGTGAAGGGGGTTAAGGAGCAGTCGGCGAGGCCGGGGCCCCAGCGGCGCTGACCGTCAGCGTTCCGGTTATGCCCGGCGCGGCAGGCGGCCGTCTGCGACCGCGGTCTGAAAATGGCTGAGGGTCCGAGCCACGCCTTCGGTCAGCGGAGTATCCGGAATTGTACCGAGCCGGTCACGCAGTTCGCCGTCGGTCTGCCCGTCGGGAAAGGGTAGTGGGGTGTCTTCGTGCGTGATTTCGGCATCCGGCAGGACTTTGTGGATGGCCGCCACGACCTCGCTCATGTGCGCAACAGCACCGCTGATATTAAAAACCTCTGCGCCTTCGAGAGTGCTACGCGCAGCCTGGATAAACAGCCGGGCGATATCGTCCACGTACTGGAAGCCGTTGTATCCGCCGAAGCTGATGTGATAGGGCTCTCCCCGTACGGCAGCTAGCATGGCCTGTGTCGGGGTCGACGTCATTCCCTGGTCACGCCCTGGACCATACACCGTGTACGGTCTGAAGCCGATGCTGGCAATCTGGTTGTCCAGCCAGTAGATACGTGCGCTGCCTTCGTTGGCCTGCTTGTAGACGCCATAGTGGTTGATCGGATAGAGCGGTGAGTCGTGCTGGAGCAGTTTCCCGGGGTACATGTCTTTGGGCCCGTAGACCCCCACGCTGCTGGCATAGACCAGTTGGCCGATGTCGGCCTTGATGGCTGCCTCGAACAGGTTCACCGTGCCGACGACGTTGACCGCGGCGCCCAGCGGAGGATCGGCTTTGCAGAACGGCACCTGCAGGGCACCAAGATGGATGATGTGCGTGGATCCTGAGTCCTTGAGTGCCCCGGCCACGGCATCGCTCTCGGTCAAGTCGCCGTGAATGAACTGGACCCGGGAGAGTTCTTCCACGTCCATGATCAGTTCAAGACGATGCCGATCGGTACTGAGATCGAAAACGCTCACACCGTTGCCGTCCTTAACCAGGTTGCGAACGACCCAGGCGCCGATGCAGCCCATTGCACCGGTTACAAAAAAATGTTCTTCAGCCATGGCAGGTTCCTGCGGTATATGAACAAGGGAAAGTAAAAAGGTTGACCCAGGCAGCTGGTGGTGACAGATGCATTATCTTCACCGAGTCATTGCCTGGCCAGTATGTCCTCCGGGACGGCTTCACTTGCTGTCCGTTCCCAAGAGGCACGGGCGGTTCTCTCATAGGCATCCCGGTGCCAGTGGCCTTCACTGTCCTGACGCCACCACCACTGGCGAGTTGCAGTCTCACCCAGCCAGCAGTAAAGCAACAGCACCGGGGAAGCACCGACCGTCAGGGCGTGCAGCCTGTCCGACGGTGTCAGGGACACCTCGCCCGGGCGCAGGGTCCGCGCCTCTCCGGCCAGGCCGTGTTGGATCTGGATGTCGCCCGATACACCGAAATAGATCTCCGTAGCAGGATGCTGGTGCAGCGGGTAGTGCACACCGGGCGCCAGCAGGAACAGTCCTGCGAGCAGGGCATCACTTCTCACCAGACCGCGGGAGCCGATCATCTGGGCAGCGAACATTCCGCCGGCGAGCGTCTTGAATGCTTCCGATGCCGGATGAGCGTCACGAGGGCCGGAATCGTAGATCTGGTACCAGCTCGCGGCGGTGGTCGCGTCGCGAACAGCGGTGACTAATGCGGGCGGGCCTTCGACAGCGTCCAGGGCTGTCTGCAGCCAGGTCTGCGCCTCTACGGGCACGCCCTTCGCGTGGTCGCCTGAGCTCTCGGCGCAGTTCACGGCGGATAGTGCAACGCGAAACTCCTCGAGCCCTCGTGAGGTATCGTCGCGAGGCGCGTTGGTGGGGGTCGGTGCCGTCGGCAGGGCGAGGGCCAGCGCATCGACGAATGAACGGACCACATTGCTCACAATCGCTCCTTGGCCTAACCCCGGACAGTGCTCTGCGTCACGAAGCTCTCAGTGCCGGCAGCGGCCGATCAGGTTCAGACCTCAACGACGGTCTGTTGCTGTGACCCCAGTCCTTCCAGTCCTAGAGTGACGACGTCACCTGCTTTCAGGAAAACCTGGGGGTCCTGGCCCTGGCCGACACCTGGCGGTGTACCGGTCGCAATCACATCACCGGGCTGCAGGCTCATACACTGGCTGAGATACGAGACGATAGTCCGCGCAGAGAAGATCATCGTGGCAGTACTGCCATGCTGGTAACGGTGCCCGTTGACCTCCAGCCAGATGTCCAACGCCTGCGGGTCCGGGACTTCGTCTCGGGTCACCATCCACGGTCCGATGGGCCCATAGGTGTCGCCCGATTTGCCCTTGATCCACTGTCCCTGTCGCTCGAGTTGCCACTGACGCTCGGAAACATCGTTCACGACACAGTAGCCGGCCACGTGGTCCAGTGCATCGGCTTCGCTGACATACTTGGCGTGCGAGCCAATCACGATTCCAAGCTCGGCTTCCCAGTCGGTTTTCTGGGAACCCCGGATCAGCTCGATGTTGTCGTAAGGTCCGGAGATGGCGCTGGTGGCTTTCATGAAGACGATCGGTTCGGTGGGTATGGGCATGCCGGACTCCTTGGCATGGTCCGAGTAGTTGAGCCCGATGCAGACAAGCTTACCGATCTTCCCTACACAGGGGCCAAGCCGAGGTTCACCTGTGACGCCCGGTAAAGATTCCGGTTTGATTTTGGACAGTCGCTCGAGGGCTGCGGGAGAGAGTGTCTCTCCGTCGATGTCGTCAATGACTGATGACAGGTCGCGAATGTTGCCCTCCTGATCGAGCAGTCCAGGTTTCTCCTCGTCTGCTGGGCCGTAGCGGAGTAGTTTCATAATCAGTCTCGCGTAGTTGTTGACCTAAAGGGTCGCATGTGGACCGGTACCGCACAACGCTCGGATTTTACTCCGAATCGGAGCACGCCCGGCCGGATTGACGCTCGGGTAACGACTCTGCCCCGACCCTGGGGTTTTTCGCTGATCGCTTATCGCGTTTTAGTAAGTTAACAGGCCTGCAAGTCGTGCCGATGGGGGGAATAATGCTTGATCAAGAACGCGCCGCCCTGGGACAGACGGCAACAGGTTTTATGCAAAGTCTGTCGATATTCGGAGGGATTTACCCCACAGGGCCACGAATATGGCTTTGTCCTCGGTTGCTTATTCGACGAGTTTGCTTGCGTGAGTGTGGAGACTCATGGTAGAAGTGAACCGGGAGTTTTAGCTGTTTGGTGGGTAACATCGAAACCGCAAGATGCAGCGGTTTTACCGGTCATCCCCACATTCTTCCAAACTGGAAACACCTCACGGAGGGAGTTAAATATGTTGAAAAAACGCTTTAAAAATGTTCTCAGGATCGGTGTCTGTTCGGTCCTTGCAAGCATGGTGATAGGCCTCGGTACTGGGTCTGCCATGGCGGAGAAAGTGCTTCGTGTCGCGCCACATGCGGATCTCAAGAACCTCGATCCGATCTGGACTACGGCCTACATCACGCGTAATCACGGTTACATGGTGTACGACACGCTGATCGCGATGGATTCGAACCTAAAACCACAGCCGCAGATGCTCGAAGGGTGGAAAGTCAGTGCCGACGGCCTGACCTACACATTCACCCTGCGAGATGGCCTGGCGTGGCATGACGGTGCGCCGGTGACATCGGCGGACTGCATTGCCAGTATCCAACGCTGGGGTAAGCGCGATGGTATGGGACAGAAACTGGCGAAGTTCACTGCATCCTGGACCGCTAACGACGACAAGACCTTCACGCTCAAGCTCAACGAACCCTATGGTCTGGTGCTCGATTCATTGGGCAAGATCTCGTCCAACGTGCCGTTCATGATGCCCGAACGACTGGCCAAGACGGACGCCTTCGAACCCGTACCGGAGATCATCGGTTCAGGACCCTTTGTGTTCGACAAAGATGCCTATATGCCGGGTGCGAAAGTCGTTTATCAGAAAAACACCAATTACAAGCCACGTTCCGAACCCGCGAGCTACGCTGCCGGTGGCAAAGTGGTTCATGTCGACAGAGTCGAGTGGCTGTATATCCCTGACCCGGCGACCACCATGAACGCGCTGATCGCAGGCGAGATTGATTTCTGGGAGACCCCGTCTCCTGATCTGGTGCCCGGGATGGAAGGTAACCCTGATATAACGATCAAGGTCATCGACCCGTTGGGGACTCAGGGCTGGTTGCGGCCGAACCATCTGAATCCGCCATTTGATAATCCCAAAGCACGCCAGGCGTTGCTCCACATGGTCAAGCAGGCGGATTACCTGCAGGCGATCATCGGCGACGAGAAGTTCTGGCGTACCTGCGGTGCGTACTTCATGTGTGATACGCCTCTGGATACCGATGTGGGTGCCGGTCCTTTGATGAACCAGGATCTGGAGGAGGCAAGCAGGCTGCTCAAAGAGGGCGGTTACAACGGTGAAACGCTGATTCTGATGGACCCGACCGACATTCCGGTGTTGCACGGTGCATCCCTGGTGACGGCTCAAATGCTGCGGAAGATCGGTGCCAAGGTCGAAGTGCAGGCGATGGACTGGAGTACCCTGACTTCCCGACGTGCTGAAACCAAGAGTATTGCGGATGGCGGCTGGAACATTTTCCATACCTACAGCACGGGCGCGGACGTGGCCTCGCCCATCGCGAACATCGGCGTCTCCGGTGGTTGTGTTGAAGAAGCCTGGTTTGGCTGGCCGTGCGACAAGACCCTGGAAGATCTGCGTGATCAGTTCAGTCGGGAAAGTGATCCCGCCAAGCAGGTCGAGATCGGTGTCGCATTGCAGAAACGGGCCTACGAGGTGGTGCCGTACGTCAACTACGGTCAGTGGTTCCAGCCAACGGCCTACCGCACATCCCTCAAGGGTGTGCTGATCTCGCCGGTGCCGTTTTTCTGGAACATCGAAAAATAATGAAGTTTTGACCTGAGGCCAGTTCGATCTCTGGCCCCAGGTCGGCATAGTTGGTATTCGAGGCCACCATCTCGAACACGGGATGGTGGCCTTTTAGTTTTACTTTCTGTTTGTATGGAGCCGGCCCAGTGGATGTGGGGTTTAAATCCGGTGCCGGCCAACGACTCGGAGGATGTCATGCGTGACGATCTGGTGGTGACCATGAATGGCCGGGACTACGCTGTGGAATGTCCCTGGGGAACACTGCCCGATGGCCAGGTGTTCGGCCCGGTGAGTCAGTTGGCGATTGATTCAAACGATCGGGTTTACGTCTTTCAACGCTCGAATCCTCCGGTACTGGTGTTTGACTCGGAGGGTCTGCTCGTTGACAGCTGGGGTGAGGGGGAATTTTCCGATGCGCACGGCATCTTTATCACCACTGATGATCTGGTTCTTTTGGTAGACCGCGATGCCCATCAGATTTTAGCTTGTGAGACTTCAGGCACCGTACGCTTTCGCCTGGGTCAAAGACATCGCCCGCGACTCAATGAACCATTCAACCACCCGACCGACATCGCCCAGGCGCCGAATGGGGACTACTATGTCTCTGACGGCTATGGCAACTCGCGGGTCCACTGTTTCTCCTCTGACGGAACATACCGGTTTTCTTGGGGCAGACCCGGAGACGGTCCAGGAGAGTTCACAACACCGCACGCGGTTTGGGTCGATTCGGCCGAACGGGTGCTGGTAGCAGACCGCGAGAACAACCGTGTTCAGCTGTTCGACCTGCAAGGGCGATTCCTGGAGTCATGGTCGGATTTCTATCATCCCATGGACATCTACGCGGACCGAGATGGGAATGTGTTTGTTACCGATCAGATCCCACGGCTCTCGATGTTGTCGCCGGATGGAACGCTGATCGGCCGCTGCCGGCCGGTGCTCTTCGGGCCACACGGAGTGGGCGGGGACGCAGCCGGGAATCTGTACCTTGCCGAGACCGCACCATTGAACTGCATCACCCGATTGACGCTGTTGTAACGATTTGGAACGAAGAGAACGACATAGCATGAGCGCAGAACTAGAACGTTGTGATCTGCTGATCACGGGCGGCGAAGTTATCGATGGTACCGGCGCGGCTGCAAGAAAAGCGGATATCGCCCTTCAGGGTGATCGTATTGTCGCGCTTGGTGACCTTGCCAGCGTAAAGGCCGATTCGGTCATTGATGCGAGCGACAAGGTTGTTACCCCGGGCTTCATCGATGTACACACCCATGACGATCGCCTGCTGCTTGCCAACCCCGAAGTGACACCCAAGCTCAGCCAGGGAGTGACCACCGTGGTGGTCGGAAACTGCGGTGTCAGCTTGTCACCCTGGGTCAGTGACAGAACACCCCCACCGCCCCTGGACCTGGTGTTCCCTGGGGATGTAGACAGTGCACGATTTCCGAGCTACGGGGCCTATGCAGCAGAGCTCGAGCGACGTCCTGCGTCAATCAACGCATTGCCCTTGATCGGTCACTCGACACTGCGCTGTGCAGCACTGGACCGGCTGGACCGACCGGCGACCGAGGCCGAGATCGGTACGATGCGGACGCTCCTACGCGAGAGTCTCGCGGCGGGAGCGGGTGGGTTTTCCACCGGACTGTTCTACCCACCCAACAAGGCGGCGCCGGCGACCGAGGTCCAAGCACTGGCCAAGGAGCTGCCGGCTTTTCGTGGTATCTATGCTACCCACATGCGGAACGAAGGAGACCAGCTCTTCGAATCGCTGGATGAAACTTTTGAAACGGCCCGGCGGGCGGGGTGCACGGTGGTGATCTCCCATCACAAGTGCCAGAGCGAGGCGGTATGGGGTCGAAGCGCCGAGTCTCTAGCGTGCATTGAAGCCGCGGGGGCCGAACAGCCGGTTGGTTTTGATGTCTATCCGTATGTCGCGGGCTCAACGGTCCTGCTGGAGGAGTTGATCGAGCTTTCACGGCGAATCATCGTCAGCTGGTCTGCCGCGGTTCCTGAAGCTGGCGGCCGTGATCTGGCGGACATTGCTGCTGAATGGGACACCAGCCTGGCTGAAGCCATGGCGCGTCTGCAGCCGGGTGGCGGCATCTACTTCTGCATGGAAGAGGAGGACGTCGAGAGAATTCTGGCCCATCCGATGGGTATGATCGGATCGGATGGTATTCCGCATGACGAGCACCCCCATCCACGGCTGTGGGGCACGTTTCCCCGTGTCCTCGGCCACTACAGCAGGGACCGCCGGTTGTTCCCTCTTCCGGAGGCGGTGCGCAAAATGACTGGACTCTCGGCAAAGACTTTCGGCATTGCCGACCGCGGCGTCATCGAGGCTGGATCCTTTGCTGATCTCGTCGTTTTCGATCAGTCACAAATTGCGGATTCAGCAACGTTCGAACAGCCGACCCGTGTCGCAGCAGGTATTGATTGCGTGATCGTGAATGGCACGATCGCCTGGCGAAACGGAGTCGGCACCGGTTCCAGGACGGGACGGGTACTGCGCAACCCTGGAACACCTGGGAGCTGAGTGAGATGAACGCTGAAGAAATTCACCGCAATGCGATTGTTCTCGATGGCCTGGTGATCTCGAGGTGGAGCCGCGAGGTGTTCGAGGACATGCACCGTGGCGGGATCACCGCGGTTAACTGCACCTGTAGTGTCTGGGAAGGATTGCGCGATACGCTGGTCAACGTGGCTCAGTGGAAATCATGGTTCACTGAACACGCCGATATTCTGCTGCCGGTGCACACAACACGCGACATTGAAAGGGCCAAACGAGAGAACCGGGTGGGAATCATTCTTGGCTGGCAGAACACCAGCGGTATCGAGGACCGACTCGAACTTGTGTCCGTGTTTAAGTCGCTGGGGGTCGGCGTGATGCAGTTGACCTACAACACCCAGAATCTTGTCGGCAGCGGCTGTTATGAAACCCGCGACAGCGGCCTTTCCGACTACGGGCGTGCACTGATCGATGAAATGAATCGGGTTGGTGTGGTCGTGGACTTGTCACATGTGGGTGCGAAGACCAGTGAAGATGCGATCCGGTATTCGAAATCTCCGGTGGCCTACAGTCACTGTTGTCCCGCGGCGCTTCTCGATCACCCGCGCAACAAGTCCGATGCCCAGCTGAAGCTGATCGTCGAGCACGGCGGGTTTGTTGGCGTAACCACCTATCCGTCGTTTCTGCCCCGGGGTGCGGCATCCAGTGTCGATGACTGTGTCGCCGCGATCGACTACGTGGTCAACCTCGTGGGCGAAGACCGGGTTGGAATTGGTACTGATTTTACTCAGGATCAGGATGCCGAATTTTTTGAATGGCTGAGCCTGGACAAGGGGCATGGGCGCCGGCTGATCGTTCGCGACTGGGACGTAGCACCACAGCCGGTCGGCTTTCAGCGTCTTTCGGAGTTTCCCAATCTGACGGCGGCCATGGTCCGCCGCGGCTGGACCGAGAGCCGTATCCGCAAGGTACTGGGCGAGAACTGGGTGGCGTTTCTACGCGAGGTCTGGGGCGAGTAGGGCCCGCGGTTTTCAGCAGACTCAGATGCTCAGACGCCGGTCGCGGGCGGATACGGTCCAGGTGTCATAGACCCGGCCTTGGGGGTCGATCACCTGGACTTCCTTGTGCAGGGCACTGGTGGGGCAGGCGTGTCCGGGAATGGCGAGTAGCGCGTCGCCTGGTTGAAACCTGGCTGCCTCCGGGGTCTTGAGCACCAGATGCTCCTCGTTCTGGAGGATCACATCGGCGTGTTCAAGTGCCGGGAATTCGAGGCGCTTACCGAGCTCCGGGTCCGATGCACAGGCCTTGTAGCCCAGATCCAAAGTCAGAGTGTCGGCCGACGGCCGGCTGATTACGCGGGTCAGAATTCTGAGGGCCGGAACGTAGCGCAGATCCGGAAAAAGCTCCGCATAGCCGGCGTCGAAAAACGTGTTGGTCCCGGGGCTGCATTCCAGTACAGGGTCGTCGATGCCGGCATAGATCGGGAACGTACCGGTACCACCCGCCACGATCCGCCTGACGGGCAGTGATTCGGTTTCAAGCCGGGTCCTAAAGCCATCAGCAAGGCCCCAGCATGCGTATGCGGCCTGGTGCCTGTCGGCCAGCGCACGCTGATGGTTCTGGCCATCGTAGAGGTGAATACCCTGTGCTGTAAGTCCTCTTGATCCATCGATCAGGCGGTACAGTGCCAGTGCATCATCGCCTGGCGGAATGCCCGTACGGTGTTGGCCGCTGTCAAGATCAAGAAGAACCCCGACCGTCCTCCCTGCCTTCTCAAATGCCGCTGAGAGTAAACGGACTGGATGTTCGTGATCAGCAATCACCAGTAGCTCTACAGAGTCGAAAGCGGTGCAGAATTCCACTGCGCGCCGAATGTTCGGCCCGACCAGGTGGTAGGCGAGCAGAATGTCCGTGATTCCACACTGTGCAAGCATTTCGGCCTCGGCGAAAGTTGCGCATTTGTGTTTAGTGATCCCCCGTGCGAGCTGCATCCGGATAACAGCAGCCATTTTGTGGGTCTTGCAGTGTGGGCGCAGCCGGTCGGGGTCACCGGACTCGCGAATCATCTCGTCCAGGTTGTATTCCAGCGCCTGTTGAAAAATCACCAGGCCGGGAGACAGGATCGAGTCAGCGTCGGCAATTGAAAAATCAAAGGCTGTCATTTCGAGGGTGGCTCTGGCGCATGACGCGGGTTGGTCTGTGGGGATTGATCATGTACCGAGCATAAACCCTCATTTCTGTGCGGAGCAAGCTGGGTTCTTGTGATCGGGAATATTGCCTGATTGGGTTGTTGAGGGAAATTGTGTCATAGGTAATTTTCGACGTGATGCTAGGTTTGTGTTTTAAAGGCTTCGGTTAGAATGCGTCGTCATCGTTGGCCGTTGGGGAGAACGTATGGGAGATCAGATGACGGGCCGTGTTGCGTTGGTGACCGGTGGATCGCGCGGTATCGGACGAGCGATTGCCGCCGCTTTAGGCAATCGTGGGGCGAAGGTGGCGATCAACTGGGTTTCCAACGAATCCGCAGCGGAACAGGCCCTGGACGAGGTGCGTGCGGCCGGCGGTGAATGCGGAATTTTCCAGGCTGACGTCGCCAGTGAGGAGGAGGTCAGCAGTTTGGTTGCGGCCGTCGAGTCCGACCTCGGGCCGATCGACATGCTGGTCACCAGTGCCGGAATCATGGAGGCGGGGGGAGCGGAGAATCTGAATCTGGAAAGTTTTCGAGAGGTGATGCGGGTCAACGTGGAAGGCACGTTTCTTCCGGTGATGGCTGTGAAAGACGGCATGATGACCCGAGGCCGCGGCAGCATTGTCTGTATCTCATCGATCGCCGGGCTTCGCTCCCGACCCAGGGTGATTGCATACAGCACCTCAAAGGCTGCGGTGATCGGATTCGTACGCAGCTGTGCAGGCGCTTTTGGTCCGAACGTCCGGGTCAACGGGATCGCACCCGGCCTGATCCGGACCGACATGACCGAATCTATGGAACCGGATGTCCTGGAGGGTATGAAGCAGGAGGCATTCGTCAAACGGCTGGGGGTTCCGGAGGATATCTCCGGTGCAGCGGTGTTTCTGTTGTCCGACGAGGCCGCTTTTGTCAGCGGCCAGACTTTTGTCGTCGACGGCGGTCGCGTCACCCTGCCGTGAGTCTGAAGATCCTCTACGAAGTTTGACTGACAGAAACGCCAACCTGTCGGCGGGCCTGCCGCTGCAGGCCGTTTTGGTCAGTATCGCCATTCATGCGCTGTGGGGTGGAAATCCAGTCGCTGTAAAGCTCGGCCTGGAGATGTTCCCACCCATGTGGACTGCCTTCGTGCGGTTTAGCATCGCGACATTATGTGTCGCCGCCTGGGCAGCGTACCGTGGAATCGCACTCTGGCCCAAGCGTGAATACTGGCCGGTCCTTGCTCTGGTCTCGGCAGCGTTTACGATTCAGATCGGCGTCATGAACTTCGGTTTCAGTCTGGCGAGCGGCACCGTATCTGCTGTGCTGCAGTCCACCAATCCGCTTTTTGTCGCATTGTTCGCCCACTATCTTCTGGCCCGTGACCGTATAGGCCGGCGGGGAATAGCCGGTCTGCTGATTGCCTTTACGGGCGCCGCGGTGGTGCTCCTACGGAATGTGGGAGACGGCGGAGAGCTGGGCCTGATCGGGCTGGGGGGTATTCTGGTGCTGTTCAGTGCCATGCTGCTTGGGCTGCGTCTGGTGTTGATGGTCAAGCCGCTGCGGAACATCGGTGAGATACCGGTGGTGTTTTGGATGATGGTCTTGAGCCTGTTTCCCTTTGGAATCTGTGGAGCGCTGTTTGAGACAATCCGATGGGAAAATTTCGGTTGGGTGCCGGTAGCGGGATTGCTGTATCAGGGTATGGTAATTGCCGGACTGGGGTTCATGGTGTTCTCGTTTCTGATGAGACGCTATTCACCCAGTCTGGTGGCGAGCTTCAATTTTGTCTCGCCCATCTCAGGTGTGTTTTTGAGCGTAATACTGCTCGGCGAATCGGTGACGGTCAGCATCGTGGCTGGCGTTATGCTAGTCGGGACCGGGTTGTATCTGGCAGCAGGCAGCAGACGCGGGTGATCCGTGCCTGTATGATTAGCTCAAAGACAACCCGGCAAACCCCACAGGAGGTCTATCATGGCACAACCGACGCGTTATCTATTCACTGCGAGCATGGATGTGGACCCGGATAAGGAAGCCCTGTTTAACGAGGTTTACGACACAGAGCATGTTCCACTGCTATCCCAGGTGCCTGGCGTGATCGCAGTGCGGCGATTGGCCAGGGAACCCTGCACGCTGTCGATCGGCGGTGAACTGAAGGAAATCGATGCAGAGGGCGAACCACGCTACTCGGCAACTTATGAGATCGAGAGCCCTGAAGTGCTCAAGAGCCCGGAATGGGCCGATGCGGTGGAGCAGGGACGCTGGCCGAGCGAGGTCAGGCCTTACACCAGCAACCGCCGGCATGTGCTTTACCGAGTCATGGAATCCGATAATTAGATTGTAATTTCTCAGTTGTTACTGACGTTTCAAGTAAGGAGGACGAAACGATGGGCATTACGGTGATTCGAAAGGCCGACTGGACCGCCGCTTGGGATTCAGCAGCTGGCCAGCACTGTTATTTGCGCAATGCGGATGTTGCGTTTTCGGGCAGTTCGATTATTCATGTCGGCCCGGACTACACCGGGGATGCGGACCAGGAGATTGATGGTCGTGACCGGTTTGTAATGCCGGGTCTGATCAACATCCACTCACACCCGCACCACGAGCCGGCCTACCGCGGTATCCGTGAAGAGCACGGTCGACCTGAGATGTATGACACGGGTCTCTACGAACGGATGCAGGCGTTTGTACTGGACGACGAAGGTAGCAAGGCTGCCGCGGAACTCGCGTATGGAGAATTGCTGCTGTCCGGAGTGACAACGCTCGCCGACCTGTCTTCGATGTCGGAGTGGTGGCTGGATCTGATGGCCCGCAGCGGTCTGCGCGGCTATGTCGCTCCCGGCTACGCTTCTGCGCGCTGGTACATGGACAGCCTGCAGGAACTGAAGTTCAACTGGGATGAAGACGCAGGCCGCAGATCATTCGACCGGGCGAGCGCTTTCATGGATGAAGCGGAGAAACATCCCTGCGGTCGACTCAAGGGAGTGATCTACCCGATGCAGATCGACACCTGCAGCGAAGCGTTGCTGCGCGACAGTATTGCGCTCGCCGAAGACACCGGGCGCCCACTGACGACGCACGCATCACAGGCCAAAATCGAGTTTCTGGAGATGGCTAAGCGCCATGGTGTCTCGCCGCTCAAATGGGCATCGAGTATTGGTCTTCTGACGCCGCGCACCACTCTAGGTCACGCAATCTTTATCGACGATCACCCCTCGATAGAGTGGCGCGCGTGTGAAGATCTTGCTCTTCTGGCAGACACGGGGACCACCGTTGCGCATTGCCCGTCACCGTTTGCCCGTTACGGACACGCCATGGCCGACTTCGGCCGTTATTCGAGGGCTGGAGTGAATCTGGGATTTGGTACCGATGTGACACCCCACAACCTGATCGAGGAGATGCGTCTGGCGATCATTCTGGCCCGGGTGATGGCAAACAACATCGGCACTACTGATGCCTCAATGGTATTTCACGCAGCGACGGTCGGCGGAGCCAGTTCGCTGTTGCGGGATGACCTCGGTCGGCTCACGCCGGGCGCGAAAGCGGATCTGGTGCTTGTCGACACGACTCATCCGATCATGCGGCCGGCCCGCGATCCGTTGAAGAGTTTGATCTATCACGGCGCCGAACGCGCAGTTTCAACGGTCTTCGTAGATGGCGAGACGGTTGTGGAGAACGGCGTGGTCTGTCATCTGGACATGGCCGATGCGGCGGGACGACTTGAGGAAGCACAGCAGCGGATGTTGAAAGACGTACCCAATCATGACTTTCTCAGCCGCAGTGCTGATGAGATCACGCCCTTGTCGATGGATGTCAAAGACGCCCTATAGGGCACTGACTATCAGGCCAAAGGGATTCGTGCAGAGGCAGTTGCAGAAGCCGTTCAGCCGGACAGCCTGTTCTCTACGAGCCGGGCAAAAAAGGTGGCCCCCAGCGGAATGATCTCGTCGTTGAAGTCATAGCCTGGGTTGTGGACCTCACAGGAACCCACTTCGCCACTATTGCCGATATGGATATAGGCACCGGGGCATTCATTGAGCATGTAGGAGAAATCTTCAGAAGCCATGATGCCCGGACCATTCCGGTCAAGGTTCGCTTCTGAGACGATGTCCGCGGCGACGTCCCCGGCAAACCGGGTGGCGTCTTCTTCATTGACCAGGGGAGGAAAGATCAGCCGGAAGCTGTAGTCCGCGGTCACGCCCAGACCTTGTGCGATGTGATGCGTGATCTCGCTGATTCGTTTGTCCAGATATTCCAATGTAGCAGGCTGGAAGGCGCGTACGGTACCGCCGACGATGGCCCCGTCCGGTATGACATTGTAAGCATCCCCCGCAAGAAGACGGGTCACACTCAGCACGGCTGTGTCCTGAGGGTCCACGTTGCGGGCAACTACACTCTGAAGGGCCGAAACGATCTGTGCCGCGGCGACAATAGGATCGGCGCTCGATTGTGGTTCGGCACCGTGTGCGCCGCGACCAGTGAGAGTGACATCGAAGAAACCGCCACCCGCCATCATCGGCCCCGGGCGAATCGAGAATCGTCCTACCTCAAGACCCGGTTCGTTATGCATCCCGAATATCGAGTCCATAGGAAATCGTGTGAACAGCCCGTCATCCACCATGGCCTTGGCACCTCCTAGACCTTCTTCGGCCGGTTGAAAGATGAAATGGGCACGGCCGTTGAATGCTTTTGTCTCGGCCAGATACTGGGCGGCGCCCAGCAGCATGGTGGTGTGTCCGTCGTGACCGCAGGCATGCATTCTGCCGTCATGGATTGAGCGGTGCTCAAAAGTGTTGGCTTCCTGGATGGGTAAAGCATCCATGTCGGCCCGAAGCCCAATAGACCCAGACCCCTGGCCGGCCTCAAGGGTGCCTACCACGCCGGTACCGCCGATACTTGTGTGGACCTCGCAGCCGAACGATGCCAGTCGTTCTGCGACGAGGGCCGCCGTGCGTTCCTCCTGGAATCCAAGTTCCGGGTGTGAGTGGATGTCCTGACGCCACTCACGGAGCAGGCTGTGGCGTTCGACAATACGTTCAATCAGTTTCATGCTGGCGTTCCCAAAATATTTTTCTGCTGTTTCCCGATCGGTCTTGTGCAGCGTCCACTGCCAAGTACACTAAAGGTCATTTCACCAAGGCAGTCGTGTCAGGTCAAGCCGGTATCATAACCATCCGATTTCGGGTGGAAGAATCGTGGTCCGAACAGCAGCGTGGGTGAAGTCTGGGCACGTCCATGGTAATTTGGCCTGCTTGAAATCGTCAGCTAGGAGATAGTCCGATGCGTGTACTGATAGCCATGATGAAGCATGAGACGAACACCTTCTCGCCAGTTCCCACCAATCTGGAGCGCTTCAAAAGCTGGCTGTACTGCACCGGCCAGAAAGTAATCGATGATCTCGGCGGGACCAATACCCCGACCGGGGCTTACATCGACAATGCCCGCAAACGTGGTTGTGAGATGGTCACGCCCATTGCCACCGAGGCGATGCCGAGCGGTCCCGTGCAGCGCGATGTGTACGAGCACATCGTGGAAGCGATACTCTCGCCTTTAAAGACGCAGGCCTTTGATGCGGCGCTGCTCGACCTTCACGGTGCCATGGTGGCAGAGCATGAGCCGGATGGAGAAGGGGGGCTTCTAAGCCGGATTCGAGAAGTGCAGCCTGACTTGCCGATTGCGGTCACCCTGGATCTGCACTGCAACCTGACAAAGCGCATGGTCGAAAACTGCACGGCGATGATCGGCTTCAAGACCTATCCGCATGTGGATATGTACGATGTCGGTGATCAGATTGCACAGGTCTTGTTCCGTGCTTTGGAGGGCCGCGTCAACCCGGTGATGGCCTGGGATAACCGGCCCGTTCTGGCTCAGACCCTGCGGATGGGAAGCGACGATGCCCCGATGGCCGGCTTGCAGCAGATGACCCGTGATCTGGAGCGTGGCGGACTCCCCGCGGTCACATTTTTTGGCGGATTTCCGATGGCTGATATGACCGATGCCGGGGTCTCGGCGGTCGCGGTCGCGGACGGTGATCATCAGACGGCATTGTTGGCATGCCGGTCGTTGCTGGACTCAGCGTGGGAATCGCGTTCGGAATTTGTTTACCGGGGTCGGCCACTGGAGGAAGCGGTGCGTGAGGCCGGTGAGCACACGGAGGGTCCGGTGCTGCTGCTTGACCATGCCGATAACGTGGGGTCGGGCGGTACTGCGGACGTGATGGCGGTTATACGCGAAGTCCACCGGCAGGGGCTGGAAGACGTGGCCGTTGGCGCGGTCTGGGACCCGGTAGCGGTTCAGATGATGAGGGAGACCGGGCTTGGTAACAGCGTATCCATCGCATTGGGCGGCCGCAGCGAGATGCCGAGTATCGGTCGAATCGGAGAGCCCTTCTCTGTTGAGGGTCGTGTGGTTTCGTTGACCGACGGCATCTGGACCGTCGAAGGCCCGATGTATACCGGCGTCCGGGTGTCTACCGGACCAACGGCGGTGCTGGATACAGGCCGGATGCGCATCGTGGTCGTGTCGTACCATCATGAACCATGGGATACGGGGATCTTCTCAAATAACGGAATTGACCCTGCCCGATGCCGTTATCTACTGTTGAAGTCCAGAATCCACTACCGCGCGGGTTTTGCGCCGTTAGCCCGGGCGACGATCACCTGTGACGGATACGGGGTGACCACGTCCCGCTACGACGAACTGACCTACGACCAGCTGCGCCGGCCGATCTATCCTCTGGATTCGTTCCCGGACCCCTAACTTCAGGCCGAATGGGGATCAGCCACTTTAGGCCAATACGGGTCGGTAAATTTCTTAAACGGGATCTCTGAGAAATTCATCGGGATCGCACCCGGTGCAGCGACATAGAGTACTGACTCGGCGATCGGTGCGAATCCGGCATAGAAGTGCTGGGTTGACTTGACCACCACGATTTTCTTCTGCGCCAGGTCAATGCCGAACTGCTCAAAGGCATCCGGGTGAAAAGTCTGGGTCCGTATGGTGTTGAGGAAGATATCCACTTCACCATCGCTGGTCGTGAGCCACACGCCTTGGCCCATTTGTTGCCGTGCCCGGCCGAAGGTTTGAGCCGCTTCCATTACGATCCGGCGCACAGTGATCGTCAGGTCCATAGGCGCGCCCGAACCGGGGCCGACCTTGCCACCGATTCGCAGCAGAAACTCGGCCCCTTCACCGGCCTCGATACAGAAGCGAACCGCAACCGGGTCCCAGTAGAAGCCGGTCGCAACGTTCTGGATGCCCCGCTCTACGACCGACTGCAGGATAAAGGTTGAATCGGATGGTGCACCGACACCTGCGTTGTCACCCAGATCAGCCAGTATCACTGGCCCTGTTGGTGCCGAGACGCCCTGATCCAGGGCGTCATCGATCGCCAGTCCTGTGGGATGGGTACTGTCGCGCAGTGCCCAGATCTCTTTCCCGAATTCGGCGCCGATCCGGCCGGCGAGTTCCGGATCGTCGTCGGTGACGACCAAGACCTTGGATGAGGCATCCGGCACATCACCCCAGGGAAATCCGTGTGCAAGCGAAACAGACAGCACACTGTCCTCTTTTTCAAGTTCCTGCATGCGCTGTACCAGAGAGGCTGCAGGCTCGACCGGGGTTCGCCACATACTGATCATCCGCAGATCATGCAGTGCCATGACTGGCGCCACTTCGCGGTGTAAGGTCTGCCAGCAGACATCGAAAAGTTCGTGGGCCCTGTCCGGCGGGTCGATGTGGGGGTATTCCTTGAACGTGATGATGACATCAGCACTCGTCATCAGGGTATTGGTAATGCTGCAGTGCAGGTCCAGTTCTACCCCGATCACCGTCTCAGGGCCGACTACCTCACGTACCCTAGCCGTCAGATCCCCCTCGCAGTCGTCGTAACCCTCGGCGACCATGGCACCATGCTGGCAGAGCAGCACCAGGTCGACCGGCATCGCCGCTTTCAGATCGCTCAAGATCTCGCTTCTGAAACCCTCGTACACCGACTTTACGGTCGGGCCGGCTGGCTGGGCGAAGGCGGACAGGCTTTCCACGACCTCGGCACCTACAGCCTCCGCTTTCTCTCGCCAGATGATGAGCGGCATGGCGAATAGCGCTGTGCTGTCCCGGGTGGCGTCACCGTGGTACAGCATGGTCTCCTCGAAATTGGTGAGTCCTGTAGGCATATTGGAGAACGTGTTGGTTTCGGTCCCCAGGCAGGCAATAAATACTTTCACGAATGCGGTCCTTGGCTGAATGTGATGTCTAGTATTCAGTCTAATGGTTCCCAAGTTCGCCAGCTACTGATATATTGGCGGTAGATCCCGGAACCTGTACGGGAAGGTTCTTTACCGTACAAGGCTTCCGGGATTTGTTTTGCTCAGCGTTGTCGAGCAGGATGTTACGTTCAAGGGACAATGACAGGAGTCCAGACGGCAGTTAAATGTACGCCTACATCGTCAAAAGAATTTTGGCAACCGTTCCGGTGATGGCGGTAGTCGCCGTCTTTGTTTTTGGGTTGCTGCACCTGACGCCAGGGGACCCTGCAGCGATTATTGCCGGCGATTACGCCAGCCCCAATGACATTGAAAAGATCCGGGAAAAACTCGGTTTGAACGAGCCCATCCCGGTCCAGTTCTATACCTGGCTCAAGAGTGTCATGCAGGGCGACCTCGGGATATCGATTTTCTCTAACCTACCGGTGACGAAACTGATCGGCCAGCGGATTGAGCCCACGCTGATGCTGACCCTGTTCACCATTATCATCGCGATTGTTATTGCGATTCCGCTCGGTGTGTTGGCTGCCTGGAAGTCCCGCACATTCATCGACCGGTTTGCAATGATCTTTGCGGTGCTGGGGTTTTCAGTGCCTGTATTTGTGATTGGCTACATGCTGATGTATGTGTTCGCCATTCAGCTCAAATGGCTTCCCGTTCAGGGCTACAAGGAATTGGCAGACGGGTGGATCCCGTGTTTGAAGAGCCTGGTTCTACCGAGTATCGCGCTGGGGGTGGTGTACATCGCCCTTATTGCGAGAATCACGCGGGCCAGCGTGATGGAGGTTCTTTCCGAAGATTACATCAGAACCGCGAAGGCCAAAGGACTGAGCTCCCACGTTATTCTGGTCCGTCATGCGCTCAAAAATGCCGCCGTACCGATTGTGACGATCATCGGAGTGGGTATTGCGCTCCTGATCGGTGGTGTGGTGGTGACAGAGAGTGTGTTCAATATTCCGGGTCTCGGTAGACTGACGGTGGATGCCATACTGCACCGCGACTATCCCGTGATTCAGGCGATCATCATTTTGTTTTCGGGGGTTTACGTTCTGGTCAATCTGCTCGTTGATCTGAGTTATGTGTTTCTAGATCCCAGGATACGGTACTGATAGCTGATGGCCGCGATCGACAGCACAGTAGCAGAACAGACGGTAGGCACTGATAAGTCTAACCGGATAGTCGAATTTATCCGGCGCAATCCAACTGTCGTCATCAGTGCATCAATACTGGCTGCGATGATTTTCATTGCGATTTTTGCTCCCCAGTTGGCCACGGACCCCCTTGAGCTTGCGCCCTGGCAACGACTTAAACCACCAGGTGAATTCGGCTTGTTTGGTACGGATCACCTGGGACGGGATGTTTTTGCAAGAACAATTTACGGTGCCCGGATTTCCCTGAGTGTGGGGCTGTTCGTGGCGCTGGTCAGTACTGCAATCGGGCTTTTTATCGGGCTTCTGGCTGGTTATGTCCGTATAGTGGATGCGGTGGTGATGCGAATCATGGATGGCCTGATGGCGATTCCCGGTATTCTCTTTGCAATCGCCCTGATGGCGCTGGTGGGTTCCAGCGTGCAGAATGTGATCATTGCGATATCTGTGCCAGAGATTCCTCGTGTGGTTCGGCTGGTCCGAGCCATTGTCCTGACTATCCGTGAGATGCCCTACGTTGAGGCTGCCGTTGCCTCGGGTACGCGTCTGCCACAGATTCTGATTCGGCATATTCTGCCGAACACCTTCGCCCCGCTTATGGTTCAGGCGACCTACATATGCGCTTCGGCCGTTATCGTCGAGGCGTATCTCAGTTTTCTGGGTGCCGGCACTCCGCCGGAGATTCCCAGTTGGGGCAACATGATGGCAGAGGGCCGGGTGTATTTTCAGTTCAAGCCGTGGCTTCTGTTTTTCCCCGGCATGTGTCTGGCCTGTATGGTGATGACTGTCAATCTTCTGGGCGATGGCTTGCGTGATACGCTGGACCCACGTATTGCCCGGGGCATGCGTTAACACAGGATTAGCCTAGATCAATGGACAACTCAGCCGCCACACGGTCGCAAAAAGGTTCGCCGATCCTACAGATCAAGGATCTGCGCACGTATTTCGATACACGTGATGGCACGGTGCGGGCGGTGAACGGCGTGTCTCTTGAGGTTTTCGCAGGCGAGACCCTGTGTATCGTTGGCGAATCAGGTTGCGGTAAGAGCGTCACGGCAATGACTGTGCTCGGTCTGTTACCGATGCCGCCTGCCCGGATCGAAAGTGGCGAAATTCTGTTCGAGGGAACCGATCTGCTCAAGCTCGGCGAAGACGAGATGCAGGCCATACGGGGCAACGACATCTCGATGATATTTCAGGAGCCGATGACATCGCTCAATCCGGTGCTCACGGTAGGTGAGCAGATCAGCGAAGCGATCTCCCTTCACCAGAAAGTGTCCGATCGAGTCGCTAGAAACCAGGCAGTGGAGATTCTCGACCGCGTACGGGTGCCTGATCCCAAGCAGCGAGCGACTGAATACCCGCACCAGTTATCCGGCGGAATGCGGCAACGGGTGATGATCGCGATGGCGCTGTCGTGCAACCCCAAGATTCTGATCGCCGATGAACCGACCACCGCGCTCGACGTCACCATTCAGGCCCAGATCCTTGATCTGATGCGGGGTCTGAAGAATGATTTTGGAACCTCCATCATCCTAATCACCCACGATCTCGGTGTGGTCGCGGAAATGGGTGAGCGGGTTCTGGTGATGTATGCCGGCGGTAAGGTCGAAGAGGCCTCTATCGAGGAGTTGTTTCATTACCCGTTGCACCCATACAGCGAAGGCCTGATGGCCTCGATACCACGCCTGAACGAGAGCCTTGCTAAGGAGGGTGAACGAGATCGGCTACAGGAGATCCGGGGTATGGTTCCCTCGCTGATCGATGAGATACCCGGATGTCTGTTCGCGCCGCGCTGCAGTTATGCATCGCAACGCTGCACTGAAACAGCTCCGGAACTCGCGGAATACCGTGAGCAGCACTACGCGGCCTGCTGGGAATCTTCCGGCTTTGCCGACGGCTTCAAGGAATCCGCCTCATGACGGCAGTAGCTCCTGAAACGGTGCTGTCGGTACGCAACGTCAAAAAATATTTTGACGTGACCAAAGGGCTTTTCGCTTCAAAGGCAGGGTCTGTCTATGCCGTTGACGGTGTCAGTTTCGACATTGCACGGGGAGAGACCCTGGGCCTGGTCGGGGAGAGCGGCTGCGGTAAGTCGACGGTCGGGCGCGTCGTGCTGCGTCTGCTGGAGCCGACAGATGGCGAGATCTATATCAGGGGAACTGACATTTCGAAGATTCCCAGATCCGCGGTACGGTCCTATCGCCGGGAAATGCAGATGGTGTTCCAGGATCCGTATTCCTCCCTGAACCCGAAACTCTCGGCCGGGGGCCTCGTCGGTGAGCCTCTCAGGAACTTCAACGAAGGCAGCGCTGCAGAAATCAAACAACGGGTTGCGAGTCTGTTCGAGAAAGTAGGGTTCAAGGCGGACGCTATGGAGCGTTATCCCCACGAATTCTCAGGGGGGCAGCGTCAACGGCTCGGCATCGCGCGGGCGCTGGCGCTCAATCCTTCACTGATTGTCGCGGATGAACCGGTCTCTGCGCTCGACGTGTCGGTTCAAGCGCAGGTGATAAACCTGCTTATAGACTTGCAAGAGGAATTTAACCTCGCGCTGCTGTTTATCTCGCATGATCTCGCAGTCGTGGAGCATGTCAGTCACCGGATTGCTGTCATGTATGTGGGCAAGGTGGTCGAGATCACTGAGACCCAGACACTGTTCAAGAATCCCCAGCACCCGTATACCGAGGCGCTGCTCTCGGCCGTACCGGTTCCAGACCCCCGTGCAAAAAGGGACAAGATCATACTCGCGGGGGACGTACCCAGTCCGATTAACCCGCCGTCCGGCTGTCGTTTCCATACCCGCTGTCCCTATGTGATCGACCGCTGCCGGGCTGAAGATCCGCCCCTGCAGGAAGTCGCCCCAGGTCATCGTGTGGCCTGTCACCTGAGAGAACCGGGAAGCGCAGTAGCAGCCGCCTAGGCTCCAGAGGAGTGCGGAAAGCACCTGCTGGTGTCCGCGGTGATTCACCACCAGGCGACCCTTGAGTGTGTTAAGCCGCCGGGCGCCGCACAGAGGACCTGATCGTTGAAAACTTTTATCGCCTGTCTCGGCACCGAGACCAACACCTTTTCGCCCATACCCACAGGTGAAGAGACCTTTGCCGAAACCATGCTTTATTATGGTGACGCAACCGCTCATGAGGCCTCGTTGTTTTCCGGCCCGTTGCATGTCTGGCGTCGGGCAACCGAGGGAGAGGACGGCGAAGTGGTCGAGAGTCTGGCCGCTTTCGCCCAGCCCGCCGGTCCCACCGTTCGCAGGGTCTATGAAGGATTTCGCGACCGGATTCTCGAGGATCTTCGCCAAGCCCTGCCGGTCGATATCGTACTGATCAATATGCATGGCGCGATGGTGGCAGAGGGTTATGATGACTGTGAAGGCGATCTACTGAGCAACATCCGACAAGTCACTGGCCCGGATGTTGTGATTGGTGGCGAGCTCGATCTGCACTGCCACATCACGGAAGTGATGATGGACAGCGCTGATGTGCTGGTGACCTTCAAGGAATACCCCCACATCGATCCCCAGGAGCGTGCTCAGGAGCTTTTTGATATTTGTGCAGCCACTGCACGTGGCGCTGTCCGGCCGGTGATGGTGGCTCATGACCTTCGAATGATCAATTCCTATCGGACCCCGATCGAACCGATGAAATCTTTTGTGGACCAGATGAAGGCACTGGAGGGTCAAAATGGAATCCTTTCGGTATCGATGAGTCATTCTTTTCCCTACGGTGATGTGGCTGACGTAGGCGGCAAGATGCTGGTCGTCTCGGATGCTGACGCGGGTCAAGCCGAAGATCTTGCCCGGGAACTTGCCGGGAGAGTTTGGGCAATGCGCGACCAGATCGCGGCGCCCAGAACCGGAATTGATGAGGCCCTGGATCTGGTTCCCGATTCGCCCGAAGGGCCTGTCGTGCTGGCGGACACGGCAGACAACGCAGGCGGTGGGGCGCCCAGTGACGCGACTTTTATTCTCCAGCGTGTGCTGGATAGGCAGATGTCAGGGGTCTTGTCAGGGCTGTACTGGGATCCGGTGGCTGTGCGTTTTTGTATCGAGGCCGGGGAGGGGAGTGCCTTACAGTTGCGGTTGGGAGGTAAGTGCGGACCCACATCAGGTGAGGCCATTGACATAAAGGTCGTGGTAGAGAGGATCGTCAGAAACGGTAGTCAGAGTTTCGGTCCCTCCCGCAACCAAACAGGAGATATCGTCTGGGTGAAATCCGACCGTGGTATAGATCTGGTACTGAATGCAGTCCGGACCCAGGTCTTTCACCCCGATGCTTTTACGCAGCTCGGTATCGATCTTTCGAGGTACAGGGCTGTGATCGTCAAGTCGACTCAGCACTTCTACGCCGGTTTTGAACCCCTGGCGTCTAGGATCTGTTATGTCGCAGGACCCGGAGCGCTGTCTTCGGACTATGGCACCCTGCCTTTGACCAAACGTACCACGCCGTACTGGCCCAAAGTGGACGACCCGTGGCAGGGTTGACCGAAATCCATGTTCCGAGCGCTGATCGCGGTCTAACGATATTGTCCTCAGCCTAAGGCGTCCGCTTCTTCGACCTCGTTATAAATTGATTTTCTCATAAGAAAAGCCCCCGGGGATTGCTCCCCAGGGGCTTTGATCAATAGATGACAGTCCTGGAATGGACTGTACAAGGCGTTTGGTTGGATTATTTCGGATGCACGTTCCAGAAGAACGGTACTGGACCCTTAAGAATTCCAGCAATACGGTCTTCTCGGTAAGCATGTTTGCTTAGATACTGACCGATTGGTACGTAGGTCACGACCTCCATTGCTCGAGCCTGAACCTGATCCGCAAGCGCTTTTTGCTTGGCTGGATCGGTTTCCCGCGCGAAGTCTTGTCGGAGTTGTTCAACGGTTGCATCGGTTGGCCAGCCGAACCAGGCCTTTTCAACACCACCGCCAGATACGCCGATGTTGGCGACCGGGTTCAACAGATCAGGTGCGATCCAAGAGGTGTGGAAGATATTCCAGCCACCATCGGCAATGCTTTTCTTCTCAGCCCGTCGGGAAGTTAGAGTGCTCCAGTCCATGGCCTGTACTTCGAGGTTCATACCGGCCTTACGTAGCAAGCTGGCGGTCACCTGGGTAGCGGCACTGAGCGTTTGGATATCGGTGGGATGCATCAGGACGATCTTTTCACCGTTGTAACCCGCTTCCTTGAGTAGGGCCTTGGCTTTCTCGATATCCTGCGTCATAACGCGTTCAGATCCAACCATGGTTTCGAAGGGTGTGTCGCACAGAAACATTGCGCCACACTCTCGATAAAGATCTGGAGTGCCAACAATGGCCTGTAAGTACAGTTCTTGGTCAACCAACAATTGCACAGCGTGACGCGCTTTGACATTGTCAAACGGTGCATTCAGGTGGTTAATGCGGAGCCAACCCTGACTGCCATAGTTGTCGTCAAGCTCAGTGTGCACGCCGTCTGCTGCTTGAAGAATGTCAAACAAGTCGGATTGTGGTGCTTCGAAAAAGTCCACTTCACCATTGATTAGCGCATTCATCGCGGTCTGCTGATCCGGGATATAAAGCCATTCGACGCGGTCGTAGTGGGCGACTTTTCCACCGGATGCGCCACTCGCGGGTTCACTGCGGGGCACATAGTCACTAAATTTTTCGTATACAGCCTTACTGCCAGGTACCCATTCAGCTTCAATAAACTTATACGGGCCGGAGCCAATGAGTGGTGCTGGAACCTGCTCGAAAGCGTCTGTCGCAGCTTTTTCAGCTGGCATCATAAAGGGCACGTTGGAGCTCATCTTGCCCAGAGCGGTGGTCAGAAGACCCCAGGGCTGTGTCAGCTTGATAGTAAAAGTCTTGGCGTCAACAGCATCCATACTGTCGACGACCGCCATCAATTGCTGTCCCATGCCATCGCGTTTGCCCCAACGAGCAATAGATGCGATGCAATCGGCGGAGTCAACCGCGCTCCCGTCATGCCATTTCAGGCCATCGCGCAGCGTGATGGTATGGACAAGTCCGTCATCGCTGACAGAGTGAGAGCCGGCCATTTGCGGGTGCACGTTGAAGGTCTCATCCATCGCAAACAGGGTGTCGTAGATCATGTACCCGTGGTTTCTGGTGATGTATGCCGTCGTCCAGATCGG
>CAJXBY010000002.1 GCA_913051905.1 uncultured Gammaproteobacteria bacterium | reverse complement strand
GCAACGCCCGCGGGTACGAGGACTTCATTGCCCGTTATGGAGGAGAAGAGTTTGTGCTGCTGCTTCCCGGTGCGACATTGGAGTCCGCGCGCGAGATTGGTGAACGATTGCGCGAGGCCGTGATTGCTGAGCAGATTGAGCACACGGGTTCTTCTATAGAACGCGGTCACGTCACCGTCAGTATTGGCGGTACGAGTGCGCCCGCAACCACTGGCAAGACGCCGGGTGATCTTATTCGCGTTGCGGATGAGTGTCTGTACAAAGCAAAAGCTTCCGGCCGAAACGCGGTCATCACGCAATAGAGAAGTCTACAAATTTGGGTTGTTTACGGGTTGTCACTTGAAGCGGCTTGCTGATTGGGCTTCTTTAGTACTTTCTTGAATATACTTTTTGAGAAAGTTTCTAAACCATTGAAAAAAAAGCGAAAGATGTGCTTCTATTGATCAGATTCTGTGATAGCAATCTGGTTCGAAGAGCATGCCCGAAAAATTCTACATAAAAAAGACAATAAAAGAGATAAATTTGACTTAATTTAAGAGATTCTCTATTTTGCGATCCACCGGAAGACGTCAGGCCGGAATCGGAGCGCGATGAATAGCGGATTCTCGAAGAACATTGAAGGCACATTAACCGCCCGCCGGACATGGCGCATGCTTCTGCTATGCCTCGTGATCTGTCTGCTTGGGGTTCTTGTGGCGAGTCGCTATGCGGACGATATCATCCGGAAGATCGTAGGTGATCGTGCGTCGATAGACCACGCCCGAATCCTGACAGAAGCAGATCTTGTTCCCAAACTCGAGGAGCTGTTAGGAACTTTAGTGTTGCACCAGAAGCTGGTTATGCTCAAAGAGCAGATTGCAGAAGAAGCGTCGGGTGCGAGTCAGGCGCAGATGGACGCCGAAGAATCATCTCAGGAAATTCTGCACCTGCTCTCCGCACGGCTCACCCGGCAATACCATGTGTTTCGCTCCACCGTGGAACAGCTGCCTGAGAGTACCGACCTATTCGCTCATTTTCTCCCTGAATATGACAATATTCAGGCAAGACTCGTCTCAGACCTCAAATCGGTGGAAGTCCCTTTACTGGCAATTGCCAGTAAAGACTCACAGCATGAGCTGACTCAGCAGCATGACCTGATACGCGACACGCTCTCACGCTATCAGCTGATCATGTTACAGGTCTCCAGTAGGGCGAGCCTTTCATTGGGCCGTACAATCAGTATCGGTTCCGATCAGTTGTTGTTGTTCTTACGTACGGTGATCATTGGGATTGCCGTTCTGCTTTCAGGTGCCATAGTCCTGCTTGTTCAATGGCGGGATCGGGCCCGGATCAGGGAGAGTGCCGTCGAGGCGTATGAGTCCCTCATAGGGGTGATGGAGTTTATGGATCCGTCGTGGGCCATTAACACCTCGGGGACCGTAATTCATTGGAATCGGGCCATCGAAAAACTGACGGGTATAGCCTCTGCCGATATCCTTGGTAAGGACAATTATGAGTACGCGATACCCTTTTACGGTGAGCGGCGCAAGATGTTGATTGATCTGGTATTGGATTGGGATGATGAGATCACGAAGAAATATCTCTTTATAGACACGCTAGAGAATGGTGCAATTTTCGCACCCTCCTATCATCCCGACCTGAACGCCGGTACCTACATTGCCAGTTCTGCCCAACAATTGAAGACTGCAAGCGGCGAAATTATCGGCGCGATAGAGACCGTCAGGGACATTACCCAGGAGACTCACTCAAAAGAAGAATTGTTCAAGTTAAAGGGAGAGGGTCAGAAAGCCTTACGTCTTGCTGAAGAACGCCTATCCGCACTGCATCGCGTTCGTGAGGTGGCAGCAGATGTAATGATCACTTATGACAGGGAAAATCTGATCCGCTCTGTCAATCGGGCGGCCGAGTCAGTATTTGGCTATACACCCGACGAACTTGTCGGGCGATCGATCCTCTCCATAATTGGGGTTGAAGATTCTGATGCTCTCCAACAGGATCAACGTGTCGAGCGTGAAGGCCGGCATAGGGATGGCACAACGATTCCTGTCGGGATCTCGGTCTCAGAGATAACCGAAGACGGGGTGCCTGTTTTCGTCGCCAGCGTTCAGAATCTTAAGGGGATCCGGGAGACTGAGGCACAGGTCTCGCACCTTGAGAGCCTGCTGTCCCTGAAGTCGCTTGATTTCATAAATCAGGGAATTTCTGTCTTTGATCGGGATCTCAAACTACTGAGCGCAAATCAAGCCTTTCTGGAGCTTCAGAATTTCCCTCCAGATTTCGGCAAGCCAGGAACACCGATGGAAGTTATGTTCCGTTTCAATGCTGAACGGGGCGAGTACGGCGAGGGAGATGCCGACACGCTGGTAGAAGATCGACTGGCATTAGCCCGCAAGTTCGAACCTCATGAATTCGAGAGAACGCGCAATGATGGTGTGATCATCAGCATCGCAGGGACGCCGATTGATGAGGGGATCGGTGGGTTTATTACGGTGTATACCGATGTCACAGAAGAACGGGAGCGAGAGAAGCACCTCATTCTGACTGACCAGGTCACAGGACTTCCAAATCAGAAGTATGTCGAGCAACTTAGCCTGAAAGCCATCCAGGATGCCGAACAGTCGGGCAAAGAGCTGTACGGCGTTCGAATCAAGATCGACCGATTTCAGGTTGTCGATCAGTTATATGGAACCGAAGCAGGTAATGCCCTGATCAAAGAGGTCGCTCTAAGGCTCAAAGAAGCTATACCCGGGAACATTGTGCTGGGACGGGGTGCCGGAAATGAGTTTTTACTGATTGAGCTGTGCAGTGGGGATGCCAGAGATGCTTCCGAGGCGACCATCCGGCTGTTGCAGGAGATAATGAAATACCCGTTTCATGTCAAGAGTCACGGAGCAGCTGAGACGGAAGAATTAATGTTCAGCATGAGCGGTGGCATCGTACTTTACCCAAAGGATGGGAACGATTTAGCGACTTTAACGAAAAAGTCCCAGCTCGCCCTTCAGTATGCGTCTGAACAAAGCGATACTTATCATTATTTCGATTGGCAATCGGCTCGCCGCAAGGGATCAGGTGCGACACTGAAGCTCGAGAATGAACTGAGGGTCGCGCTACAGCGGTCTCAGTTTGAACTTCATTACCAGCCACAGATTGATTTAGGGTCGGGCCGGCTGACAGGGGCCGAGGCGCTGATTCGCTGGTCAAGGCCAGATCCTGGAGGCGATTCTGAGGTTCGACCCGTCTCTCCGGCAGAATTCATACCGGTGGCCGAGGAGAGCGGGCTGATAATCCCGATAGGGAAGTGGGTTCTGGAGGAGGCCTGCCGACAGGCCAGGCGGTGGCAGGACGCGGGTCATCCGCCTTTGACAATGTCGGTAAACGTTTCTGCCGTTCAGTTTCGTCAGCCGGACCTGATCGAACAGGTTCGCGAAGTGCTTTCGCGTACGGGTCTCGATCCTGAATGGCTTGAACTTGAGATCACCGAGTCTATCGTGGTGGAGGATATTGATCGAATCGTCAAAACGCTTGATGAACTTAAGGCGTTGGGCATCCGGATCGCGATTGATGATTTCGGCACCGGTTATTCCAGTCTGTCTTATCTCGCCCGGTTGCCGTTCGATAAGCTGAAGATTGATCAGTCGTTTGTCCGCAATAGAGACCGGCAGAACTGGGCGATCGTGCGGGCGGTTGTTCAGTTGGCGCGAAGCCTCGAACTGAAAATCGTGGCCGAAGGTGTCGAAACCAAGGAGAGCATGCAGCATCTCCGAGATCTAGGTTGCCACATCGGTCAGGGATTTTATTTCAGTAAGCCTCTATTGCCCTCCGAGTTCACAGAATGTTTTGACCCCCGGAGTAGCGACGGCACTGATCATTCTTCAGGCCTGACCAAGACAATTCGTGTCGGACTGCCCACGGATTTTGGCCTGCTTTACTTGAACGACCAGATGACAGGCTTCCGCAAAGAGAAACCTGACGTGCCGGTATCGGTCCGCTGTGATCTCAGCAATTTGCTGGTCGAAAGTCTTGTTCTGGATGAGCTGGACAGTGCGGTTGCTATCGTACGGGAAGGCGCCGAAAGCTGGCTGTTGGACACCTGGGAAATTGATCCGGTCTGGGTGGCGTCAACCGATTTTGAGCTGAATGATCAAGACACGGTACCACTGGTCGTGCATCCGGAAGGATGTGAGTATCGCCGCCGCATAGTTGAAAGCCTGAACGCTGCCGGTCGGGACTGGTACGTGGCCTACCAGAGCCCGGATATCGCCGGTCTGCAGAACGCGGTCCTTCAAGGTCTCGGTATCAGTGTGCTGACCCAGCCGACACTGGTGCCGGGAATGAAGGTGTTTGAAGCGGGCAAGACATTGCCCCAGTTGCGATCAATCAAGATTGGGTTGTACCGCCGTCGGTATGTTGACGGGGAGAATGTGAGACTAATCGAGAATTGGCTGCGAGAAGCGCTTGTACGGCAGGCGGATCCTGAAGCCAAGACGGGTACAGCTGCCGTTTCAGATGAAGCAAAGGCCTAGACGAAGCATGGCTTTCTGGCGTTTGTCATTCGGGTGGGCGCCGGAAGCCGTGCAATGAGGGCCTGCGCCGCTAGCGTTTACGCTTGCGCCGCTCAAGTCCCTGTGCGCTGGGGGGCAGCTGCTTGAGTTCTTCGGGTAGTTGGTCGTGAATCGATGCCATGATGATCCAGCTTCGAATCGGTTCCCGATAGTGTCTTGGCAGACTGGCCCAGGCACGAGCGAGGGCCAGGGCCTCCTCCGGCAGGTCCGGACCCACGGGCTCCGTGGAGCCGGCGTGACGGGGGCCGTTACCGCTTGCCAGCCACTCGACATTCACCCGCAGCCACTCAGCGATACGTTCGAGGCGGTGTCGCCTGGGGAAAGCACTGCCTTCCAGGTATTTTCTGGCCGTGGTCAGGCTTCGGGCACCGGCCTCGCGCCGAAGCGGTTCGATCTCAACCGGAATGCGTGACCAGCTGCCCGGTCGAGCGTCATAGCCCGCTTCGGTCATGGCTTCAATCAGTCTTGTGGCAAAATCAATGTATGGTGGTTCAGTGGCCATAGCTTCATGGTCGCCGTATCCTGCGGTAGGGCAGATACTTGCAGCAGTTTGATTGTCTCTTTAAATCATAGAGTATACACTTTTGAGGTTAAATAGCCGTGAATCTTTCAACTTTTGAATGGATTTCGCCGCGATCAATCGATAGTATCTAGTCCGCTCAGCCACGTCTGAAGTGTTATCCAACGTAGGAAAAGCAAAATGAACCAGGGGAACATTGGAGCTATAAATAGGCCTGCCGATCGCAGCAACCGGCGCCGGCTTCGTCTGGGTGAGGTGCTGGTGAACGAAGGCCTTGCGACCGAAATGGAAATCCAGGTTGCCCTAAAACAGCAGAAGCGCGAAAAAGGCAAGCGTCTGGGTGAGGTGCTGGTCGAGATGGGTGTCGTTGAGGAGGCCAACGTGGCCCAAGCGTTGGCTGCCCGGCTGGGACTGCCTTACATCGATCTTGATCAAGAAAATGTCGATTCGTCGGCATTAAAAGATGTGCCTGCTGAGTTGATCCGTGAACACCAGGTCTATCCGATTCGAGCCGACAACAACTCGGTGACGATAGCCATCGGGGATCCACTGAATACTGAGGCCACCGATGCCGTGCAGTTTGCCTGTCGGAAGCGTGTCGTCGAAGTTGTCGCGAATCCCGAACAGATCAATTTTAAGATTCATGAATTATTCATGAATCAGGAGATCACAGAAGACTTTAATTCTTTTCTACGGAACCTGGGTGGACGTCCTGAGTCGGGCAATGTTCAGGGTGATGACGCCATTGTGATCAGGCTAGTCAACCGTTTCATCGTCGATGCCATCCGTGAGCGGGCCTCGGATATTCATTTTGAGCCTTATGGTGATCGGGAGGAGTTTGTCATCCGCTTTCGTATCGACGGTCAAATGCGTCCCTACAGGCGGGTTCCAGCTGAATATCGTGATACGGTCATCGCGCGATTAAAAATTATGGCTCGTCTCAATATTGCGGAACGGCGATTGCCGCAGGATGGAAAAATCCGGTTTCCGTTCGGCGAAAGCGAGGTCGAACTGCGGATGGTAACCTTGCCCACAGCCGGAGAAAATGAAGATGTTGTGCTGAGAATCCTGGCTGGACACGGGGCCCTGCCTTTGAGTGAGATGGGCCTGAACACTGCCAATCTTCGAAATATTGAAAAACTGGTGCGCATGCCTTATGGCCTGGTACTGGCGGTTGGACCGACCGGGTCCGGCAAGACGACCACCTTGCATTCGATGCTCGCAGATGTAAATGATGTCAAAAAGAAAATCTGGACGGTCGAGGATCCAGTTGAGATAACACAACCCGGGTTGCGACAGCTTCAGGTGCAGCCACAGATCGGTCTTTCTTTCGCGGCTGCGATGCGCTCGTTTCTGCGGGCCGACCCAGACACCATTATGGTTGGCGAGATGCGTGATCAGGAAACAGCGCATATGGCGATCGAGGCCTCGCTCACTGGACATCTGGTACTGTCAACCCTGCACACGAATACTGCACCAGAGACTATTACCCGGTTGATAGATATGGGATTGGACCCTTTTTCTTTCTCAGATGCGTTGCTGGGGATTCTGTCGCAGCGGCTGGCGCGACGTTTGTGTCACCGCTGTCGCGAGGAACACATTCCAACAGGACCCGAATACGAGGAGCTTGTAGGGCACCTCGGCGAGAAAATCATCGACACGGCAGCTCGACTTGGCAGGCTGAAACTCTGGCGATCTAGAGGATGTAGGTTCTGCGAACGGACAGGATACCGTGGACGGTTAGCCTTACACGAACTCCTGATCAATGACGATAACATCCGTAGTGCGATGCAGCGCAAAGCTTCTACGGCCGAGATCCGGACTATCGCTGAAAAGGCTGGGATGAATACGCTGCTCCATGACGGGTTTGAGAAATGCTTGAGCGGCGATACTGATCTGACACAGGTGCTTTCGGTCTGCAGTCGCTGAGTGTAGTTGGTCGGGTAGTGACCTCCAACCCGTTCAAAATAATAACCTGAATCGACCCTGAATTTCGGTAGTCCAATCTGTTTAGGCGCTGTTGGGCAGCCAAACTGAATTAATCCGGGCGGGGAGACCGACGCCAAGGATAGACCTGTGTTATAGCTGAACTCAGTCGTTCGTGGTCGTCATCGGTACAGATTTCATTGGTCTTAAGGTGGGCATCTTCTTCGGTTCGCTTTATTGGGGCAGAATTTTGGAATGAACCGGTTATTGTCACCTCCGTCAAATCGCTCCCAGCAGCAGGTCCAAACGATGGATCCGCCCATTAAAGATGGTGTCCAAAACAACGTTGCTCTATCTCCCCATGTATCAGGGTTTCCCACTAAATTCATCCTTATGGCAGGTTCCTTCCATCGCCTATATGGTTGTATTTTGACCCTCCTTACATAGTCCCCTTTTATTTGATTGTGATGGGGGATTCCGGCTTTGCTATTTGTTTTTGGGAATTCGCCATGAATGCCGTGGTACTCCTCCATGGCTTTCTTCGCGATCTCGACTAGCGATAAGGCTTCTGTGATTTTTGCCCGTTCGTAGTAGTTGGTATAGATCGGCAGGGCAATGTAGGCGATCACACCAAGAATTGCCACGGCAATCAGCAATTCAATCAATGAAACGCCCCATTGCAAAGGCCTGTGAATGGATTGTATTGGGGTTGAATTACAGTTCATTGGGCACGCTATGCGATCGGTTTGTTCGATACGCCCGTCGGGAGCTTATTGCGCAGCTTTGTTTCCACGGCGGTGAATTTTGCATCCGAAGTTGGATGAATCCGTCGACGGGAAGTTTAAAACAGGCGTATTCGATCGCCAAGGCTTAAAATACGGGTGGTCGGGTAAAATTCGACAACCGGGTGTACTAAGAGAATTCACCAGCGGTAGGTACTGATGAGTAACCCTGAAGAGGTTCTTGAGCGGCCTGCCGCAGGTCACGCGTTAATGGATGGCGAAACGTTCCTTGAAAGTGTGCGTGACGCCCGCGAAGTCTGGTACGACGGCAGTAAGGTCGATGACGTGACGACCCATCCGGCATTTCGCAACAGCGCTAGAAGTATTGCCCGTCTTTACGATGCGTTGCACGATCCAGAATTCAGATCGCAGTTGACCTGCGCGGATCGAAACGGCATACGCACGCACCGGTTTTTTACGCCCAGTTACTCGCCGGAGGAGCTTCTTGCGGCGCGCGATGCGATCGCCATCTGGCAGCGTATGTCCTACGGCTGGATGGGGCGCACCCCGGACTACAAGGCGGCTTTCATGGCCCAATTGGCCGAGGGCTACGATTTCTACGAGCCATACGGTGACAACGCGCTGAACTGGTACCGAAAGTATGCGAGCCAGTGTCTTTTCCTCAATCATGTCCTGGTCGACCCTCCGGTGGACCGCAACCGTCCTCACCATGAGGGCACCGATGTATTTGTTAACGTCACTCGTGACGACGATCGGGGGATCTATGTGAGCGGTGCCAAAATGGCCGCCACAGGTTCTGTATTGACCCATGCGACATTTGTTGCCCCGAACAGCGGCACCGCAGCACGTATGGAAGAAGGTAAGGACGAGGCCTTCGCGCTGGTGTTTATCGTGGACATGGATACACCGGGGCTCAAGCTGATTACCCGCCCTTCGTTCGAATTTAAATCGCAGAGTCCGTTCGAGGCACCTCTCGCGAGCCGATTTGATGAAAACGATTCGGTACTGGTGTTTCATGATGCATTCATTCCTTGGGAGAATGTCCTGGTTTACCGTGACGTGGAGAAGGCTAAAGGGTTTTACGCGTCCTCGGGTTTTTTCAACCGCTTTAACCTGCAGTCGTCGACACGGCTTGCTGTCAAGCTCGAATTTGCCTGTGGTTTGCTGATGAAAGGTACCGAAGCGGCAGGTACTGACGCGTTTAGGGGAGTGCAGACGGAGGTCGGTGAACTGGTCGCGATGAGTAACCTGGTGTGGGCACTGAGCACGGCTATGGCGCTGGACCCGGAACCTGGCGTTGGTGCTTCTGTAGTGCCACGCCTGCAAACCGCTGCGGCGGCGAGGGTATACATGACCTCGGCCTGGCAAAGGGTTCGTGAGATCTTTGAGAAGATTCTGGCCGGTGGTCCGATCGTGACAGTCTCTTCGCCCAAAGAACTCCAGTCGCTGGAACTTGACCCGATCATTGAGCGGTATTTCCGCGGTACGGGAATGGCTGCCCAGGACAGGATCAAGCTCTTCAAACTGATTTGGGATGCCTTGTATTCCGAATTCGCCGGCCGCCATGCGCTTTACGAGCGGAACTATGCTGGCAACAATGAACAGCAGCGCCTCGATGCCCTGCGCTGGTCCGATGACCGAGGAGACAGCGCGCGCTATAGGCAGATAGTCGAGGACTGTCTCGGAGACTACGATCTCGACGGCTGGCGCGTGGATCATCTGCTCGGTGATTAAGTTGTGTAGACAGATAAACGGTAAAGCATTGCAGGTGCAAAGCTGAGCTTCGCACACAGCTGTCGCGGGTAACGCTCTGTAGCGGAACCGACCGATCGAACAAGGACAAGCCGCTACCCACCAGCATTTCTGCCAACCTGAACTACTAATGCCAGACAACAGCGCACTATGGGAATGGACGGTCGACGTTTACGGCCGCGATGGTGTCGCGGAACGAAGTCTCTGGTTTCAGGATGAACGCGCAGCCAACGTGCCTCTAATGTTGTTTATTTGCTGGGCGGCGATGCAGGGTGTCGCACCAGACCGGGCGCTGCTGGCACGGGCCCGCCAGGTCACTACCCTGTGGCACAAAGAGGTTGTGGTGCCTCTCCGCCAGTTACGCTGTGTCCTGAAGGCCGACAGCAAAGGCATACCAGTGGAACGGGCCAGAAGGTTTCGTGATGAAGTCAAGTCGCTCGAGCTGGAAGCAGAACGGGTCGAGCTTGATACGCTGGGCAGGCTACTCGAAGGATCGGGATCAGAAGATGCTGATCCAAGTACACAGCAAAAAATGATGTTTGAGGGTCTGGCA
Source organism: uncultured Gammaproteobacteria bacterium (assembly GCA_913051905.1). The sequence goes on along the minus strand of CAJXBY010000002.1, from coordinate 31,633 downwards.
CGGTACCTGGATAGTTTGCCTGCCAGTACCGGTGAGCTTGATCATGACCGTATTACTCAGCTGGTCGACGCCATTACCAGTTGATGGGCGGAGAACGCAGGGCTTGTCCTGAGAGATTGGGCCCGTACTATAACCAAGCCTGCCTGAAATCAAGCAGGCTTTGGAATGGCAGAGTCTGCCGTTATAAAAGATCAGCAGTGGACCTTTTCCCCGGTGCCGCAAGGGGGTAAATTCTGTTGATCAGGAGAACGCAAAAGGATATAGCCGCCATGGCAGATGGCCGAATTGTGGCGCACGCCATTACACCACACACGCCACGAATGGCCAATCCGGACAGTGCTCCAGAATTCTTGAAAGGAGTGATGGCCGGCTCGCTGGAAATGGGTGAGACCATTCGGGCCCAGGAACCCGATCTTTGGGTCGTCCACTCTGCCCACTGGGTCACCACATTTAACTGGTATGTCAGTCACCAGTCACTGCATGAAGGAATCTGCGTTGGTGAGGAATGCCCGGATCTGATCCCGGGTATTCACTACAGGATTCAGGGTGATGTGGAATTCTCTGGCGCACTGTCGGATGCAATCGGTGAAACCGGACTGCCGAACAGCCAAAGTGAAACGAAAAATCACCGGTTTGATTATGGCTCTTATGTTCCCCTGGTCTATCTGGATCCGCTGTTCTCGTTACCGGTGGTGCTTCTCGGATGCTGCGTCATGGCCGATATCGATGAATGCATGGCTGTTGGTGAGGCCGTGGCCCAGGCTGCGAAATGGAGCGGCCGCAGGGTGGCATTTGTAGCCAGCACGGCTCTCGCTCACCAACTCGTTAGAGGACCCGACCGCTGGCCGTCTAAGGACCACCAAGCGAGAGATAAGGCGTACATTGATCTGCTGTGTGAAGGCGCAATCGCCAAGGCCAAGCGCGAGTTTCCGAGCTATGCCCGGGCGGTCGCGGCCGAGATGGGGGGGCGCATTCTGGCTACCCATTTGGGAACGATGGACGATGATCGAGCTTACAAGGGGCAACAGTTTGGTACCTATGGGCAGTCATCAGGCAGCGGTAACGCCAGCGTGTTGGTGACTGAAGCATCTTGAACCTGGTTCGTTCAAGCGCCGAGCGCTGTCACGCATAGCGATGGTGTGGGTATTGCCGAAGCACTGCGGTATGGCAGTCTCGGTGGGTAGTCAGACTTTAAGGCAGATGTTCTGCAGTTCGGTGTAGAAGGCCATTGAGTACTCGCCGCCTTCGCGGCCGATACCTGACTTCTTGGCTCCACCGAACGGGGTTCGCAGATCACGCAAGAACCAGCAGTTCACCCAGGTAATTCCACTTTCCATACGGGCAGCGATCTGGTTCGCTTTTTTGACATCTTGTGTCCATAGGGTGGAGGCCAGACCGTACTGCGTGTCATTGGCCAGTGCTACGACCTCGTCGATCTCGTCAAAGGGAGAGATGTGACAGCAGGGACCGAATATCTCTTCCCGGACCACGGGACTCGTCTCTTCCAGCCCTGTCCAGATCGTGGGTTCAATCCACCAGCCGCCACGAAGATTACCGGTCAGTTCCGGCGTGCCGCCTCCAGTCATAATCTGGGCCCCGAATTCTCTCGCCTTCTCGTAGTAACCCAGCACCTTGTCGCGATGGCTGTCGCTGATTAACGGACCAATGGTCGTGTCCTTGCTGTAGGGGTTGCCGGGTCGCAGTTGTCTGGCGCGGTCGGCTAGCGACTCGATGAACTGTTCAAAAATGGGTCGTTCGACGTAGAGCCGTTCGGTGCTGAGGCAGACCTGTCCGCAGTTGGCGAAGGCAGACCGCATGGTACCTTCCAGGGCCTGATCAAGGTCGGCATCCGCAAAGACGATACCGGGGTTTTTGCCACCCAGTTCAAAAGACACGTCCTTGATGTCATCGGCAACAGATTTCATGATCGATGCGCCGGTCGTCGTTTCACCGGTAAAGGTCACTGCATTCACGTCCGGGTGCCGTGCCAGGAGTTCCCCGGCCGACCCGGGCCCAAAGCCGTGAACAACGTTATAGACGCCCGGCGAAACACCGGCCTCGTTCATCACTTCACCCAGTAATGTTGCAGTGGCCGGGGTTTCTTCTGAGGGTTTCACCACGACCGCGTTGCCGCAGGCGAGGGCAGGGGCCACTTTCCAGGTCATCAGCAGCAAGGGCAGGTTCCAAGGACAGATGACAGCGATCACCCCCTTGGGTTTTCGCACCGTATAGTTGATCGCCTCGCCGCCTTCGGGTGTCGGCATCCGGAAGCTCTCTTCCGAGAGGCCCTTGATCAGATCGGCGAACATTCTGAAATTTTCCGCACCTCGCGGAATATCGATATGTCCGGCCAGTGCAGCAGGTTTGCCCGTGTCGGCAATCTCGGCGTGCAGAAATTCCTCCCGTCGTGAATCGATCAGGTCGGCAACCCGGTGGAGTATTCTGGACCGGCTGTCCCTGTCGATTCTCGACCATTCAGTGGTCAAAGCCGAGTGCGCAGCCGAAACCGCCCGGTCGATATCGTCGGCCGTGGCTTCGGGCACATCAAAATTCGGACTGCCGTCGATAGGGTTGATATTGGCGTAGGTCACACGCCCCTTCGGTGCGCTGAATTCCCCGTTGATGAAAAACGGCAGCGGGTTTCGGTTGAGAACGGTCATTTCGTCAGCCTCTGGAGAATTCGAGCTCTACAATAATGCTGCCGACGGGAGGTTTAAGTATCTTTTGGGGACTCTTCATCGAAAATCTTGTTGATCACCTCGGCGGCGAGATTGAATGCCGGCAATCCTCGAAAAAGAAAAGCCAGGCCGGCAACCGCGTGCAGTTCTTCTTTGGTCGCGCCCGCGCGAACCGCTCCGCGGGCGTGGTATTCGGATGCCGGGGAGACGTGCGAGATGAGTACCGCGAACAGGATCAATTGGGCCGTCCTGGTGTCGAAACAGTCCGGATACATCGCCTTTTCTCTCACATTTTCGACCACCTCGAGGAGTTCCGAGTCCGTCTCCAGGCCAAGGCGAATACGGTGCTGTATGCGGGGCGGGACAAACCCGATGAGTTCTTCATAAATAGCGGAGTAGGGATCTTTGGCTTGCATACGTGGGCCTCCGTCCGGGGCGATGGGTGAATTATGTACCTTTGCGGTCCATTAGATGGCCTCTGGGCCCGCTCTTGGGCCCGGAACATTATCAGACTGTAGATGCTTGAACCAAGCGGCTTGCTTGGGTTGGCAACCGGGAGGACCGTGGGTTTGTGATAGCCGGCAGAAGATGGCTAGACTAAATGATTGCCGTCATTTTTTAAGGGGACCCGCATGACATCAAAGACGCTGTCCGAGAAAGCCACACCGCGGGGGGCTTACCCGCATATCCGGCGAGCCGGCGATTTTCTGTTTGTCTCTGGAATCAGTTCCCGCCGGCCAGACAATTCCATAGCCGGCGCGGCGGCGGACGGTCAGGGTACGACCGAACTGGATATACGGGTGCAGACCCGGGCCGTGATCGAGAACATCCAGGACATACTGAGTTCGATGGACTGCGCCCTGGAAGACCTGGTCGATGTGACCACGTTTCTCGTCAATATGAACGATTTCGCCGGGTATAACGAGGTCTATGCGGAGTATTTCAGTAAGGGTGGTCCGGCACGGACAACGGTGGCGGTGCACCAGTTACCGCATCCGCATCTTGTCATCGAGATGAAAGGGACCGTTTACAAACCGCTCTAGCCGAAAGATCGACTGGACCCGTCGGATCAGGAAAGCTGTTAGCCGAAACAGGTGTTTGGCTGTCTGGGGGTTGACTTCATGTCACCGGTTCAGCCTCGACCGGATTGGCCAGGATACCGATGCCACTGATTTCGACTTCGACACGGTCACCGGGTTTCATGAACACCTGCGGATCACGTTTAAAGCCGACACCACCGGGTGTTCCACTGACGATGACGTCACCTGTTTCTAGGCGGGTGAAACGGGAGATATAGTTGATCAATACCGGTATCGTGAAGATCAGCAGATCGGTGGTCGCATGCTGCAAGACCTCTCCATTTAAACGGGTGGTGAGCGTCAACCTGGAGGGGTCAGGTATTTCGTCGGCGGTCACGAGCCAGGGCCCGAATGGCCCAGAATGGAGAAAGTTCTTGCCGGGTGTGAACTGACTGGTGTGACGCTGCCAGTCCCGGACCGACGCATCGTTGTAGCATGCATAACCTGCGACATGATCAAGAGCAGACGATTCGGGAATCTTCCAACCGCCCTGACCGATAACAACAGCCAGTTCACCTTCGTAATCCAGTTTTGTCGATTCAGCGGGTCGCCAAATCGGTTGTTCGTGACCGATCTGGGTATTGGAGAACCGTGTAAAGAGGGTGGGGAAAGCGACCTCGGGTCGGCCGGTCTCTTGACGGTGGCTTTCGTAGTTGAGACCCACGCAGATAATCTTGTCAGGGTTGGTAATAGGTGGCAGCAGCTGAACGTCGTCTATTGAATAGCGATCAGCGCTCTGGCGGGCGCTGCTGACTGTCTCCTGTATGTCTCCCGCGATCAGTGATTTCAGATCAAGGCCCTGGTTACTGGCTTGCTGACCGATGTCGATAACTTCAGGGCCATCGACGACGCCGATGCTCTGGGTACCTGAATGCTGGAATGTGACAAGTTTCATTGCGGTTCTCCTGACTGTGTCGGACCCCGGGAACCTGCGGGCTAAAATATTGTGTCATGCTAAAAACGTAGAACAGCCCGGGTTCCCATGGATTGGTCTTAATGAACTACTACTGCGTCGGGCCGATCGAAACCGAATACAACCTCGGGACATAATACGTAAAGCACAGATCGTTCGCCAGAGCAGTATCAGCTATGCCCTTGGTGACGGTGCTTTATCAGGCTGTTGTGTTGGCTTTGGTATTTACCGGACCCTGCCAACGATCAAAAAGATCCTTCGGTATTTCAATATCAAACTGATCTAGAACGCGGTTTACGGTTTGATCGATCAGGTCGTCAATGGTACGCGGTCGATGATAGAAGGCCGGCATTGGCGGTAGGAGGGTCGCCCCTGATTCGATGGCCTTTGACATCAACCGGGTGTGACCCAGATGAAGAGGGGTCTCGCGCAGGACCAAAACGAGTTTCCGCTGTTCCTTGAGCACAACGTCTGCCGCCCTGACCAGCAGGTTGTCGCCATAGCAGTGGGCAATGCCGGAGAGCGTCTTGATTGAACAGGGGGCGATCACCATTCCGAGAGTATGGTAGGAACCAGATGAAACACAGGCTGCGATGTCATTGAATCCAAACACCTGATCCGCAAGGCTCTCTACATGTTGGAGTGTATGATCCGTCTCAAGCAGAATGGTTCGTTTGGCAGCATGGCTGACAACGAGGTGGGTCTCTATGTGGCTAAGTCCCCTTAAAACCTCAAGTAAACGTATGCCGTAGATGGCGCCACTCGCTCCGGATATGCCAACCACCAGGCGCTGAAGTGAAGAATTCATACGTCGAGAATAGGACCAAAATAGCGTTGGTTCAAGGCAATACGAACGGGTTCGAATCTTGATTCTGGAAAACAGCCGGTGTTTCTGCGACGCCTGAATCAATGGAATCCAGCCCGGGCAGTCAGATCTTGCGAGAATACCTTGTATTTGTCTTGAAAAAGAAAGACTTCGGGTTGTCTTCTAGAATCTTGGTTTTTTCGGTTTCCGACAGCGTTTGGGCTGAACGAACCAGATGCCCCATCTTCTGTTCGCCGAGCGGAAAAGGATAATCAGTGCCCAGCATGACGCGATCAGGACCCATGACGTCTACCAGCAGGCGCAGCGCACCCGGGTCGAACACGGCCGAGTCAACCGAGAACCGATCGGTATAGCTCGATGGGAGCTGCGGGCAGTGTTCTCGGACGATATCCCGGTGCAGCCAGGCGTTATCGACTCGGCCTAGCAGATAAGCGAAGCTGCCTCCGCCGTGTGCGAAGCAGAGCTTAAGAGATCGAGGCAGGCGTTCGAACGCACCGGACAGAATCAGGTGCAGAATAGATAACTGGGTTTCGGCCGGCATGGCCACCAGCCACTGGAGCATGTGGCGATTCATTCGTTCCCGCCCAAGCATGTCCCAGGGATGGATCAGCACAGGTGCTTCAACGTCGGCACAATGCTGCAGGAAAGTGATGAGGCCCTCGTCGTCCAGATCGCGGTCGCCGACATGGTTACCGATCTGCACGCCCAGGTGTCCGCAGCCCATCGCCCGTTCGATTTCCCTGCAGGCCAGGTCAGTGTTCTGAAGGGGTACTTGCGCAAGGCTCATGATGCGCCCGTGGGAGCGACTGCACATCTCAAGTGACAGATCGTTGAACAGTCTAGCGCAGTCATCGGCGTGGGCGGCATCCCGTTGGTATCCAAATAACAGGGGTGTAGCACACATGATCTGCTGATCGATGTGGTCGCGATCCATTTCCTGGAGTCGCCGTTCTATATCCCAGCATGCGGAGTAGACCGGACGAAACTCCTTTTCGCCCACCATCAGCATGGCCCGGTCCTGGCTGGTGTGCTTGAGCCACGGCCAGTCCGCAGACCCATACCGCTCTTCCAGGTCCGGCCACTGGTAAGGCAGGAAGTGGGTATGTGTGTCGATGACCGCCACGGCGGGTGATCAGAGGGTTGCCCAGTCGGTCGGTGGTTCTTTTCCGGGGTGCCTTGCCCCGCAGTTCGCACAGGTCCGCTGTGCCTCATTGCCATAGAACGCGTCGAACAGGGGAGGCAGGTCCTTGACGATGTCCTGAACTTTCACTTCGACGCGGTGCACCAGTTTTCCACAGTCAAAGCAGAACCACTCGAATCCGTCTGTCATGCCGGCGTGTCGCGCTCCTTCAACAACCAGGCCGACAGAGCCAGGAATGGGCCGTTGTGGTGAGTGTCGAACATGGGCAGGCAGCATGAACACTTCTCCCTCACGTATCGGCACGTCGAGAATCTCACCGTTTTCAGAGATTTTGAGAACCATGTCACCTCTCACCTGATAGAAAAATTCCTCAGCCGGATCGTCGTGAAAATCGACCCGCTGGTTCGGCCCGCCCACAACCATCACGACCATCTGCGAGGGTTCGTCGAACAGGTGTTTGTTACTGACGGGGGGTTTGAGGTGCTGCTGATTGTTGTCGATCCAGTCGGTGAAATTGAATGGGGTATAACGTGTCATATGATGTCTTCTTAAACTGAGGCTCGCAAGCAACGGACCTTAATGGCAGGCCGGTTTTTCTTTGATGTTAACCCAAGCGGGGTTGGTCAGAGGGGTTACTGGGTACGGGTTCTTGCAATCAGTTCGATCTCGACCGGTGCTCCGCGGGGAAGTTCGGCAACCCCGACAGCAGAGCGGGCGTGATGGCCTTCCTCCCTAAAAACGTCAGTCAGGATCGTGGATGCGGAATCAATGACCGCCGGTTGCTGATTGAAACCGGGTCCGGAGGCGACGTAACCGACCACTTTGAGGACCCGCTGGATATGATCGAGCGTGCCCAGCGCATCCTGAAGAACGGCCAGGGCATTGAATATGCAGGCCCTGGCACAGGCCTGACCCTCAGTCAGGTTGACTGTCTCCCCGAGGCGTCCGGTGAAAATCAGATTTGATGTGTCGCCGTCCCACGGCAACTGACCGGAAACCCAGGCGAGCCCGTTGTCCACCACCACCGCACTGTAACTGTAAGCTGGTGCCCGGGGTTCCGGCAATTGTATGCCGAGGCTATCAAGGCGATGTTGTACTGTGTTCATGGGCCCATTGTAACGAACCGGTTGGACAGGGGTTCGTTACAATGGTTCACTATCGTTTCATTCCCCCGAATCTAGGTTAACCATCGGTTGGCCGGAACCAAGGCAACAGGTTGCCAGAAACCGGCCATTGTCAGCCAGGATAGGCTCCAGAAGATTCCGACATGATCATCGAAAACGTGATCGAACAATACAACCAGGATGGTGTGACAGTGCTTCGGGGCTGTATCAACCAGGAGTGGGTGGCTCTACTACGCGAGGCGGTCGAACAGGACATCGAGAACCCCGGTCCGTTCGTTCACCGTTATGAGGCGGAGAATGGCGAAGGACGATTCCACGGGAATCTCAGAGTCTGGGAGAGTAACAGCGGATTTCGCGACTTTTGCAAGAACTCACCATTGCCGGAGATGGCTGCCCAGTTGCTGGGGTCGGCGAAAATCAATCTGCTCTACGACCAGTTGTTTGTGAAAGAGCCGGGCACGCCTAACAGGACGCGTTGGCATAATGATCAGCCCTACTGGGCGATGCGGGGCTGGCAGGTGCTGACGTTCTGGATTGCGTTGGATCCGGTCAGCGCCGACAGTGGTGCAATGGAGTTTGTTCGTGGCTCTCATCGCTGGGATCGGTGGTTCCAGCCTGAAACCTTTGGAAAAGGTCCCAGCATAGAAGCCTATGAGCGAAATCCGAACTACGAGCCTATCCCGGATTTTGACCAGACGCGAGATCAGTACGATATCGTCAGCTGGAATCTCTCGCCTGGAGACGCGTATGTCTTTCATGCGCTGACAGTTCACGGTGCCGGTGGGAACCTGACATCACACATACGGCGGCGAGGCTATGCAGTACGGTACACGGGGGATGATGTGGTCTATGATGCCCGGGCGGGTACAAACAAGGGCCTGCGCTCGGAGGAGCACGCTGATGGCGATCCCCTGGACAGCGAGAGGTACCCGGTGGTCTGGCGGGAAGAGCGCCCTGTCTGACAAATCAGGCAGCATTCTCCGCCTGTTTGCGCAGTACGAATTTTTGAATCTTGCCCGTTGAGGTCTTTGGTAATGGCCCGAAGATGACCGTCTTCGGAGTTTTGAAATGGGCCAGGTGGTCTCGGCAGAACCCGATGATGTCATTTGCTGAGGCATTTCCACCTTCATGTAGTGTCACAAAGGCGCACGGCGTTTCGCCCCACTTGTCATCGGGCCTGGCGACGACTGCCGCTTCCAATACAGCGGGATGGCGGTACAGCGTTTCCTCGATCTCCAGGCTGGATATGTTCTCGCCGCCGGAGATGATGATGTCTTTGGAACGGTCTTTGACCTCAATGTAACCGTCGGCATGGCGGACCGCTAGGTCGCCACTGTGGAACCAGCCCCCCGAGAACACATCCTGGGTGGCGGCAGGATTCCTGAGATAACCTTTCATAACCGTGTTGCCACGTATCATCACTTCCCCCATCGTTTGTCCATCCCAGGGCACATCTTTCATCGTCTGCGGATCCTTGACACTCGCGCCCTCCAGGGTGGCGTAGTGAACACCCTGTCGGGCGATACGGGTAGAACGGTCTGTCACCGAAAGCTCGGACCAGTCAGCCTGGGTTAGACACACGGTTGCGGGGCCGTAGGTTTCGGTCAGGCCGTACAGGTGAGTGACGTTGAATCCGTTCTCCTCCATGGCTTCGATCACGGGAGAAGGCGGTGCGGCACCGCCCGTTGCGATTTCAACTCTTTGTGGAAACCGGGTCTTGGCGTTGTCGGGTGCATGAGCCAGCATGTTCAGGACAACCGGTGCACCGCACATGTGAGAGACTTTTTCATCACGGATCAGTTCAAAAACTCGCGCCGGGTCGACCTCTCGAAGGCAGACATGAGTGGCCAAGGCTGCGGTGACGCCCCACGTAAAGGTCCAGCCATCACAGTGGAACATCGGCAATGTCCACAGGTAAACCGACTCTCGCGTCAGGCCCATGGTAGCCATGTTGCCCAGAGCGTTCAGGTAGGCACCGCGATGGTGATAAACACAGCCCTTCGGGTTACCGGTGGTGCCCGACGTATAGAGCAGGGACAGGGCTTGCCACTCGTCATCGGGCTGGTCCGAGTGATACACAGTCTCGCCTTCTGCCAACAGGCTTTCGTAATCGGTGTCACCGATAAGTTCGCCGTCAGGAGACGTGGAATCATTGATATCGATCACCAGTAACGGTCGGTGGATTAACTGTAGTGCTTCAGCGATGGTGGACGAGAAAGCTCGATCGGTGATGAGGACGCTGGCCTGTCCGTGGTCCAGGATGAAGGCGATTGTTGCGGCATCAAGGCGTATATTCAGCGAGTTGAGTACCGCACCCATCATCGGAATCCCGTTATGGGCCTCGAGCATCTCTGGTGTGTTTGCAGCCATGATGGCGACACAATCACCCGGTCCAATCCCCCGGCGGGTCAGCGCGCTTGCCAGGCGGCAGGATCGTTCCCAGAACTGGCTGTAGGTGTATCGCCGCTCACCGTAAATAACAGCTAGGTCGTCCGGGGCAATCTGTGCTGCCCGACGCAGAAAGCTCACCGGCGAAAGCGGTACGTAATTGGCTTTGTTCTGATCCAGTTGCTCATTGAAGATCGACATGATCGACTCCTGGGGTAGGTGCCTCAGCGGATTTTTGTTGGACGATATCGGGCAATCATCATCAGGATCGCGAAAGTGTCAAGCACATTCGGGCAGCAGCAGCAGCGGATTACCAAGCCGGAACGTTGTATTTCCGGGCTGATAGTGCTGCCGTTGCCGGCCACCGGTGCGCTGATACAATGTCCTCACTCACGGTGTTCTGTTGTCCTGAATGCCCTGTGGTGTGCACTGTTGGAAGAGGGAATTGATGGCCGACGGAAAACTCGACGACACGCGAATACTGATCTACAGCCACGATACGTTCGGGCTGGGGCACCTTCGGCGTTGTAGGACGATCGCACACACGCTTGTCGAGCACTACAAGGGATTGAGGGTGCTGATCGTTTCAGGCTCTCCGATCATTGGCAGCTTCGATTTCAAAGCCCGGGTGGATTTCGTACGCATTCCGGGTGTCGTCAAGCTGCGTGGCGGAGACTATACGGCGCTCTCCAGCCATACCGATCTCACGCAGACACTGCAGATGCGCTCGTCCATTATTGAACAGACCGCAAAAACCTTTTCACCCGACTTGCTGATCGTGGACAAGGAACCGCTGGGTCTCAGAGGCGAGGTCAGGTCCACCATTGAACTGCTTCGCGCGCAGGGCGGTCGTACGGTTCTCGGTCTGCGGGATATCATGGATGACCCGGTGTTGCTCCGTCAAGAATGGAAAAACCGCGGTATACCGATGGACCTGGACCGACTCTACGACGAAATCTGGGTCTACGGAGTACCTGCCATGGGTGATCCGCTGTTAGGCATCGATATCAGTCCGGCGGCCAGGGCGCGAATGGTCTATACCGGTTATCTGGAGCGCCACCTGCCGGAGTTGGCCAGAAACCCGGTTGAGGTGCCCGATGAACCTTTTCTGCTCGTGACGCCAGGCGGGGGCGGTGACGGGGAGACTCTGGTGGATTGGGTGTTGCGGGCCTGTGAGGAACATGCCCGACCCGACCTGCATCTGCTAATTGCACTGGGACCGTTCATGAGCCAGTCCCGCCGTTTCAGCTTCGAACGCAGGGCCGCCGCGCTGGATAATGTCCAGACCCTCACCTTTCATCCGAACATCGAACTGCTGATCGCGCGAGCCGCAGGGATCGTCGCGATGGGTGGTTACAACACGTTCTGTGAAATCCTGTCGTTGGATAAAAGAGCACTGCTGGTGCCCCGCTCCGTACCCAGGATGGAACAGACGCTTCGTGCACGCCGGGCAGAAGATCTGGGCCTTATTGATATGTTACAGGGTGATGGGGACCGGTCGTCAAAAGTCATGGCGCACGCCCTGCAGTCATTGAGTCACAGGCCGCTCCCCTCCACCGCTGGGGGCCTGAAATTGCTTTCCGGGGCTACAGAAGTTCGAAACCGTGTACAAGCCTTGCTGACCGAGCGGGACGGTCCTTTACTGAAGTCAGTCGCCCGCTAACGCTTGGCCTGTCCAGCGGCAAACTAGTGGAATCGGCTCCCACGATCTTATTCTATGTGCAGCACCTGCTAGGTGTGGGACATCTGAGGCGCACACTCGCCATAGCAGAGGCTTGTGCTGACCGCGGCGTCGAAGTCCACGTGGTGAGCGGCGGTATGCCGCTGGAGGAGACCCACAGCCCGAGAATCGATTTTCATCAGTTACCGCCGGTACGGGCCGCGGACGGGGATTTCTCCCGCCTTCTGCAGGGCGACGGCACCCCCGTCGATGACCGATGGCGTTCAAACCGCAAAGAGCAGTTATCTCAACTGGCCCAACGAATCCAGCCGCGGATTCTCGTGACTGAGCTCTATCCTTTCGGACGGCGGCAGCTGCGATTTGAAATAGTGCCGTTGCTCGATTGTGTCCGGGCGCTACGGGGCCGGGTAGTGTGTTCTGTTCGGGATGTGGTTCAAAAAAGAGAAGCACTGCGGGAGCAGGAGACCGTGGACATCCTGAACGGATACTATGACGATGTTCTGGTCCATGGTGATTCGGATTTTCTGCCCCTGCAAGCGTCGTTTAGCCTGACCGAAAAGATCCGTTGCAACCTCCACTACACTGGTCTGGTGAGCACGGGAAACCAAGGTCCGGCAGGACACATTGAAGAAGGCGAGGTGATTGTCTCCGCAGGAGGTGGTGCAGTGGGAACGATGCTTTACCAAACCGCTGTCCGTGCTGCAGATCAAGACTGTGTCAGGCATTTGGAGTGGCGGATCTTGGTGGGCAGTCAAGCGCAGGGGGGGCTCCGCGAGAGATTACGGGATGAGGCGCCGGCGAATGTCCGAATAGAGGCAAACCGGCCAGATTTTCTGCACCTGCTGGAATACGCCAGGTTGTCCGTTTCGCAGGCGGGCTATAACAGTGTGGTCGACATTCTGGTCTCCGGTGTGCCGGCTCTGCTCGTTCCATTTCAGGGTGACGGCTCCGAAACCGAACAGGTCATGCGGGCGAGACGCCTCAAGCAGATGGGTCGGGCCGATTTCATCGAGGAAGCCGAGTTGTACCCTGAAGGTCTTGCCCGGGCCGCGGCACGACTCGCCGGCCCCGCGCCCTGGCGGCTGTCGTCCCGGCCGTGTGATGGGGCGAGGCTGAGTGCCGACCAGATTGTCGGATGGGTCAATCAATGACCGTGGCTGTGGGCGAGGCGGACATGCGGATTCGTTCATTCAACCGTTGTGAACAAGAATCCTTGCTGGCGCTGTGGGCAGATTGCGGGATGAACGGTCCCGGCAGTCAACCCCGGGCAGACATCGACAGCTGTGTCAGTAACCCCTGGTCGGAGTTGCTGGTTGCGGATTCGGGTGCCTCTTTGGTCGGGAGCGTAATGCTCGGCCATGACCGAAATCGAGGCTGGGTGTACTACCTGGCGGTAACGCAGAACTGTCGCTGCCGGGGTATTGGCCGGCAATTAATGCAGGCTGCTGAAAGCTGGATGTGCGAGCGATCGATACACAGGTTGGAGGCGACTGTGCGCCCCGGGAACCTGCTGGTTCGGGGGTTTTATGCCCGCATCGGATACCGGCCGACAGGTCTAGACGTGTTTGTAAAACGTCTCAACGCCCAACATCCTTCGCACGGCGGCATCACGGACCAGGGTTCAGCGGGACGTTAAGCTCTTCCACTTCGAGTCCGGTCTCGATGACGCGAAAGAGCTGAAGGCAGTCGTCCCGCAGTTTAGCCGGAGGTTTATTCTGCATGTCCCAGCCGGTTGCCAGACTTAAGGCAGACCGAATAACACCCTTGTGACAGAATGCAACCGCCGGCAGGACATCCAGGCTGTTGATCTCTGCAATCCACCGTTCCAGACGTGCGCAGACATCGCGAGGGCTCTCGCCACCGGTCGGGCGGAAGTCTAGACCCATTGACTCGTTCATGATCATGTGATCGCCCAGTTCTGCCCGTAGATCCTGCAGTGTCTTTCCTTCCCACTCGCCCCAGTCCATTTCAATCAATGCGGTTGCAGTACTGGGTTCGGTAGCTCCCAGTAATCCGGCCGTCTCATGGGTTCGGCGCAGCGGGCTGCAAAAGCAGTGCCAGGTGCTGAAACGCGCCGGCAGTCGCCAGTGGCCGACTTCCTCCCGCCCTCGAGGACTCAGCACCGTGTCCGTGTGACCCTGAATGCGTCCGGTCTCATTCCAGACGGTTCGGCCGTGTCGTATAAACCCGATTAGTGACATGCGCCAACCACTTCGGCAATGAATGCTTTAATCTGCTGGGTTGCGCTAGAAAAGCTATGGATTCTCAGTGCCTTTTCAGATGCGTGATGTCCCATCCGTTTCCTTGCCGTACCATCGGTCAAGAGCTGCCGTGCGGCGTTGGCGAGGCTGCCCGCCTGACCGGTTGGACACAACAGACCCGTCACGCCGTGATCAACAATAGCGGCCACACCGTCGGTGTAGCCGGCAATCACCGGGAGTCCGCTCAGCTGAGCCTCGAGGATGGCCATGCCAAAAGCTTCATTGACCGCGGGCCATATGAATAGATCGCTTGCGGCAAGAAGTCTGGAGAGAGACTCTAGCGATTGCCTGCCGGCATACCGGATTCTCGATGGTTCGATATCACTGAAGAGGTTGCGAACCCGGTCGGATTCTTCGCCATCGCCGACGACGAGCAACTGCCAAGGCAGATCGGCCAGGTGGGGTAGCGTGTCAGCCAGAATCTGGTAAGAGGCCAGTTTGTCCCCGGTCCGCATCATCGCCGTGCAGATCAGCCAGGCCGCCTTGGAGTCGAGCCCGTAGTCGGTAACGGCCTGCCGCCGGCAATCCTCACGGGCTGGAACGGTAGGCAGTGGCTTTAGGAAGGGCGCTATCAGCAGTTGCCGGGCCGTTTTAGCAAGGTGGGGCTGAAGGCACTCGATATCTCGTGGGTTCAGGGATAGAACGCCGCTCGCACGAGAAAGTGCGCAGGCGCTTTGAGTCGCTCCGAGGCCCCACGGGCCGTCGGCCTTTGAGGGGCTAAACGAGGCTTCGGCGATCACATAAGGAATGTCCAGAAGCCGGCAGACCCGAGGCCCGATCCAGTCAGGTGCCTTGTGATAGAGATGGTAGGTGAACCACAGTTGGGGAATCGAGGTGTGAGGCTGCGTTTTATAGCGACGGACAAGGCGTTCGGCGATGCGCTGGCCGATGTGTGCGATGCGGGCCTGGCGGCCAGAGTCACCGGTGATATCTAAAGACCGGAAGCGGCTTGCGACCTGAACCTCGTGTCCAGCAGCGGTCAGCGTGTCGACGAAGAGCCGGGCAATTCGCCGGTCACCGGACGGAACCGGGTGATCCACGGGTTTCATCGGGGCATAGAACGCGATACGCACGGCTGGAAGTCAGTCCCTGAAAAGCTGGAGCAGTGGCAAAAAGCTGCTGCGGTGATTGAAATTCGCCCGGACAAGATCGCTTGCGGCGGTTCCGATGCGTACCCGCAATTCCGAATCGCCGATGAGCTGTAGTAACGCCTCGGTCAGGCGTCCCGGGTCGTCAGGAGGCACCAGCAGCCCATGGCGTTGATGAGTGATCAGCTCGGCAATTCCTGGTAGCGAGGTCGCCGCGATGGCAAGCCGCTGGCTCGCAGCCTCCATGAGTACGTTCGGCAGGCCGTCACGGTCGCCGTCGGGGCCGATACGGCTGGCGAGGACGAAGATATGGGCCTTGCGGTACTCTTGCAGCAGCTTCTCCTGATCCAGTGGCCCTAGCCAGGTCGTCCGGTCGCTGATGCCAAGCGCCTTGGCCTGGGTTTTGAGACGGTCCAGCAGCATGCCCCCGCCGACGTGGGTAAAACGCCAGTGCTTGGAGTCGGGTAGGTCGGCGAGGGCCGTGAGGACAACATCAAAGCCCTTTTTGGCGACCGCACGTCCGACCGAAAGCAGGCGAACCGGATTCTCCGCCGTCGCCCCGTCATATTGTGTTGTGGGGCCTGCAGGTTCAGGAAAACGCGAAAGATCCAGGCCGTGGTAATTGAGCTGAACCGACAGGCCAGGTGGTGCCAGCTGCTGAAGATGTTGTTGGCCGGCGACGGTACAAGTCGTTAACCAGGCACAACTCCTGAGTTTTTCCTTCTTTTCCCATTCCGGTGTGAGCCAGATATCCTTGGCATGTGCTGATACCGCCCAGGGCAGGCTCCGCATCATTGCAGCATAACGGGCAACCGACGCCGGTGTATGCAGGAAGTGCGCGTAGATCAGGGCGGTTGCGGTCGGCAGTGCCCGGGCCAGAACCAGGGCCTGCCCGAAACGCCGGGCACGATTGGGGCTGGGGTCTCGGCTCAGGTCGGAAAACCACGCAGCGAGCGCTTTTCGGTAGCCGGGGAGCCGCCGCACGCTCTGCCAGGCGTTGAACACGGCTCTGGGATCCTGGTAGAGGTACTCCGGCAGGTAATGGACAGGGATTCTGATCTCGCTGTGGACAGGATGAATCGCTGCATCGGTGGGTCTGCGCAACGAGACCAGCTGCAGCAGCAATCCCGCCTGCTGGAGCCCCAGGATCTCCTGGGCGATGAACGTCTCCGACAGGCGAGGATAGCCCTTCAGGACCATGACAACGTTGGCGGATATGGGGTCGTTACCTGTCATTTGGCCCAGCCGGATCAGATAGGGTGCTTGCTCCGGTTGTGGTATAAGTGCCGAATTATCGCATTGCCGGGCTAGTATCGAGGCCAGTCCGGTTTAAAGCACGAGTTGCTTGGTCAAACTATGGAACGTTCGATCTACAAGTACATTCTGAAGCATACCTTGCGTGGCCAGTTGTTTCTGTTGTTGCTGACCGCGATCTCGATGCCGCTGGTCTATGTTGGTCTGATGGTCCCCAAGGAGATCATTAACAAGGCGATTGGCGGGCAGGACATACCGGACGCGATTTTTGGGTTCGAGGTCGATCAGATCAGCTATTTGTTGATACTGTGTGTGGTGTTCCTTCTGCTTGTCATCATCAACGGCGGTTTGAAGTTCTATCTCAATGTCTATAAGGGTATTCTGGGCGAGCGCATGTTGCGTCGTTTCCGTTACGATCTGTACAGCCGGCTGATGCGGTTCCCGTTGCCCCATTTCAAGCGTACTTCCCAGGGGCAGTTGATCCCGATGATCACCGCAGAGACGGAGCCTCTGGGTGGGTTTATCGGTGATGCAATTGGTGCGCCGGCGTTCCAGGGGGCTTTGCTCTTTACTTATCTCTTTTTTATTTTCCAGCAGGACGTCTGGCTAGGGCTGGCGGCTATTGCCCTGTATCCCCCGCAGATGTGGCTGATACCAAAACTGCAGAGCAAAGTGAATCTGCTCTCCCGGCAGCGGGTGCAGACAGTACGCGGACTGTCGGATCAGATCGGTGAAACGGTGATGGGTATTGCAGACATCCATGCGAACGACACTTCCCGTTACGAGCGAGCACGGGCGGGCAGCCGCCTGGGCCGGATCTTTGATATTCGCGTGGATATTTACCGTCGGAAGTTTTTCATCAAGTTTCTGAACAATTTCCTGGCCCAGATCACCCCGTTCTTTTTCTATTCAATAGGTGGGTATCTGGTCATTACCGGTGAAGTCACGATCGGTGCGCTGGTAGCTGTGCTGGCGGCGTATAAGGACATCGGACCGCCGTGGAAGGAGCTGTTGAAGTTCTACCAGGTTCTTGCGGATGTCAGGGTCAAGTACGAGGCAGTCACCTCTCAGTTTCAGCCAGCAAACATGCTGGATGAAAAACTACAGGAGAGCGATGAACCGGTTACGCCTTTGACCGGCCAGATCGTCAGCAGTAACGTCGTCTACAGTGAGGATGAGCAGGTCCGCAGTGTCGATGGAGCGAGTTTCAAGCTGGAGTTGAACCGCCACGCCTGCGTAGTCGGCGCCAGTGGCAGCGGCAAGAGCGAGTTGGCAGAATTGCTCTCCAGGCTGTTGTTCCCGACGGGCGGACGGTTGAATCTCAACGAGACGAGTTTTACAGATCTGCCTGAAGGAGTTACCGGCCGTCGGCTTTCTTACGTGGGCCCCACGGCACATGTGTTTACCGGCACCTTGATCGACAACCTCTATTACGGACTCAAACACGAACCGCGGCCCAGCGACGGGGAAGTCAGCGAAACCTACTTGATCGCTCAGCGGGAAGCCCAGGCCAGTGCAAACAGCCTGGATGACCCTGAGGCAGACTGGCTGGATTACGAATCGGCTGGTGTCAAAGATACCGATGACTTGTTGAATAAGTCGATTGAGATCCTATCGATCTGTGGGCTCGAGCCGGACGTCTATGAATTTGGTCTGGACACGTCGTGTGAATCGGGCGTATCGGTGGCCGTTGCCGAACAGATCCTGCAGGCCCGGCAGCGTCTGTTTGCTTTATTGTCTGAACGAGGTATGGAGAATCTGGTCGAGCAGTTTGAGGTCGATCGTTACAACGTCAACGTGACCGTCTCGGAGAATTTACTGTTCGGGGCGCCGTTGACCGAGGAGTTCCGACCAGAGAACCTGCCGGCCAATGCTACCGTGATGGGCGTCCTCGAGACGACTGGTCTGTACCAGGATTTTTTGCGCATGGGTCACAGGGTGGCGGAGACCATGTGTGAGATCTTTGCCGATGTCCCCCCGGAAAGTGAATTATTTGAACAGTACAGCCTGGTCAATGCGGACGATCTTCCGGTTTTCGAAGCCATTCTGAAAAAAATTAAAACCTCCGGAGACGGTGCGATTGAAGTTCATCAGGATGGCCAGGAGGGTGGTTTGGATGAAGAAGAGCGTGCGCTGCTCCTGGCACTACCCTTTAAGCTGATTCCGGCGAGGCACCGTTTAGGGATTATCGACGATGAGATGCAGCAGAAACTTCTGAAGGCCCGCCATCAACTGCGTGAAACCCTGGGCGAGGACAGCGACAAGGTCACGTTCCTTGATGTTGAAAAGTTCAATACTGCATTGACGGTACGCGGCAATATTCTCTTCGGTGCCCTCGTCTACGGGCAAGCCACGGCCCGGGAAAAAGTAAGCCGAATCGTCGACGAGGTGATCGAGGACATTGGCATACGCAAGTCCATACTGTCGTTGGGTCTGAATTTCAACGTAGGCTCCTCGGGCGCGCGCCTTGGCCTGGCTCAAAAGCAGAAACTGTCTCTGGCCCGGGCCCTGCTTAAACAGCCGGATATGCTCATCGTCAATGAAGCAGTGGGTTCGCTCGACCCAACAGCCCAGACCAAGGTTGTCCAGGACGTCACGCGTTTCATGGCTGACCGGGGAATTGCCTGGGTGGTGGAGCGGCCGGACCTGGCATCTGCCTTCGAACAGGTGCTCGTGATGGACGGTGGTCGGATCACGCAGCAGGGCAGCTACGCCGAACTGTCGGATAAGCCAGGTACCTTCAAGCAGTTGCTCGAGCAATAGGCGGAAATAGTAGGGTGCCCGGATTCATGGCAGGCCAGGACCGCCGGAGCCGGATCGTCAAAGTAGCAGTCCTAGAACCCAGCTCGGCTTCGGTACCCGGTGTGCTCGAGCAGAACCTCACCGGGGTCTGTGAGCGCAGCATCCAGGTGGAGGTCATAACTTACGATATGGGCGCCGGAGATCGCCTGGAAACAGCCGGCGTTCGTGAACGGGCGCGGGCGTTGTCAGCCGCGCTGCTGGAGTCGGGTTGTGATTGCGTGCTGGCTGCGCGCGGGGGTTATGGCGCCAGCGATCTGTTACGTCACCTGGATTGGTCTGCCCTTACCAGGATTCCACCGAAGATGATGGTCGGGTTTTCCGATATCACCGCGCTCCAGTCTGCGTTCTACACCAGACTGGGTTGGACGGGATTGCACGGTCCGATGCCCGGGTCGACCCTCTGGGGGGAGGGGCCGGATGTGACGGCCCTAGTTGAACTTTTGTCCAAGGAGCGTCCATGGTCCGGCACCATCAGTGTGAAACAGATCTCTAGCGATGTAGGGTCTGAGGATCTCAGCGGCACCTTATTCGGTGGTTGCTTCAGCGTGTTGTCCAATCTGATCGGCACAGGGTTTCTTCCGGGCTCCCTGTCCGGCCATGTGCTGTACTTGGAAGATACCCGGGAGAGCGCACCGAGGGTTTTGCGTCTCTGGAACCAGTGGCTCGACAGTGGCGTTGTTGAGGGTGTGACTGCCCTCGTGCTCGGCCGTTTCACTGAACTCGAAGGAGATCAGGATGAAGACTGGTTGGTTCAGGCACTGATGTCTCGCAGCCCGTTTCCGGTCTTCCATTCGAATGACTTCGGCCATGTCACGCCCAACATGCCGCTCGCGCTGGGTTCGCAGGCCAGGATTGCTGGCAACAGACTCAACTGGTCACTGTCTTGATGATGGATATTCTTGTCAATCAGGGTCTCCCCAAGTACCATCAGATACACGCCGGACGCAGGCAGCCAAACGCTGCTTTTTAAGGAGGAGAATTATGCTGACCGGTAGTATGGTAGCCATGGTCACCCCGATGAACGATGATGGTTCAGTGGACTGGGCTTCCCTGGACAGACTGGTGGGGCATCACGTCGAGCAGGGGACCGATGCAATTGTTTCCGTAGGAACAACCGGCGAATCAGCCACACTGAATCATGACGAACACATCGAAGTCATAGCTGCGACAGTCAAGGCGGTAAACGGAAGAATCCCCGTGATCGGGGGGACAGGGGCGAACTCTACAGCTGAAGCGATAGCCCTCACCCGAGATGCCGAAAAGGCGGGTGTAGATGCTTGTCTACTGGTCGTACCCTACTACAACAAGCCGCCGCAGGAAGGTCTCTACCAGCATTTCAAGGCCATTGCCGAGTCGGCTGCGATTCCGCAGATTCTGTATAACGTGCCCGGCCGTACTGCGGTGGATATGCACAATGACACCACACTGCGTCTCGCGGACATAGACAATATAGTGGCTATTAAGGATGCGACCAATGACCTGGACCGCGGTCGCGACCTGATTGAACGCAGTCCGGAAGGATTCGCGGTGTACTCCGGGGAAGACGGCACGGCCTGCCAGCTGATGCTCGCCGGGGGTAAAGGCACGATATCGGTGACAGCAAATGCGGCACCGAATCTGATGCACAGAATGTGTGCGGCAGCGGTGGCCGGTGATACGGAACAGGCCGGTACGCTGGATGGACAGCTCGCTGACCTGCATGCAGCCATGTTCTTCGAGTCCAACCCAATCCCGGCCAAGTGGGCCGTTCAGCAGCAGGGGTTGATTGGCGCCGGCATACGGTTGCCTCTGGTGCAGCTGTCCGCGCAATACCATGACCGTGTGCGCGCCGCCATGAGTAAGGCAGGCGTAATCTGACGACCGGGCCTGTGGGCCTCCAACCAGGAGCTGGAAATATTGAACAAGGGAAAGGAGTTGTATTCAGGTAAGGCCAAATCCCTGTACCTGACGGACGATCCTGACCGACTCATCATGGAATTCCGGGACGACACCTCCCGATTTGACGGTGAAAAGATCGAGAAACTAGATCGTAAAGGTATGGTCAATAACCGGTTCAATGCGCACATTATGGATTGCCTGCGCGACGAAGGCATTACCAATCATTTTGAGAAGCTGCTGAGCGATACCGAGTCCTCCGTAAAGCGTTTGGATATGATCCCGGTCGAGTGCGTTGTTCGAAACATCGCGACGGGATCGCTCTGCAAACGGCTGGGCGTGGAAGACGGTCTGGATCTCAACCCGCCGACATTTGAGTTCTTTTTAAAGGATGATGCCCGTCACGACCCCATGATCAATGAGTACCATATCCAGGCCTTCGGCTGGGCAACGCCGGAAGAAGTCAAGGTCATGCAGGAAAAGACTTTTGCGGTCAACAGGATTCTCAGTCAGCTGTTTGCTGATACCGGCATTATTCTGGTCGATTTTAAGCTCGAATTCGGACGCTATAGCGGGGATCTGCTACTGGGCGACGAATTTACCCCCGACGGGTGCCGTCTGTGGGATGCCAAAACCCGCAAGAAGCTGGACAAGGACCGTTTTCGACGTGACCTCGGTGATGTGGTAGAAGCCTACGAAGAGGTCGCTCTGCGACTGGGGGTGGCACTCGACGCCCCCGTCGCTGCCTGAAGCTGAGCGCCGAGTACGCCCCGTTTTGCTGATCCTAGAAGGGGGGTCGGCGGCTTCGGGGTTTCGCGTCCAGAAAATACTGGGCGAGATACACGACCGGCTGCCGGGACTCAAGGGACTCAGCGGCCGGTACCTTCACCTGGCAACGCTTGCAGACCCGCTCCCGCCGGATCAGCTTTCCCAACTGCACTACCTTCTGGCCTATGGCCAGGGCCCCGGCGACCCTGGCCACGATCTTGAACTCTTGGTTGTGCCCAGGTCAGGCACCATATCACCCTGGTCTACCAAAGCTACGGATATCGCCCATCGGTGTGGGCTGGCCGCCATTCTCCGTTTGGAGCGTGGTGTCTCGTGGCGGGTGCAGGGCGATGTTTCCGTAGATGAACTGCGCTGCGTGCTCGGTCCACTGCTTCATGACCGGATGACCGAAAATCTTCTGCTGGGGCGGGAACACCTGGCAGCAGTTTTTGAACCGGCCGAGTCAGCACCGCTCGAGTGGGTCGACCTTGTTAAAGGCGGCAGAGAGGCGCTAGCCGATGCCAATATATCCATGGGTTTTGCGCTGGCTGAAGAAGAGATCGATTACCTCGTCCGTGAGTACCGGCGTATTGGGCGAAACCCAACAGACGCCGAACTGATGATGTTCGCACAGGTCAATTCCGAGCACTGTCGACACAAGATTTTTAATGCGCGATGGACCATAGACGGTACTGACCAGCCCGATTCCCTTTTCGGCATGATCCGCACGACCCATGAACGGTTTGGCTCGTCCACACTGGTGGCCTACGACGATAATTCAGCGGTCATCGAGGGTCATGCCGGTTGCCGCTTTCTGCCTGATCCCCATACGGGAGAGTATTGTCGGCTCGCCGAGCCGCTGCACATTCTCGGTAAGGTCGAGACCCATAATCACCCTACCGGAATCTCACCCTTTGCCGGTTCAGCAACCGGTTCCGGCGGAGAGATCCGGGATGAGGGGGCAACTGGACGAGGCGGTAAACCCAAAGCCGGAGTGACCGGATTCTCCGTCTCGAATCTGCGTCTGCCGGGTTTTACGATGCCCTGGGAAGGCCCGGCGCTGACCTCTCCAAGACAGGCCGGTCCCCTGCAGATCATGCTGGAGGCGCCGATCGGCGGGGCCGCATTTAACAACGAATTTGGCCGCCCCAACATCGGGGGCTATTTTCGTACCCTCGAAGTGCCTGATGCGGGAGGGTGCCGGACGTTTCGCTGGGGATACCACAAACCGATCATGCTGGCCGGAGGAATCGGTAACGTTCGTACCAGTCACATCCACAAAAAGACAATGTCTCCCGGGGCGCAGTTGATTGTTCTCGGCGGCCCGGCGATGTTAATTGGTCTTGGCGGCGGTGCCGCTTCCAGTGTTGACACCGGCCGCAGCAGCGAATCATTGGACTACGCCTCCGTGCAGAGAGGCAATCCGGAGATGCAACGGCGCTGCCAGGAGGTGATCGACAGCTGTATCGCGTTGGGTGAGCAGAACCCCATTGTCAGTATCCATGATGTCGGTGCCGGAGGGCTTTCCAACGCGCTTCCGGAACTGGTCCAGGATTCGGGGTTGGGAGCCCGTTTTGAACTAGATGCAATCCCGACGGATGAGCCGGGCTTGTCACCGATGCAGTTGTGGTGCAACGAGGCGCAGGAACGGTATGTGGTTGCCATACTGCCGAAGAGCGTTGATGTATTCGAGGCGATTTGCCGGCGCGAACGCTGTCTCTACAGCGTGGTCGGTGAGGCAACAGAAGCCAGATCACTGCGGCTTGCGGGCAGTCGCGGGAACGTTGCCGGAAAACACGGTACGCCCAACGATCCAGCGGATCCTATAGACCTGGAGATGGACGTGTTGTTCGGCAATCCCCCGCGCATGCACCGCACCGTGGTCCGGCATCTGCAGCCTTATCCGAACCTGAATCTCGAGGGAATTGATCTCGATGAGGCCGCCCGACGCGTTCTGAGATTGCCGAGCGTCGGCGACAAGAGCTTTCTGATCACCATCGGCGACCGTAGCGTTACGGGGCAAGTGGCCCGGGATCAGATGGTTGGACCTTGGCAGGTGCCGGTTGCGGATGTCGCAGTGACTACTGCTGGATTCGAGGGCTACGCGGGGGAAGCCATAGCGCTGGGTGAACGGGCGGTCATTGCGCTAGTCGATCCCGTAGCCAGTGCGCGAATGGCGGTAGCTGAAGCGATCACCAATCTTGCGGCATCGGCGGTCGAGGATCTCTCCGACGTGCGGCTGTCGGCCAACTGGATGGCGGCTGCTGGACACCCGGGGCAGGACGCCGCCCTGTTTGACGCGGTGCGAAGCGTCGCGCTGGAAGTCTGCCCGGAACTGGGGGTCTCGATTCCGGTGGGTAAGGACTCGATGTCGATGAAGACCGTGTGGCGCGACGCAGACGAAAGCTACAACGTGGTCGCACCGCTTTCCCTTGTGGTCACCGCCTTTGCCCCGGTTGCGGATACCCGTTTGACGCTGACGCCAAAGCTGAGGACCGACCGGTCGACGGCGTTACTGCTGATCGACCTCGGGCAGGGCCGTAACCGGCTGGGTGGCTCGGCATTGGCCCAGGTCTTCGGTCAGGTTGGGCAGCGGGCACCCGATGTCCATACGCCGGCACATTTGGCAGGATTTTTTCGGGCGACGCGCCGCCTGATGGCGGAAGGGCGATTATGCGCCTATCACGACCGCTCGGACGGCGGGCTGTTTGTTTCATTGTGCGAGATGGCGTTCGCCAGTCGCTGTGGCCTGGATATTGAACTGGGGGCGGCGGACGACTTATTGGGCGCACTTTTCTCGGAAGAGCTGGGAGCCGTCGTCCAGATAAAAAATGAAGATATAGAAGCCGTCATGGATGTGTTTGAGGAGAACGGGCTGGGAGACTGTGTACGGTCTCTGGGGTCACCGAGTGCCCTGCACGACGACATCAGGATCAAAGTTTCCGGCGCAGAGGTTTTTTCGGTACCCAGGGTGGAGTGTCACAGAACGTGGTCCGAAGTGAGCTGGCGGATGCAGACCCTGCGTGACAACCCGGATTGTGCGCTTGAGGAATATGATCGCCTGCTGGATGTTGACGACCCGGGTCTTCACGAAAGTCTCACATTCGATCCTACACAAAACCCGGCAACCCGCGCTATTTTGTCCGGTCGGCGCCCAAGGATTGCGGTGTTGCGCGAACAGGGTGTGAACGGCCACCTGGAAATGGCGGCAGTTTTCGACCGCGCCGGTTTCTGTGCGATTGATGTCACCATGAGTGACCTCAGCGAAGGTCGGCACCACCTGGAATCATTCCAGGGGTTTGCAGCGTGCGGGGGTTTTTCATTCGGCGATGTGCTGGGTGCGGGTCAGGGGTGGGCCAAGACGATCCTTCTGGACGGTGCGTTAAAGGAGATGTTCGAAGTCTTTTTCAACCGACCCGACCGTTTTGCGCTCGGGGTCTGTAATGGCTGCCAGATGATTGCCGCCCTGAAATCCCTAATCCCCGGAGCCGAGCACTGGCCGGAATTCGGACGAAACCTTTCTGAACAGTACGAAGCGCGGCAGGTGATGGTGGAGGTGCTGGAGTCTGACTCCGTTCTGTTCAGCGGGATGGCCGGCAGCCGTCTGCCGATCGTGGTAGCTCACGGAGAAGGGCGGGCCGAGTTCAGCGGCAACGAAGCCCTTAGCACGTTGTCTGCCTCGCAACAGATCGCGTTGCGTTACGTGAATAATTATGGGTCTGTCGCGCAGAACTATCCGTTCAATCCCAATGGTTCAGCCGGCGGCGTTACCGGATTGACGGCAGCAGAGGGAAGGGTGACGATCATGATGCCTCACCCGGAGAGAGTGTTCCGCACTCTCAACAACTCCTGGCACCCGGACCACTGGGGAGAGCACAGCCCATGGCTGCGCCTTTTTCAGAACGCGCGGGCCTTTAGTGACTGACGCCTGCGTTCACATCTCCGCATAGGCGGGTCCACCCCCACCTTCTGGGGTAACCCAGGTGATGTTCTGGCTCGGGTCCTTGATGTCGCACGTTTTGCAGTGGATACAGTTCTGTGCATTGATCTGAAAACGTTTGCCTTTCTCGTCTTCGAGGATCTCATAGACTCCGGCCGGACAGTAGCGTTGGGCAGGTTCCTGCCAGCGGCTGAGGTTGACACCGAGCGGAATGTTTTCATTGGCAAGCTTCAGGTGGACCGGTTGATCCTCTTCATGGTTCGTGTTGGTCAGAAAGACTGATGAGTTCTGGTCGAAGGTCAGCACGCCGTCAGGACGGGGATATTCGATGGGCGAAAACCCGCTGGCGTCTTTAATCGACCCGTGGTCGGTGGTATTGTCCCGCAAGGTAAAGGGCAGTTTGCCCCGAAACCAGTTCTGGTCCAGATAGTTGAATGCCCCCCCAGCATAGGTCCCGAATTTATGCAGCGCGGGTCCGAAGTTACGGGCACTCTTGAGTTCGGTGTACAGCCAGGAGATATCGACCTTGCTCTGGTAGTGGGTGTGGTCTTTGCCGCCCGGGTCGCCGTCAGACAACACCCCGAAAATCGTCTCGGCCGCAATCATGCCTGATTTCATCGCGGTGTGGGTGCCTTTGATCTTCGAGAAGTTCAAGGTTCCGGCATTGCAGCCGATGACGAAACCCCCGGGGAGAGACATTTTGGGCAGCGAGTTGAAACCGCCTTTGGTGATGGCTCTTGCGCCGTAGCTGATTCGTTTGCCACCTTCGAGGTAACGCCTGACGCCGGGGTGGGTCTTGTACCGCTGAAGTTCCTCATAGGGACTGAGATAGGGATGCTCGTAGTTCAGGTCCACGATCAGGCCCAGGGAAACGAGATTGTCCTCAAGGTGATAGAGAAAAGATCCGCCGGTGGCACCGTTCTCATTGAGCGGCCATCCGGCACCGTGAACGACAAGACCAGGTTCGTGTTTCGAGGAGTCGATCTCCCAGAGTTCTTTCAGGCCGATGCCGTAATGTTGGGGTGACTTTTCATGGTCCAGAGCGTATTGCTCGATCAGTTGCTTTCCGAGGTGGCCCCGACAACCTTCAGCGAATATGGTGTACTTGGCGTGCAGTTCCATGCCGGGTTCGTAGGTGCTTTTACGCTCGCCAGAGGCCGATATACCCATCTCGCCGGTCGCCACGCCCTTGACGGCACCCAATTCACTGAACAGGACCTCACTGGCGGGAAACCCGGGGAATATCTCAGCGCCCAGGGATTCCGCCTGCTCCCCAAGCCAACGCACAACTTTGCCGAGGCTGACAATGTAGTTGCCTTGGTTGTGCATCGTCCTCGGAATCATGAAGTTGGGGACTTTAAGCGCTTTCTCGGCGTTCCGATAAAAGTACATCTCATCGCGCGTGACGGGAGTGGTCAGGGGCGCACCGTTTGACTGCCAGTCAGGAAAGAGTTCGTTCAGGGCAGTGGGCTCGATCACGGCTCCGGACAGAATGTGAGTACCCACCTCGGAACCTTTTTCCAGTACCACCACATTCAGCTCCCGCTCGTTTTCCTGAGACAACTGCATCAGACGGCAGGCAGTCGCGAGACCGGCGGGTCCGGCACCCACGACCAGGACGTCCACTTCCATTGACTCACGTTCAATCGGTTCGTTATCGTCGCTCATAGGGTTGTGATCTTTTTTGGGGCATCCTGAGGTGCGTAGGGTACCGCTCTGCCGTCCGACATGGAAGGCTGGTAGGAAGAGATTTCTGTTATAAACGGGCCATCGGTCTTCTGGACAAACCACTTTTTAGGTCAATATGAAATGAATCTGAACAAAGAACCTGTACTGGTGACGGGCGGGGCATCTGGTATGGGTGCCGCAACTGCTGAGGCTCTGGCGGCCCGGGGTGCGCGGGTGGCGATACTGGACGTCGACGAAACGGCAGCCCAAGCGGCAGCAGAGAAACTCGGGGGCGTGGGCATCGGCTGCGATGTGTCCGAGGCGGGATCGACCGCCGTTGCGGTGGATAGGGTGGTGGAGGCCGTCGGAGCCCCCAGGGTCGTCGTCAGTTGTGCGGGCATCGCTCTGGCCTCGCGCATTGTCGGTCGTGAAGGCCCGCATGATCTCGCCGCCTACCAGCAGGTGATCAACGTTAACTTGATCGGGACATTCAATGTGATGCGGCTCGCCGCGGCTCGTATGAAGGATCTGGAGACAGTCTCCGAAAGCGGCAGCCGTGGGGTGATTGTCAACACAGCGTCGGTTGCCGCTTATGACGGGCAGATCGGGCAGGCTGCCTACAGTTCGTCTAAGGGCGGCGTCGTGGCGCTGACCCTGCCGGCAGCCAGGGAACTGGCACAGTTTGGCATACGGGTTATGACCATCGCGCCGGGCCTGATCCGGACGCCTATGCTTGGTGGGTTGCCCGAAGAGGTACAGGAGAGCCTCGCCAGCCAGGTGCCGTTTCCCAAGAGACTGGGACAGCCGGAGGAATTCGCTGGTCTGGTAGAACACATTGTTGACAATGAAATGCTCAATGGTGATGTGATCCGACTGGACGGGGCAATCCGAATGCAGCCCCGTTAGCTGCTGCCCTGTCTTTCGCTGGTTTTCCGACCATGAATGCACAGCAGGTTTTCCTGCTCCTCCTTCTGCTGGCAGTCTTCGCCATGCTGCTGTGGGGGCGTATTCGCTACGATCTGGTGGCCTTTGGCGCACTGGTGGTAGCGGCCGTTGGTGGCGCAGTTCCGGCGGCGGGCGCGTTTGCGGGGTTCGGTCACCCGGCTACCGTCATCATAGCGCTGGTACTGGTGGTCAGCCGTGGCCTCGCTAATTCAGGTGCCGTCGAGATGATTGCCCGTTATGTGATTCGAGGAACCGCCAGTATCGGTACGCACATCGGGATCGTCTCGGCTGTCGGTGCCGCACTGTCAGGCCTGATGAACAATGTTGCCGCATTGGCGCTGCTGATGCCTGTAGATATGGAAGCAGCTGCCAAGGCCAAGCGCAGTCCGGCCCTGACGCTGATGCCCCTCTCGTTTGCGACGATCCTGGGCGGAATGGTCACGATGATCGGCACACCGCCGAACATCGTAGTGGCCACGTTCCGGGGAGACGCATTGGGGGAAGCGTTCGGCATGTTTGATTTTGCGGCAGTGGGACTGGTGGTGGCCCTGGTCGGTGTGGCTTACGTT
Organism: uncultured Gammaproteobacteria bacterium; assembly: GCA_913051905.1. The sequence goes on along the minus strand of CAJXBY010000002.1, from coordinate 2,633 downwards.
GCCCTGGTCGGATGGAGACTCCTGCCTGCGGAAAGACGGCAGTACCAGCCCCGCCAGGATCTTCAGGATCTTGAAGGTTATGTGGCGGAGGCCAGAGTGCCGAAAGACAGTGCTGTTGCCGGAGAACGGATGCGTGATCTTTACCCGATGGCCGAGGAACACGATATTGCTCTGCTGGGCCTGGTCCGCGCGGGCAAGCGTCTTCCCGGTTTCGCCCGTCGGGAGACGGTGCGCAGCGGTGATTTCGTGGTTATGCAAGGTGCTGTTGCCGCTATGGAAAAGTTCGTCGGCGCCGCGGGCCTGGAATACGCATCGGCCGGCGGTAAATCCGAACTACTGTCGGACAATCAGATGCTGTTGGAGGTCGTGGTACCCGAAGGCGCCCGAATCGAAGGTCGCTCAGCGATGGATCTGCGGCTGGCCTACCGGCAGGGGGTGATGCTGCTGGGGGTATCCCGCCAGGGACGTCCTTTTCGGGATCGGGTCCGCCGCTTAGTGATCCGAACGGGAGATATTCTTTTGCTCTCGGGTCCGGAAGACCGGCTGCCTGAAGTGGTGGGGTGGCTGGGGTGCCTGCCGTTGGCCGACCGGGGACTTCAGATTCTGCAGCGGGACAAGGCGTGGCTCGCAATTGGTCTCTTCGCCGGGGCGATACTGCTGGCCGCGGTGGGCCTGGTGCAGTTGCCCGTAGCGCTGGCCGGGGCAGCGTTGCTCTATGTGCTGCTGGGAATAGTACCGGTCGCCCAGCTTTATGACTCGGTCGAGTGGCCGGTGATTGTGTTGCTGGGGTCGTTGATACCGATCGGAGCCGCGCTCGAATCCAGCGGTGTAACAAGCCTGATTGCCGAATTGCTGATTCAGATTACGGAAGGCCTGCCTGTGGTTGCCGTGCTGGTGATCATCATGGTGGTGACGATGACGCTTTCGGACGTTCTCAATAATGTCGCTACGGCCTTGATCGCAGCGCCGATAGCCGTACATGTTGCGGGGGCACTGAACGTCAATCCCGATCCGTTTCTGATGGCCGTTGCGGTGGCGGCCTCTTGTGCTTTTCTGACGCCCATCGGTCACAAGAACAACACCATCATCATGGGCCCCGGCGGATATCAGTTCGGGGACTACTGGCGCATGGGGTTGCCGCTCGAGCTCATCGTCGTCGTGGTCGGGGTGCCCGCGCTACTTGTCTTCTGGCCGCTTTAGAATATCGCTGTAGGCTTCCAGTCGTTGAGGTTTACGTTCCTGATGTACTTGAGTGAAAAGAGGCAGGCAGAAAATGAGTGGTTTAGAGCAAACGAGGGTCTGATGCGACATTGGAGGGCCAGGTGACTCGTGGCGTCGGAGGATCGAATGCCATGGCCGAGCTGGAGCGGCTGCCGGTGCCGGCTGCGGCGCAGCCGATTTCGATAGACGAGCGACTCGACCGGATAACCAGGGCCCAGCGGTTGATGGTCGAGCAGGGCATGGATGCGTTGTTTCTGGAAGCAACGACCAGCCTGTTCTATTTCACGGGTCTTGACCTGTGGGCGAGTGAACGCTTGCATGGGGCCGTGATACCGGCCCGAGGGGATCTGGTTTATATCAGCCCGGCATTTGAAGAAGAGAAAACCCGGGCCATGCTGCTTTTCGGGGAAGAGATCAGAACCTGGGAGGAGCATGAAGATCCGGCGCGGCTGGTGGCCGAAGTCGTTCGGAATCAATCCGGACCCGAGGCCATCGTCGGGATAGACGAAGCAGCACCGTTTTCAGTCTATGACGCACTGCGTGGCGCAGCCCCGGGGTTCGAGTACGTCAATGGCAATCGAATTACGGCCCCTCTCCGAATGCAAAAATCAGCCGCTGAGATCGCCCTGATTCAGCACGCCATGAATATCACCCTGGCAATTCAGGCGGCTGCAGCTCGCATTATGACGGAAGGGATTAGCACGACCGAGGTGCAGCAGTTCTTGATCGATGCCCACCTTAAAATGGGTTGTGACGGACCGCCCCCGTTTCGGATCGTGCTGTTTGGTGAGCCGACGGCTTATCCCCACGGTGTGCCGTATCCGCAGACTTTAAAGCGCGGCGATATGATTCTGATCGATACAGGCGCCCGGGTGGATGGCTATTTTTCCGACATCACCCGGTCCTACGTATTTGGCGAGCCCAGTGACCGTCAGCGGGAGATCTGGGTATTAGAGCAACAGGCGCAGAAGGCAGCTTTCGAGGCGGCCCGGATCGGGTCGTCGGCGGCTCAGGTTGATGCCGCGGCACGACGGGTGATCGAAGCAGCCGGGCTAGGTCCGGGTTACGCTGTGCCGGGTCTGCCGCACCGCACCGGGCACGGACTGGGACTGGATGTCCACGAACCTCCTTACCTGGTACAGGGCAACGACACACCGCTGGCAAAGGGCATGTGTTTTTCAAACGAGCCGATGATCTGCCTTTATGGAGAATTTGGGGTGCGCCTGGAAGATCATATATACATGACCCGTGAAGGACCACGGTGGTTCACGGAACCGTGCGTTTCAATCGATGATCCTTTTGGCGCGTCTGCTGGCTGAAAGCGGTCCTGGACAGTCTGCCACAAATAATCCCGATTAGACTGTTCAGGGTTTTTGAATCAGTTCGACAGTGATGCCGTCGGTATCGCGCAG
>CAJXBY010000001.1 GCA_913051905.1 uncultured Gammaproteobacteria bacterium | reverse complement strand
AGTAGGGAGGGGATTTGAAAACAAACACTTTAGGCAGAACTGGGCTGGAGATTTCGGAACTGGTTTTCGGGGGCGGATTCGTCGGTGGGATTCTGCTGCATGCCAGCGATGCGATCCGTCGGGAGGCCATTCAGCGGGCGTTGGACGGTGGTGTCAACTGGATCGATACCGCCGCGTCCTACGGCAATGGTCAGTCGGAAGAAGTGTTGGGTTGGCTGCTCTCGGAACTTCCCCAGGCGAGAAGGCCCGGGGTATCGACCAAAGTTGCTGTCGAGAGCAGCAGCGGTAGCTATCTCGATCAGGTCAGAAAGTCGCTGGCCGCGAGCCTGGAAAGGCTACGGATGACGCGGGTTCCTTTGCTCCAGCTGCACAACAAGCTCGGTGATGGCGGGAACCAGTTGCCCGTCGATGAGGTGATCCGGCCTGGTGGTGTGCTCGACGCATTCGATGCTCTGAAATCGGATGGCTTGATCGACCATGCAGGATTCACTGCGCTTGGGGATCCTGCTGCCTGTCTCGCCGTGGTTGAAACAGACCGTGTGGACACGGCGCAGGTTTACTACAACGCAATCAACCCCAGCGCAGGGATCAATGTGCCCACTGCCTGGCACAGTGAAAACTATCAGGGTCTGCTGCATTGTTGCGAGGCCCGGCAGGTCGGTGTATTGGGTATCCGGGTCTATGCCGCGGGTATTCTTGCCAGTCATGAGCAGCACGGGCGGGAGATTCCGGTGACAAGCAATGCGGATTACGACAGTGAGCGGCGGCGGGCAAACGCGGTGATGAGCGCGCTTGCGCCAGTGGCCGGAACCGCCTCTCAGAAAGCGCTGCGTTTTGTGCTTGATCAGCCGGCGGTCAGCGCGGCGGTCATCGGTCTCGCCGAACTATCCCACCTTGACGAGGCGCTTGCTGTGCCGGATATGCCGCAGTTGGGGGTTGACGCCGAACGGCGCCTGCAGATGTTGTGGTCCAACGACTTTGGAGAGACCGTTTAACGGTCCCTTACCCCCTGGCTGGAGACTGGTCAGGCTCGCGGAGAAAGAGTGCGATTCCAGCACACACCAGCGGCAGGATGGCGCACATCCTGAGTGCGGAATCGATGTTCCAGTCGACATCGTAGGCGATAGCATAGGGGAGGGCGCCGATCGAGGCCCCGATGATACCTACCATCTGACCGATACCCTGAATACTACCCAAATGTTTACGGCCGAAAAATCTCGGCCACAGGAAGCCGAAGAAAGTCATGGTGACGCCATTGTTGATCCCGAAGATGACGGCGAACACGATTGCACTTGGTACCCCGTCGACCAGAGTCACGGAGATCAGCGAAGCAACCATGATCAGCAGACCGCCGCAGAACATCCAGTCGGTGCGGAATTTATCCAGCATCTGCCCGACGATCGGCATCGAAACTGCCGCCGTGATCCCCGTGACGGTGAACATCAGAGTTGCTGTCTGTGCATCTAGCCCGTGGTCCGTCAGAATGCTCTTGAAATAGACATGTAGGGTCGTGACCAGCATCGAAAGCGAGGTCAGGCCGGCGGTGATGATATAGAAGTTCGGCGTCCGCAGGGCCTCGGCCCGATTCAGGCCCCAGACCTTGGGTTGTGGCTCATCGGTGTTTTTCGGAGGGATGCCGTCAGGACGCAATCCCAGCAGTTCGGGTTTGCTGTGTGCGACCAACAGTACGGCCGGCAGAAACAAGACAGCGGTGCTGATACCCAGCCAGATCCAGGATGACCGCCAACCGACCAGGTCCATGAGCCACTGGCAGATGGGGGGATGAATCGCCATGGACAGCGGAAAGCCTAGCGACATGATCCCGAGTGCGAAACCGCGGCGCCGGTCGAACCACTGGGAAACCATATTCACGCAGGCCAGCATCAACGATCCCTGACCCAGAAACCTCAGAAAACCGAAGCCGATCGCGACCGTCAGCCAGTCCTGAACCAGGCTGAACAATAAAGCCGTAATACCCAGACCTATAATGACGGTCGCCAGCACCACTGTCGGGCCGTAGCGGTCGATCAACTTGCCGATCTGGGGCAGCAGGAATGCGGCGAGAAATGTTGCGCTCCCATAGGCAATTGCGATGGCGATCTGTCGGTTGCTGTTCATCCAGTCAGCAGCGAAGGAAAAGGTCATCTCGGCGCTGATCGAATCGAAGTAAAGTCCGATCAGGTGGGACTGTCCCGGCCCGGTGCCAATCATCGCAAAACAGGTGACAGCGAGAATCGCCCAGCCGAAGAACATGCGCTGGCTCAGCGCGCGAAAGATCAGAGAGCGTAGGGGACGCATAAAAATAGCGCCTAGGACCTGGTCGTCAGGCCCTGGCGGATGCGCTGGTGCTGACCGGGGGGTCCAGATCAGAGGCCATCAGCAAACTGCTTGAGTTCCCGCCCCAATTGGGCGGGCGCTTCCAGCGGCAGCATATGGCCGGCATCGGGAATATCGACTCGTTTCGCCTTGGGGATACGTTGCATCAGTTCATCGACGATTTCGGCGTCATAGAAAACCCGATCCTGCAGGCCCATGACGACCAGTACCGGGCAGGCGATGTCTTCGTAACGGACATCCCAGTCCGCATCGCCCATGTGGCTGAGCAGATTGTAAGCACCGCTGGCCCGATCCATCGGTGTGTACGTGGTGTTTTCCTGTAGGAAGTTCCCGCGGTTGGCGGCCAGCCAGTCCGGTCCCCAGATCAGTGGTGTCATCATGTCGCCCATCAACTGGGGTCCGCCGACGTCCATCGCCCTGACCACGGCATCATTGATCCAGGCAATGCGGGGTCCTATTTTCCGCAGGGTATTGAGCAGGACGATACCCGCCGCGTCCGTGCCGCCCAGATGAGCCTGCAGGGCGAACAGCCCGCCAATGGAAAGTCCGACCAGAATGGGTCTGTCGATTTCAAGCGTGTTTACGATATGTGCGAGGTCGCCGGAGATGAGTTCATCATCTAAAACCGTAGCGGGTCTGAACGGACTGTCGGCCTGGCCTCTGAAATTGTAGGACAGCGTGCCGTATCCCGATCCGCGCAAAAATGGGGCCACCTCTCCCTGCCAGATGTCGACGCTGCCGGTGATCGGGTTGACGAAGACGAAGGTCGGAGCGCCATCGCGCTGGGGTAGATCATGCTCGTAATAGAGCGCTTCATCCGGGTTCAGTTGCAGCAGGGGCATGGGGGTTCCTTACACCATTTAGTGTCTGAATGAATAGTCGGCGACGACTTTAATCCGGCGAGTTCGTTTACTGGACGAAAAAATTGTCGGAACGTACTATCGAATTATCTGTCGCAGGCTGACCAGACCACAAGCCTCTGCCTGATATGGTACGACCACTTTCCGCTGGCAGAGAGCACTGCTGCTGTGGAATTGAGAGCCCCAGCCGGTCCTGTGATGTACTTGAGGTCTCTGGGATCGTTACAATAGGGCAAAGCCGGTTATTCCGGAGATGAATCGACAAACCAGAGGATGAGCAGCGATGCGTTACGAAGTGCCTGACACGGTCGATGCGGCGGTGAGTTTGCTGTCGGCAGCAGACGGGTCGGCCCGGATACTTGCGGGGGGCACCGACCTGCTCGTGCAGTTGCGTGCTGGACTCGTGCAGCCGGGCGTTGTGGTCGACATCAAAAAGATCACCCAGACCTGCCAGATTGCAAACGAGAACGGGGGTTTTCGAGTGGGTGCCGCAGTAACAGGGGCCGAGCTTGATGAACACTCGGAGCTGAAGAAGGTGTGGCCCGGTGTGGTTGAAGCGGTAGAACTCATCGGCTCGACTCAGATTCAGGGAAGGGCCTCAATGGGCGGCAACCTATGCAATGCGTCGCCGGCCGCAGACAGTGTGCCGGCGCTGATTGCCGCCGCTGCAACCTGTCACATCGCAGGTCCGGACGGTGAACGTACCGTACCGGTAGAGTCCGTGTGCACCGGACCCGGCAAGACCATACTGGGTACGGGAGAGTTTGTCGTCTCTATTATTCTGCCGGCCCGGCCGCCACATTCCGGCGATGCGTACCTGCGTTTTATCCCACGCACCGAGATGGACATCGCTGTCGTCGGAGTTGGTGTCAGCCTGACGCTGGACGACAGTGGTCTTTGTACTGCGGCCCGGGTCGGACTGGGCGCGGTCGCCGCAACCGCTCTTTTGGTGACCGAGGCTGGAGATGCGCTGGTGGGTACAACCGTTGATGAGGGTGCAGTGGATAAAATGGCGCAGGCTGTTGTAGCCGCCTGCCGGCCGATTGACGACAAGCGCGGAACCATTGCTTACCGGACGCGGGTCTCCGGCGTGCTGGCAGGGAGAGCCTGTCGAATTGCATTTGAAAGGGCGAGGGCGAATTGATGGCCAGAAATCACGTGACCACGACCATAAACGGGGAGCCGGCCGAGTTTCTGTGCGATACGGAACAAACCCTTCTGGATGTGCTACGAGACGAACTCCATCTGACCGGCAGCAAGGAAGGTTGTTCGTCAGGCGACTGTGGTGCTTGTAGTGTCACCATAGACGGACGATTGGTCTGTGCCTGCCTGGTACTGGCCGTTGAGGCCGAAGGAACAGAGGTCGAGACGATAGAGGGTATGGCTGACGGTGATCAGCTGCATCCCCTGCAGCAGAAGTTTCTGGACCACGCCGCACTTCAGTGCGGGGTGTGTACGCCGGGGTTTCTGGTCGCGGCGAAGTCATTGCTGGAACGCAATCCTGACCCCACCGAAACCGAAGTGCGGTACTGGCTGGCAGGAAACCTGTGCCGCTGTACTGGATATGACAAGATCGTGCGGGCCGTGCTGGATACCGCCGCGGAAATGAGGGGCTAAATCATGGCAGCAGCAGTCGAAAAAATCATCGAAAACAGAACTGACGACAAGGTTACGGGCAGGAAATCCCTGAAATGGGTCGGTACCCGGGCAACCCGGCCCGATGGCGTGGATAAGGTAACGGGAAGAGCCAAGTTCGGGGCTGACACCTACTTGCCCAACATGCTGATCGGTAAAGTACTGCGCAGTATTCATGCACATGCCCGCATCGTGTCGATCGACGCCTCAAAGGCGTTGGCCCTGCCGGGTGTCAAGGCGGTCGTGACCCGAGATGATTTTTCCGATCAACCGGTCGGCGCGGTTCAGCCCGCCGGAGAGATGATCATCAATTACCGGGACATGACCCGGAATATCATGGCTCGGGAAAAAGCCCTCTTTGAGGGACATCCGGTGGCCGCAGTGGCCGCGGTCAATGACCGGGTTGCCCGGCAGGCCCTGGAACTGATTGATGTTGATTATGAGGTGCTGCCGCACGTCATTGATGTGGACGAGGCCATGAAACCTGATGCTCCTTTGCTCCGGGATGACTTGATTACTGAAGGCGTCGATCCTGCACCGGAGAAACCTTCCAATATTGCAAAGCGGGTGGAATTCGGTCACGGTGACGTAGAGACGGGCTTTGGCTTGGCTGATGTGGTCATCGAACGGGAATTCAAAACCCGACCTGTTCATCAGGGATATATCGAGCCGCATGCTTGTCTTGCAAGTTTCACCGAAGACGGTCAGGCCGATCTTTGGTGCTCGACCCAGGGCCATTTTGTCGCGCGAGGACACTGCGCAAGATTGCTCGGTATGGATGTTTCCAAGCTGCGCGTGACGTGTTCCGAGATCGGTGGCGGATTCGGCGGCAAGACCGTCGTTTACCTGGAGCCGCTGGCGTTGGCGCTTTCGCGAAAAGCCTGCCAGCCGGTCAAGATGGTGATGACCCGAGACGAGGTTTTCCGGGCATCGGGCCCGGCCTGTGGTTCCAGTATGTGGGTGCGCATAGGGGCGACCCATGACGGCCAGATAACCGCGGCAGATGCCACGCTCAAGTTTCAGGCCGGCGCATTTCCGGGCTCGCCAGTTCCGGCGGCTGCCCAATGCTGTTTTGCGCCCTACGACCTGGAACATGTGCGAAGCGTGGGATACGACGTGTTGGTCAACCGGCCGAAGGTGGCGGCCTACCGTGCGCCCGGTGCACCCCTCGGCGAGTATGCTGTTGAGTCTGTGATCGATGAGTTGGCTAAAAAACTGGATTTGGATCCGATTGAGTTTCGATTGATGAATGCGGCCCGGGAGGGAACCGACTCGTCGTACGGGCCAAAATTCGGACCGATCGGTTGTGTCGCGACCCTGGAAGCGGCCCGGGATCACGACCATTACCAGACTGCGCTTGAAACCGGTCAGGGGCGGGGTGTAGCGACCGGCTACTGGTTCAATATCGGTGGCCAGACGTCAGCCACACTGAACTTGAGTGAAGACGGGTCAGTGGCTTTGGTGGTCGGTACCCCGGACATCGGCGGCAGCCGTGCATCCCTGTCTATGATGGCAGCTGAAGCTCTGGGTATAGACCTGGATAAAGTCAGGCCGATGATCGGCGACACCAGCGCACTGGGGTACAACATGCTGACCGGGGGCAGCCGGGTGACTTTTGCAGGAGGAATAGCGATCGTCGGTGCTGCCGAAGACCTGATCAACCAGCTCCGTGAACGAGCGGCCCTCACCTGGGATATTCCGATTGACGACGTTGAGTGGGACGATGGCGAAGCGCGACCGGCCAACGGCCATGCCGATAAAGAGGCGCCGTTATCCATCGCGGAGATTGCTAAAGACATGGCGAAATCCGGCGGGCCGATTGTCGGTCGGCATTCGACCAACGCACAAGGTGCCGGCCCCAGCTTCGGAGCCCACGTGGTGGATGTGGACGTGGACCGGGAAACCGGCCGGGTCACCGTGACTCGCTATACCGTCGTTCAGGATGCCGGTAAGGCGATCCATCCAAGTTATGTAGAGGGCCAGTACCAGGGTGGCGCCGTACAGGGAATTGGCTGGGCACTGAACGAGGAGTACATCTACGACGACAAGGGGAAGATCGAGAACCCGGGCTTTCTGGACTACCGGATACCGGTGTGCTCGGATGTGCCGATGATCGATACGGTGATCGTTGAAGTACCCAACCCGGAACACCCCTACGGGGTCCGTGGAGTGGGTGAGACCCCCATTGTCCCGCCGCTGGCGGCAATCTCCAACGCAGTCGAGAACGCTCTGGGGATCCGGTTTACGGAGTTGCCGATGTCACCGCCGCGGGTATTGGCTGCTATCGAACAGGCGGGCTGATCTGGGGGATCTTGTCGGCCGCTCATGGCAAAGATCGTGCTCACCGGAAACCTGCGGTTGTACACCGGTGGTGTGACGGAACTGGAGCTCGATGTGGGCACGATCCGGAACCTGATCCGCAAGCTTCGCGAACGCTATCCGGATTTACCCGACAGCCTCGAGGACGAGCTGGCCGTGTCCATAGATGGCACGTTGCATCAGGATGACTGGTTCGCCAGAATCCCGCCCAACAGCGAGGTCCATCTGATGCCGCGTATCGCGGGCGGCTGACTGGCAGGGATGTGGCGCGACGGTGAGTCTTGAACAAACGGGGGTGATTGCCTACCCCCCACAGCCACTCCCCGAGCAGTTCTGTAATCTGCAGCGATTGGTCGACTCGCTGGAGGCAAGGAGCCTTGACGGCATCGTCGTCACTTCGCCTTACAACACTTTCTATCTTTCGGGGTTCAAGGGCATTGCCCACAAATCGGATGAACCCCGGCCCTACGCGGTGATCCTGTCCCGCCACCAACCCGACCATCCAGTGCTGGTGGTGGCTGACTATTATGTCTCGAGCCTGCTCGACCAGCCCACCTGGATCAAGGATGTGCGCTCGTTTCGGGCCGTAATGCTGCCCCTGGATCTGCCGCCTGGCGAGTGTGATCTTGATCGCTTTCTGCCGCAGGCTGGTCTGAATAATGCCTGGATGAAAAATGCCCGCGACCATTATGCCGATAGTATCGGATCGGCCTGTCGCGAGGCGCTGACCGATCTTGGACTGGAACGGGGTCGGATCGCGTTTGATGATCTTCGTTTCGGACATTTGCTGGCGATGGATAATATGAGCATCGCTGATGGTTACGACCCGATGATGTATGCCCGCAGTGTCAAGACGTCTGCAGAAATCGAACTACTCAGACGATCCACCCGCCTAAACGAACAGGCCATCTGTACCACAATCGACCAATGGCAACGCGGCATGACTTGGCGGGAGTTCAATCACACCTACCACAAGAGTGTGATCGATCTCGGTGGGTTCGTCCGTGACCCGGGAGCGATGGTCTGGGGACATCCCCGAAACGGGGACGACGCCGTGATTCTGCAGACCGCACTGGATAATTTTGTTGTCGATCCCGGACTGCACATCATGTTCGACTGTCACGGTACGCTGGATCTTTACTGCTGGGACGGCGGCAAGACCTGGGTGGTTGACGGCGAAGCCAGCGGGGATACGCGTCGCCACGCAGACGCCACGGCCGAGGCGGCCGCTGCGATACTCGAGGCCATGCGTCCGGGTGCCCGTATCAGCGAACTTCAGCGTGCTGGCCGGGCCGTGTACTCAAAGTCCGGTGTGTCGAATGCCGATGCGGTACTGATCTTCTTCCATGGTCTGGGACTGAGCCACATGGACCTGGAGCAGTACGGGGCAGATGGTGAGCCGAACGTTGACTGGCAGCTCGAGGACAACATGGTGGTGCCGCTGCATATTCTCTACCCGGGCGACGAGCATCAGCGTATGTGGCTGGAAGAAGTGGTACGGGTGACACCCGACGGCGGTGAAGCGCTGTTCGATTGGGGTCTCGATCCTTTTATCGCCGCGTAAAGGTACTTTCCTCTCTATAAGTACATTCCGGTTGTACCCCGAAGGTCCTCAATAGCTGCTAGCGGAGTTAAGGTCGCGGCGGTGCTCCGGTGTTGCAATCTGGTGGTCTGCAGACGTGGGTCCGGTCCTTGAAGTATGTCAGCCGGGTCCAGGTTCGACCATCACTTCCAGCAGTGCGGGACCGGGGCGTTCCAGTGCTTCTGTCAGGCTGGCTGCAAACTGTCCAGATTGGCTGATCTGCTCTCCGGGCATACCGAAAGACTGGGCAAGGCCCGCCATGTCGATGGGCGGCGTTTTGAAGTCCATGCCGATATAGCGGTCATCGCCATGAAAAGCATAGAGTCGCTCTTTGAGAATCCGATAACCACGATTATTGAGAATGATGAACGTGATCGGCAGTGCCAGGTGGGCTGCAGTCCACAGGGCCTGCGGGCTGTACAGTGCGCTGCCGTCACCGATGATCGCTGCGATCCGGCGGTCCGGTTGGGCAAGCCCGATACCGACCGCTGCAGCAATACCCCACCCAATGCCGCCGCTGACCATGCCGAAATAACTATGGCGATCCCGCAAGGGCAGAAAATCCAGCAAGGTCTTAGCTGCTGTAAGGCCTTCGTCCACAACAATGGTGTTTTCGGGAAGAGTCTCACTGATGGTCATCATCAGCCATTCAGGATCGATCGGAGTGTGATCCACCTGGGTCCTGATTTCTGTGATCCGGTTGTCCCGCCGGCTCGACCAATTGTTTGATTCGAGTTCTTTCAGTGTTCTACTTGGACCAGCCTCGGCGTGATCTTGAGTTCGTTCACGCAGCAGTGGTACCAGGGCGCGGAGTGTCTCGCCGACGTCGTGACGGATGGCAATTTCTGCCGAGTAGTTTTTGCCCATCTCCCAGTCGCGTAAACCGATCTGAATCACGCCGATGTGTTCGGGCAGGGGATCGATTGGGCTCCAGACCGACATCTGCAGAATGTCCGAACCGATTGCGAGCATCAAATCGTAGGGCTCGAGGGACTCACGCACCTTTTTCTGATCCCGGGTAAGGCTGCCCATGAAAGCAGGATGCCGGGAGCAGAAATGGGCGCCGCTGGGTACGGTCTGCTGATAGACCGGTATTCCAAGCAACTCGGCGAGCTCCATGACCTCCGCCTGGGCATCACTGGTCACGACTTCCGTACCCGCGACGATGACCGGGTTCTGTGCAGCAAAAATCCTCTGGGCCAGATTCTCGATAGCGGCATCCGAAGGCCGGCCGACGCTGTCCACGCGGGTCGGGGTGCCGAGCGAGATCTCGGCCTGCTGGTTCAGAATGTCGCCAGGTAGCGACAGGAATACCGGTCCGGTGGGGGCTGTGGTCGCGATCTTGGCCGCCCGGTGAATCACGCGAGGCATATCCTCGAGCCGGTTGATTTCATGGGCCCATTTGACCACCGGGCGGGCCATTTCGATCATCGGTCCGTAGAGCAGCGGTTCGGTCAATCCGTGGCCCTGTTCCTGCTGGCCTGCGGTAATGATCATCGGAGAGCCGGTCCGGTTGGCGTTGTAGACCGAGCCGATCGCATTGCCCAGACCCGGTGCGACGTGCACGTTGCAGGCGGTGAGTTGCCCCGATGCCCGGGCAAAGCCATCGGCCATGGCGACGACGATCGATTCCTGCAGCCCGAGTACGTAGGTCAGGGCAGGATGGTCGTTCAACGCGTGCATGATCGCGAGTTCGGTAGTACCCGGATTACCAAAAATGTGAGTGACGCCTTCCTGTTCGAGCAGTGACAGAAAAAGGTCGCGTCCGTGAGCGGTGAGGGTGTCGATAGGGTCTCTCCCGAATGATGGCATGCTGCTTTGGAATTGAATTTAAGTGTAATGGAATCGGTGAGAGGGGCAAAGACTACGTCTGAAGGAAGGTTTAGGGGTATGATTACCTGCGATTGACCAGACAACGGTGGGCCGAGATGCTGAAACTCTCAGAGAAGATGCAGCGGCTGGGCACGGAAACAGCCTTTGAAGTTCTGGCCCGTGCCGAGGCACTCACGCGTGAGGGGCGTGACATCATTAACCTTGGAATCGGGCAACCCGACTTCAAGACGCCGGAACACGTTGTAGAGGCGGCAATCAAGGCGTTGCGTGACGGTCATCACGGCTACACCCCTTCTCCGGGGGTGCTGCCGCTACGCGAAGCGGTCGCGCGCGATCTGCTCGGTCGGCGCGGGATAGAGGTCAGTCCGGAGCGGATCGTAGTTGTGCCCGGCGGTAAGGTGACGATGTTTTTCGCCATTCTGATGTTCGGTGAGCCCGGTGTAGAGATTCTGTATCCGAACCCGGGTTTCCCCATCTATCAGTCGGTGATCGAATTTTCCGGGGCGACTGCGGTGGCAACACCGCTTCTGGAGGACCGTGATTTTTCTTTCGACGCCGATGCCGTGCTCGAACAGATTACGCCGAGGACCCGTCTACTGATTCTTAACTCGCCAGCTAACCCCACCGGCGGTGCGGTGCCGAAAGAGGAGATCGACCGGTTGGTCACAGGGCTCGCCAAGCATCCCCACGTGGCGGTATTGAGTGACGAGATTTACTCGCGTATTGCCTACGACGGGCGTGCCCACGTCTCGCTGCTGGCCTATCCCGAACTTGCTGATCGACTTATTCTGCTCGACGGCTGGAGCAAGACCTATGCGATGACGGGATGGCGGATGGGGTACGCCGTCTGGCCCCAGGCACTGGTCGAAAGTGCCACTCGGCTGGCGGTGAACTGTCACTCCTGTGTCAACGCTGCCACGCAATACGCAGGTATAGCCGCGCTTGAAGGTCCCCAGGAAGCCGTGGACAGCATGGTCAGCGCTTTTGACGAACGGCGCCGCGTCATTGTCGATGGTCTCAACAGGATACCCGGGTTCAATTGCCGGATGCCCGGCGGTGCGTTCTACGCGTTCCCGAATATCACAGGAACCGGACTGGATGCTCGGGCTCTGCAGGGCCGGTTGCTGGAAGAGGCGGGTGTCGCGACTGTCGCAGGCACCAGCTTCGGTCGTATGGGAGAAGGCTTCATCCGTTTCTCCTACGCCAACGGCGTTGACAACATTCAGGACGCGTTGGGACGGATTCAGACGCTACTCGAGGCCTGAGCAGCGCTTGAAACCGTGGTCGAACCGTTGGATATAGATCAAGGTACCGCGTCATCACAGTAACCACCAATTCTGTCGTGCGCTGGTATGAAGTTCTCGGCGTGGGCCGGAGAAGAGCAGGCAGGGTACAACAGGCAGTGGGGTGAGCAATGCAAGGTGTCGTTTTTCTTGGTGATCGAAAGATTGAGTTTATGGACTTCCCGGACCCTGAACCTGGGCCCGACGAGGTGGTGCTCGAGATCAAAGCTTCGGGGATGTGCGGCAGCGACCTCAAGTTCTATCGTGTGGTGGGGGGTGCGGCAGCCCTCGGCCTTGGTGGTGACGGCAGCCCGGTGATCGCCGGTCATGAGCCCTGCGGTGTGGTAGCCGAGATCGGCAGCGCGGTGGATGGCGACCAGGTCAGGGTCGGTCAACGGGTTATGGTGCATCACTACAAGGGTTGCGGTCACTGTGGCCATTGTCAGGATGGCTGGGGCCAGCTGTGCCGTGAGGGAGTTGTCGTTTACGGTGCGACGGGCCATGGTGCCCACGCCCGTTATATGAAAGTACCTGTGAGCACTCTTGTGAGGTTACCGGATGCCCTTAGTTTCGCTGCCGGTGCTGCGATCTCCTGTGGTACGAGCACGGCCTATGGTGCGCTCGGCCGGCTGGGTCTTTCGGCGGGAGATACGATCGCAATCTTTGGACAAGGTCCGGTTGGTCTCAGTGCAACCCAGCTGGCAGCGGCGATGGGCGCACGGGTTTTTGCCCTTGACGTCAGTGCGGAGCGCCTGGCCCGGGCAGAGGCTTTCGGTGCTGACGCGCTGATTGATCCGGCGGCGGAGGATGCCGTAGAACGGATTCGCGAATTGACTGGCGGGCCGGGTGCCGACCTATCGTTGGACTGCAGTTCGTCATCTGCAGCCCGCCTGGCGGCTGTGCAGTGTGTACGGGCCTGGGGCAAAGCGTGCTTTGTCGGTGAAGGCGGAGATGTCACTATAGATGTCAGCAAAGATATGTTACGCCGGCAAGTCACGCTGATCGGCTCATGGACCTTCTCGACCAGCGGGCAGGCTGACTGCGCACGTTTTATCGTTGACCACAACGTCGACGTCGACGCGCTGTTCACGGAGCGCTACGGCCTGGAACAGGCGCGCGATGCCTATGCGCTGTTCGACGGCCAGCAGACGGGTAAAGGGTTGTTTGAATTCTGAGAAGGGAATCCGGGGCGGGACCCTGAACCGAACTGCTTGGTCTCTACCCGATCAGCTGCCCTTGAAAACGGCTTTGCGTTTCTCCATGAATGCGCGGCGCCCTTCGATGTAGTCCTCGCTGGTAAAACAGTCCTCGACCAGTTTCTCACACAATGCCTGATCGAACTCACCGGGTTTAACGATCTGGTTCACAATCTGTTTGACCGAGCGGATCGTCAATGGTGCGTTGGCCCCGATCGTTTCACAGTATTCGGCAACAGTGCTTTCAAGCTCCGCGTCCGGAACCATGCGATTGATCAGACCGACGTTCAGTGCTTCTGGAGCGGAAAGCTGACGCGCAGTGTAGAAGATATCCTTGGCGACGGATGGACCGACGAGGTCAACCAGTTTGCGTATTCCATCGTGACGGTAGCCGACACTGAGCTTGGCTGCGGGAATTCCGAACCGGGATGCCTCGGTTGCGACCCTTAGGTCGCAGCTCACGGCGATTCCGGCACCGCCGCCGATGCAATAACCCCGGATCATTGCAATGGTGGGTTTAGGACAGTCATAGAGGCGGTCAGTGGCCCCGTCTGCGATATCTTCATAGTGATTGGTCGCTTCTTTGGTGGAGCGGACTGTTTCAAACTCGGAAATATCGGCTCCGGAAACGAACGATTTTGCACCGGCCCCTTTGAGTACGATGACCTTGATCTCCTCGTCGTTCTCGAAGGCATCCAGAATGGTCGGGATGGCTTCCCACATTTCGACCTTCACTGCATTGTGTTTGTCAGGATTGTTGAAAATCATCCAGCCGACTCCGGAGTCCTTCTCAGCAACCATGTAGGGGGTCGCTAGATCGATCTGTTCATTGGGCATGTTTATCCTCATATGAGTGTGATGCGAATCGTTTGATTGTTACCCGCGCTGGCACTCCAGCCGAAAGTATCAGGCCGGTCGTTGTTCCGGCGCAGTCTAGCACGCACTGTGGCTTTCCATCGTCGACGAATACTAAAGGCGAGGCCTGTTGGAAAGGCCGCCTGCAGCACGTTGATCCAGAAGATGCCAGAATACCGGGCAGCGAGGCAACCTGTAGGGAGAGACCGTTTGCGCATTTCAAAAGTTGATGCGATACCGCTGCGCATTCCGTTCACCCATGGCGGTCCATCGATCACCTGGGCCGGTAATGACTGGAAAGCGCTGGATATCGTTCTGGTGCGAATCGAGACAGACACGGGGCTAGTGGGTTGGGGGGAAGCTTTCAGTTACAACTGCCGGCGTGCCGTCACAGCGATGCTCGAGGATACGGTAGCGCCGCTTATTCTCGGCAGGAACGTTCAGGAGCGGGCGGCGTTGGTTCATGACTTGCAGGTCAAGTTGCACCTGTGGGGGCGTTACGGCATCTCGATGTTCGCTATATCCGGTATAGACATGGCGCTGTGGGATCTGGCCGGAAAAATAGCCGGCCAGTCATTGGGCCAGTTACTGGGCGGTGGCAAAACGACACTGCCGGCCTACGCGAGCCTTCTGAAATACCAGGACCCAGAGGTGGTGGCCCAGCGCACCGAACACGCTTTGGGACAGGGTTATCGCCTGATCAAGCTGCATGAATCTACTGTCGAACCGGTTCGCGCAGCACGGGAAACAGCCGGGGAGGACATTGCAATCATGCTCGATGTGAATTGTGCCTGGTCCCCGACCGAGGTGGGTGAGATCGTACAGCAACTGGTCGAATGTAGACTGCACTGGTTGGAAGAACCGGTCTGGCCGCCGGAGAATTTCAGGGCCTTGTCCGAGTTGCGGGAGGCCTACGGTGTGCCGGTTGCCTCTGGCGAGAACGTCTGTACGGCGTGGCAGTTCCAGTCGATGTTCGATTTTGATGCGGTCGATTATGCTCAGCCCAGCGTCACTAAAGTTGGTGGAGTCAGCGAGTTTCTCAAAGTGGTGGCGATTGCCGAGACCTGCAATGTGGCTATAGCACCGCATTCGCCGTATTTCGGTCCCGGTTTTCTGGCCACAGCGCAGTTGATTTCGGCAATGCCCGGCGAGGTGCCTTTCGAGCGCTTCTACATGGATCTTGAAGGCAGCCTGTATGGATCGGCGATCGACCCGGTGGCCGGTTACCTCGACGTGCCCCAGGGGCCGGGGCTGGGTTTGGAGCCCGACCCTGACGTCATTCGCGACTTCCAGGTTCAGAACTGAGACCCCGCCGGGGCTCACTTTTATCGGAGATTTTCTATGACCAGAGCACGATTCGGCGGTGTGTTTGTGCCCGTGATAACGCCATTTACCGCAGACTTGTTGCCCGACACCAACGCCTTCGTCAGCCACTGCCGGTGGATGCTCGACCAGGGCGTCGACGGGCTTGCGATATTCGGAACCACCAGCGAGGCCAACTCGTTGACCGTGACCGAACGCAAGGTGCTGCTGGAAGCGTTGCTGGAAAGCGGGGTGCCGGCCAGCAAACTGATGCCCGGTACTGGTGCGTGTTCGATCATCGATGCCGCTGATCTGACTGCCCACGCTGTCAGCAGGGGGTGCGGCGGTGTGCTGATGTTGCCACCCTTCTATTACAAAGCCGTAGACAGCGATGGCCTGTTTGCCAGTTTTGCCGAGGTCATCGAGCGTGTTGCGGATGACCGGCTGCATGTCTACCTCTATCACATCCCGCCCGTTGCGCAGGTCCCGATCGGCCTGGATCTGATCGAACGGTTGGTGCAGCGTTATCCCGACACGGTGGTCGGTCTGAAGGACAGTTCCGGTGATTGGGAAAACACCCGGGCCGTTCTGGAGGGATTCCCAGGTTTTGCGACCTTTGCCGGCTCGGAGTCTTTTCTGCTCGATACACTGCGTGGTGGTGGCGCGGGCTGCATCACCGCAAGTGGCAATGCCAACCCGGCTGGAATCCGCAAGGTCTACTCGGCCTGGGAGGGAGAGACCGGCGAAGCGGATGCTCTGCAGGCGCGCATCAGCGAGATCCGAAGCACGCTTCAGGGCTACCCGATGATCCCGGCGCTCAAAGCCATGACTGCCAGGTTTACGGGTAATGAAACATGGGCACTGACCCGGCCGCCGCTGACAGCCTTGTCGGGTTCCCAGGTTGTGTCGTTGATGTCAGACCTGGAGACCATCGGTTTCGATATCGCCACCAATGGCGATTGCGTGACCGCCTAAAGGCCACAACACTGTGTCCGGCGTGAGGGGTTTTCAGGGTGTGCCGTTGGGGAGTACCAGGATCTTGCCATTGCGGCCGTCTTGCCCGGCGTGGTTCAGAGCATCCTTGATCTCGGTGATGTCGTAAGTGGCCTCGATGTTGACGTCCAAGGTGCCGTCCCGGATATTCCCGGCGAGATTGGTATAAAGTGATTCGAGTTCGGTTCTTGCCATGCTGCCAAGCTGGCTGGCGAGCCAAAAACCCGTCAGAGTGAGTTGCCGGAAGACCAACGCGTCGGGCATCACTTTGCAGGGTTCGCCGCTGAGCATCCCATAGTTGACCAGTACACCCCCTGTGCCCAGGGTCTCGGTCAGGCTCAGACTGGTTTCCCCAGCCACTGCGTCCAGTGCAAGGCGCACGTTGTTGGTGATCTCGCTGACCCGTTGGCTCAATGCCTCGGTGCCGACCAGTACAGCGTCTGCACCGGTCGCCTCCAGCGGTCCGGCCAGTGACTCGCGCCGCACGACGTTGATGGTCCGGATGCCCGCTCTGGCGGCCAGTCGGATCACGCAATGGCCGACGCCTGAGTTAGCCGCATCCTGAATGATCCAGTCACCGGCGTTGAGTTTGACGTAGTCACGCAACATCAGAGCGGCCGTCGCGGGGTTGACCTTGAGCATGGCGTACTGCAACAGTCGGTCTGGCTGGGTCTGGATCTTGAGCACCTCGTTCGCTTTCACTCTGCGTTTCTGTGCCCAGTTCTCTCGGCTCAGCAGCATCACATGGTCACCCGGTATCAGATCCTCAGCTTCCGATCCGGTCTGGATGATCTGTCCGACCGCCTCGGCCCCCGGTGTGTAAGGCAAGGGAGGTTTTACTGCGTATTTCCCCTCAATCGTCAAAAGATCAGCCGGATTAATCGGGAAGGCAAGTACATCGACCAGTACCTCGTCATCTGCAGGTACCCCCGGATCAGGCACCTCGGCACAGTAGGCCACCTGGTGCGCCGGGCCAAAAGAATCAAACTGAACTGTTTTCATGGGTCTCCTGTACGGATGGGCGTTCCCGGTTTCAATACTCTGGTCGGCAGGACGTTGATCGCGCTCAGAGAGAGTGCGACACCGTCATGTTGTTGATCATTTCATCGGAGAGACCCACATCGCGGGCCGTGTCGAGTATTGAATGCCAGACCGTTTCGGGCAGCGGAATGCCGTTGGCCTGGCGTTCGGCTCGAAGTCGCCGCTCCGGTTCACCCGGTACCTGTACTTTGCTGTGACCCGCGGCCGGCGCCCCAGTCGTGAAAAACGAAAGATACTGCTGCGCCTCCTGGGCAAATTGATGCTCGGCGTCCAGATGAGAAGGGGAGATATAGATCGACAACATGCCGTTCAGAATATAAGGCTTGTCCGGCCCAGCACAACCCCCTCCCGTGAGTGCCCCGGCCAGCATTTCGCACATCAGCGCAAGCCCAGAACCCTTGTGTTCACCGATGGTCCGGATCGCCCCGTTGCCGGGCCGATCAACAGTATTGCGGGTCGGGTCCAGGTCGCCATAGAGGGCTCGCGGGTCGTTGGTGGGCTCGCCATCGCCCGAGACCAGTGAGCCTTCAGGGAGCGGGGCGCCACCAGTAGCCGCTACGAGTACCTTTCCCTCGGCGACTCGTGCTGTCGCGAAGTCGAGAATTAGCGGTGGATCGTCCTCCAGCGGGACGCCGATGGTGACCGGATTCGTAGACATCCGGCGCGATGTTCCGCCGAACGGAGCAACCAGCAGACTGCCGGCCACGTTTACGAAGTGAATGGAGATCAGGCCCTGTTCTACCGCCATTTCGGCCCAATCCCCGATTCTGCCTAGATGTCCTGAACGGCGAAGGGCAATGATCGATATGCCGTTGGCGATAGCCTTGTCGATTCCCAGCTGAACAGCCTGTTCGCCGATGGTCTGGCCGAAACCGCGATTGCCATCGACCACAGCAAAGACCTCGGTTTCCGTGATTGTGGAGATCGACTGGTCGGCTTTCAGGTTGCCCCCGCTCAACCAGTTGACGTAGCGGGGTACGCGGATGACACCGTGGCTGTCGTGGCCAGTAAGGTTGGCGGAGGCCAAGTGCCGGGCGATTCGGTCGCTCTCTTCGGAGCTGCAGCCGGACTGGACAAAGATCTCGCTGACCAGTCTGCAAAGGGGTGTTGTGGTAATCAACATAGCAAATTCCGAAGGCCGGCCCACGGGTGGCCGGTGAAATGGCGGATAAACGTCGGCAAAGGTTGGACGATATGGTCGCTTCAGTCGTCGTGTCCGACTCTGAAATCGTTGTTGGCCCGGTCGGTACCGCGCAACAACCACAGCGGGCGACTGGCGAAGTTCACCAGGTATCCGGAACCGTCTCCGGTCGCGTACAACTCACGATTGAAATGACTGGTTGCGGGCATATAGCGAATCGCGACACCGGCCCGACGTTTCCCTGACGTGTTGGGGTTTGACCCGTGGATCATGTAGACATCGTGCAGCGAAAACTGGCCCGGTTCCAGTTCGAGATCGATTGCGCTTTCAAGTTCAGCCGTTGGATCATCGACATGCTGATTCAGGACCAGGTTTTCACGATCTGACTTGCTGTGCTGGTAGTAGTGTTCTCCGGTATGTGATCCTGGGACGATCCGCAGACAGCCGTTCTCCACCGTGCTGTGGTCAATGGCGACCCAGGCAGTGCAGGTCGCGAGCGGCTGGATGGGCCAGTAGTGGCCGTCCTGATGCATGGGTACTTCCATGCCATCGCCCGCCGGCTTGCAGAAAACCTGGCAGCCCCACAGAATGATGTCCGGACCGATCAGCTGTTCGACAAGGTCCAGGATCAGTGGATCTTTGGCGAGATTCAGCCAGGCCCTGTGTCCCTGTACCCCTTCATCATTTTTGCGGTCGATATGTGCACTGACGAGGTGCTCTGGCCGGGTCTCAGGGTTGGCCTCGATCGTCTCGTCAAGGGCAGTGTGCAGCCGGGTCATCGTTGAGGCCGGCAACCGGGTATCCGGGACAATATAGCCCTCCCGCCGGTAATGCTGGATGTCCCTATTGGTCAACGTTTCAGTCATTGGGAGCTCCCCCTTAAATCGTGTGCCCCATCTGGATTGATGGATCGTGATCCAGGTCGTGGTCGATTGCGGCAAGGATAACTGCTGACGACCGGCCTCACCAGCTGTTGCGCAGCTCGCGGAGCTTGACAAAAACGGTCTTGGGATCAGGTTCGTCCGGTAGGTCGGGAAAACGTTCCCGTAGGCCGGCGATCACGGTGGGGTTGTACAGTCGAAAGAAGGTATTGATCTCCTTTTCCAGGCCAAGCGTCGAGACCAGGGCGTTATCGGGGTCCTGGGTGCCGGTATCCTGCAGCAACGACCGGGCCCTGTCGTTATCGGGTTCCCGGTCGAGCGTGAATTCCAGGTTATTGGTCCAATAGTCGTGACCGGGATAGACCCTCGTTTCATCCGCCAGCTCTGCGAGCTGGCTGGCAAACGTATCGTAGAGTTCCTCTGGATGCCCGCCGTTGTGGCAGTTGCCGGCACCGGCATTGAACAGGGTGTCGCCGCAGAATATGGCCGGGTGATCGGTGCGCGACAGCAGACAGACGTGGCTCATCGTATGGCCCGGCGTATCCAGAACTTCCAGTTCTACAGTCTTGCCGATCTTGACCACGTCACCAGCATTCAGACCTCGATCCATGTCGGGGATCGCAGCGCGGGCATTGGCATGGGCAATGATACTGGCGCCGGTGGCAGACACCATCGGGCCATTACCGCCGATGTGGTCGCCGTGCTCATGGGTGTTCAGGATCTGGGTGACGTTCCAGCCCATGGCCTTGGCTTTAGTGAGACACTTCTCATGATCGAGAGGATCCACGGCCAGTGCCTCACCGGTTTCTGGGCACGCCACAAGGTAATTGAAATTTCGCCAGGCGTTTGCCGTCCAGATTTGCTCAACAATCACGGTAGGGTCCTCGGTTTAGAACGGGCATCATAGAACTTGTTTCGTTGGTACAAGCCAGATTCTATGCGTTTAGGGTGCGCCGGGTCAGTCCAGAGACGGTAACTGATCGGCGTGCTGGGAAAGTCGCGGCATGATGTCGTTTCTCAGATGCCGCATCGAGTTTGGCCACAGATCGCTGTCGTCCCAGTCGTGGGCTACCATGACCAGTGTGCCGAAACGCCCGAGTAGGTCGGTCATGGCGATCAGGCGTTCAAGTACGGTATCGGCGCTTCCTGCGATGACGCAGTCCTCCAGTGCCTGGGGGACTTCGACGATTTCGTTCAGAACACTCAGCGGTTCGTGCTGCCGATCCTTGAAATCCTCGATCTGGCGGACCCCCCGAATGTAGCGGTAGTAATAAGCGAACACGCCATCCGGGTCGGCGAGAATGTCCTCAGCCCTGGCGTCGGAATCGGTCACCAGAATGTTGCGGCAGACCCGCCAGATCATCCGGTCGGCAGGTCTGCCGAGTTTCTGACGGGTCGCGGAGTAGGCCTGCCACTGGGCAAAGAGATTCTCTACCGGCACGAAGTTGGCCGATATCGGAATGAAATCCCGAGCCGCAATGGTCTCGGCGGTCAGGCCACCGGGTCCGACCATGGCCAGTGCGATGGGTGGGTGCGGTTGCTGCAGGGGTCTGGCCATCTCGCCGACACCGTGGCTGAGCCAGACCCGGCGATCCAGTGAGTAGTCAAAGTGCTCACCATGATGGGTAAGTGGCGCTGATTCGGACCATAGCCTGGTCATCAGATCAAGGGCCTCCAGGGTGATGCCGTAACGGGCCGGCATATCCTTGTCGCCGAAAAGTTCAGCGTCGCTCATCAGACCACCCGGTCCGATACCGAGAATCAGGCGACCACCACTCAGCTGATCGAACTGGGCCACCTCGGCTGCCACGATGACCGGGTTATGGTAGGGCAGGTTGATGACGCCCGTGGCGAAGCGGATTGACGGGGCATCGGCGAGCAGCGTCGCCATGAACATCAGCGGCGAAGGGATCTGTTCTGCCTTGGTCGAATAATGTTCACCGATCCAGACCTCGGAAAACCCGAGGCGATCGGCAAGAATCACCGCTTCCCGGTCTTCGGCAAGGGCCGTGGCCCAGGTTTTCTCTGGGCGGTGCACCGGTTGAGCGAAAAGGCCGAGTTCCATATCAGGTTAGGGGCTGGAAGTGTCCGACTTATCTTATCCTAAACGATTGTCAATCAATCAGACGATCTGATTTCTAAGGCCGGTATTGCCTGACCACAGACGGGCGAGGTTTTCCCTCAGAATCTCGATGACGTTGTTCTCGTATTTGCGCGTTTCGCCGCCGGTATGCGGCGTGATGATCAGGTTGTCCAGCGACCAGAACGGTGATGACTCGGGCAGCGGCTCATCGTCAAAGTGGTCTATGGCAGCTCCGGCGATCCAGTCGCCGGACAGGGCGTCGAGCAGAGCCGGCTCGTGGACGCAGCCGCCCCGCGCGACGTTGATGAGGTAAGCCGATGGTTTCATGGCTCGGAGCGCTGCGGCGTCGATGATCCGGCGGGTGTCGGCCGTCAGCGGACAGCACAGCGCAACGAAGTCGGCCCGCGCCAGAAGAGACGAAAGTTCTGTAGGTGTATGGACCTCGTCGGCCTGGCCCTGGTGAGTCGCCGCATCGCGTTTGACCCCGATCACCGTCATACCGAAGGCCTTCGCGAGCCGTGCCAGACGTTCACCGATTGCACCCAGACCGATGATCAGCAGGGTATGCCCGACCAGATCGTCCTCGCGGTCCGGTATGTTCGAGATCATGCTGCGCCAGAAACGTCTGCGCTGATTGTCGCGCCCGGAGTGGAGCTGGCGGATGAGGCCAAGCACAAGTCCCATCGCGTGCTGACTGACCGCATCGGCATTCACACCGGTGGCGTTGGCCAGCAAGATGTCCCGCTCACGCAGTTGCTCCAGAGGAAACTGGTCGTAGCCGGCACCGATAGACTGAATGTAACGAAGACGTGGGCAGTGTTCCAGGAACACATCGTCCCAGAAACCGGAGATCACCAATACATCGGCCTGCGGCAGTCGGGCAAGCGTCTCTTCGTGGGTCCAGGCCTGTTCGTGACTGAGACCGGTGCCGAGCTGGGCGAAACACTCTGCCATCTGGTAGGCGGTGTGAGAGAACAGGATGTGCGTCTGTGACTGGTCCGGGAAAACACTCATGCGAGATTCCGTTAGTACGGTGTTGGCGTGATTCGGTTTGGTTTGCTTATGATGGCTTGTGTCGCCCGAGCCTGCAAGCCGGCACAGCCTCCAGAATCGGCGGTAGAATGCACCGAATGACGAAAGCCGACACAATCATCCGCACAGCGCTCGTGACCGGCAGCGGACGGAATATCGGCCGGGCGATAGCCCTGGCCCTCGCCCGGCAGGGCTGCAATGTTGTGGTCAATGGTTCTACGAACCTTGCGGCATGTGAGTCGGTTGCCGGCGAGGTAGAGGATCTGGGTGCCCAGGCGCTGGTCGCAATGGGCGATGTCGGGGATCACCAGGCGGCCCGTGAGATCTGCCGGGCCGGGGCCACAGGTTTCGGCCGTATTGACGTGCTGGTCAACAACGCGGCGATCCGGCCACTCAAGCCTTTTCTGAAGACCACCGATGAGGACTGGCACCGGGTGCTGGACGTCGATCTGAACGCAGCGTTCTATACCTGCCACGAAGTGCTGCCCGGGATGATCGACAATGGCTGGGGACGGATCATCAACCTGACCGGTATGAATGCCATACACGGTTACAAGGGGCGGGTACCGGTGTCAGTCGCCAAGCACGGCCTCTGGGGTCTGACCAAGGCACTGGCTAAGGAGTTCGGACCCAGCGGGATTACCGTTAACGCCATCTCACCGGGCCCGATCCGCTCGGAGCACGACGATGCAGAGCTGGCGCAGCATATCCAAGACCAGGTCGGACGCATTCCCCTGGGGCATCTGGGTGAACCCGATCACATCGCCTCGTTGTGTGCGCACCTGGTGTCAGACGGTGGGGGCTTCGTGACCGGGCAGATGATCGCCTGCAACGGCGGTGCCGAGACCTGAGTCCTAGTCAGGATCGACTCGATTGGCGAGACTTGCCTGAAGAATTACGCTTCCTGTAGGTCATTTCAAAGGGCCCAGAGGCCGACTGACTGCAGCGTTTTCATCCGCCTAAGTGTGTTAGGGTATTGGTCTGGCTTGAGCCAATATCAGGGGTAGCCCATGGGTCAACCTATCCTGAAAAATGAGAACTTCTGGGTCGCTGTCGGCGTCATTGCAATCGTTCTTTTCCTGCTCTTCGGTGGACCCCTGGTCAACGGTTAAAAGCACCGTTCACAAGCGGTTTGAAGCCACCGGTATACGGTGGCCGGTACAGGATGAGTCGGTGTTTGCCCTCGAGCCCGAAAGACTACAGGCAGGTACGCTTTCGGCAGTCTTGAGGCGTCCAATCCGTCATGCGGGATCTTTCTATAGAATTGAGCGGTGAATAAAACCCGTTGTCTCCTCTGTATAACCCCACGTAGAGGACCGCCCATGCCAACACTGTCTGGTTTTTCGTCTTTTCTCCTCCTTCTGGCCATAGTCTGTCCGGTAGGCCACGCCAGCGCTTCGGAGTTGACTGTGGCCGTCGAGGACAAGAAACAGCTGTCGACAGAAGGCTCCATTGTGGAACTGGTCGGGGAAAATCTCGAGACAGCCGCAAGCGGGCCGGTTGTCATCAACCAGATTAAGCGTGAGTTTGATCCGCTTCTGTCGATCATCCCAAAGGGTTCTGCTGTCCAGCTGAACAACAGTGATGCCTACAGTCATCACGTTTATTCGGTGTCAAAAGGAAACAAGTTCGATCTGCCCTTATATAAAGGCAAGCCTCCGAAGGATGTTGTCTTCGATGCGGCAGGAATCGTCAAACTGGGCTGTAACATTCATGACTGGATGCTCGCTTACGTCTATATCAGCCAGAGTCAGACGATTGCGACGACAGATGCGTCCGGCATCGTCACCTTCGTCGGGATTCCAGCAGGGTCCTACCAATTAAGGGTCTGGAATCCCAGAATGCGCAACACCAAGCGGGTGGTCACCCGGAAGATTGATCTGGCGGACGGACAGGCGCTCAAAACCACTGTACAGGTATCCCTCAGAAAGAAGATTCGCAAGCGCAAGCAGACCGAGAGCAGTGACTCGGGCTATGGTGGCGCCAACTACTGATAGTCAGGTCCCACGTTTCAGAGACCTCGGAACGCGCTGCTGAGTCCGGTGAGATTCAGGACAAGACTCTCGCTGTTGTTCGGCGGCCTACTCATCATCTCCCTGGCCGTTGTTCTGCTGGTGATCGGTCGGATTACCCGGGCCACGGTTATCGACGACATTGAGCGGTCCCTTACTACGACTCTCTATACTGTCGAAAAACTTCACCAGCAGCGGGTCGAGGATCTGCAACAGAATGTCCGATTGGTCGCCGGAGACTATGGCTTTAAGGCGGCCTATTCAACGGAAGATGTTTTAACGATACAGACGGCATTGGAAAATCATAAGGACAGGCTCGCTAATGCGGACCTTATGTTCTTGTGTGATCTTGACAACATCGTTTTGTCCAATACCTACGCCACAGCGCTCAATGGAGAACCGTTCCTACGGGAAGAACTTCTGGATCTGGCTTATGAAGAAGATTCCGGGGAGGTCAGCGCTTTTGCCGTCATCGATGATGCGGTGTATCAGCTGGTCGTGACGCCGCTGCTGGCGCCGGATATAGAGGCCTGGATCATCAGCGGTTTCCGGACGGATCATCAAACCGCGAGTCAACTCTCGGCAGTGACGGATTCTGAGATCACGTTTTTCCGGGATTCCGGGCAGAATGCCCAATTGGTTGCGTCCACTCTGAGTGATACCGAGCAGGATGCGCTAATTGGGTTTATTCAACAAAGCGAAGGCACAGGAGAGCTGCAGCACTACGCGTCGTCCGAGGCGGCACACATTGGTTATTTTCTGTCTTTGAATGAGACCGCTGAGCCGCGGATCAATGTATTCGTGCAGCGCTCCCTGGATGCTGCGCTGGCACCTTATCGGAAACTATCCCAGGTCATCCTGTTGATATTTATCGTAAGCATTGCTGGTTTTGCGATCGTCATCGTGCGTATTGCAAGGAACGTCACGGGGCCCATCAGCGACCTCTCGTCAGCAGCGGAGGCCATTGGACGGGGAGAATATGAAACCGAGGTTCCAGCGACCCGCAATGACGAGCTTGGCCTGTTGGTCAAAACGTTCAATGATATGGTGCGGGGCCTCGCGGAGAAGGAAGTCGTCCGTGACCTGCTGGGCAAGGTGGTGTCACCTGAGATTGCCACCAAGCTGCTGGCCGAAAACGTCGAGCTTGGAGGAGAGGAACGTCAGGTCACGGTGCTTTTCTGTGACATCAAAGGGTTTACTCGACTGACAGAATCCCAGCCACCGGGCGTTGTGCTCGAAGCACTCAATCAGTTCTTCTCTGGAGTCAGCCGGATCATCGAGGCACATGGGGGGGTGGTGGATAAATACATCGGTGACGCAGTCATGGCGATCTTTGGTGCGCCCCACGAAGATCCACGGCATGCTCTGAATGCGGTGCGGTGTGGAATTAAGATGTGTGATTCGGCAGAAGCCCTCACAGCGTCATTGAAGTCTCAGGACGGTCAAGCCTGCGAATTCGGTGTCGGAATCCACAGCGGTGCAGTGGTGGCAGGAAACATTGGTTCGACCAGTCGCTTCAATTACACAGTGATCGGGGACGCCGTCAATGTCGCCTCCAGGGTGGAGGGCTATGGCGCGCGGAAAGTTCAGGCCCGACTGATTGTCACCGAAGATGTCGTCGAACTGTGCCCGAATGTTGTGTTTACCAGTCTCGGTGAGTTCGAGCTTCGAGGCAGACAAAAGCCGGTAAAAATATATACGTCCAACGACACCGGTGCGTGACCATTCCCAAGAGCAATAAGCACCGCTTTTCCAACGGATCAAAACAAAAGCGGCCTTATACCCGGCTGACAAATTTTCCAGCCAAGGCTCTTTAAGCGTCCTACAATCGGCTCAGAGCACCCGGAATTGGTAGGGCAACCATGGTGTATGATGGTGTCCGAACCAAGACCCGCCTGCCGGCAAAAGGACATCGCTTTTTCGAAAACCCTCAGAGGCTGGCCTTGCGGCAAATCGGGAAAACAGCATGGCGGTGAAAAAAGTTGCGATTCTGAGCCCCGGCGACATGGGGCATGCGGTTGGACGCGCCCTGGCCGAACATGGAATAGAGATTCTCACAAGCCTTGCCGGACGGAGTGAACGGACCCAGACGTTGGCACGTGCTGCGGGCTTTAAAGAAGTGCCGACGCTGGAGGACGTGGTCAGCGAGG
Source organism: uncultured Gammaproteobacteria bacterium (assembly GCA_913051905.1). The sequence goes on along the minus strand of CAJXBY010000001.1, from coordinate 24,560 downwards.
CTGATCTGGTGCTGTCTATTCTGGTGCCATCCCACGCCGAAACGTTTGCCCGTGAACTTGCTGCGGCACTCAAGAACACCGGTGCCGCGCCGTACATCGCCGACTGCAACGCCATCTCGCCGATTCGAAGTGCAATGATTGAGGTGCTTATTGATTCGGCCGGCGGCAAGTTCATCGATGGTTCGATCATCGGCGGACCGCCGGGACCCGGTGTGCCGCCGCGCTTCTATGTCTCCGGGATTCATGCCCAGGCTATGCTGCCACTGGATGGAAAAGGTATTGCCGTGAAGTCGCTTGGAGAGACCACGGGCAGAGCCTCTGGAATCAAGATGTGTTACGCCGCCTTGACCAAAGGGACCAGTACGCTGCAGGTTGCTCTCCTGACGGTAGCCGAATCGCTGGGCCTGAGCGACGAGCTGCGCGAGGAGTTTGCCTACAGCCAGGCGGATGCGCTTAAAAGTATGGAGTCCTCCATTCCGAGGCTGCCGCCGAACGCACACCGCTGGATCGGTGAGATGGAAGAGATCGCGACCACCTTTGCGGGCCAAGGCGTGACGCCACATTTTCACCTGGGTGCCGCGGCGGTCTACCGGCTACTGGAGGCAACCCCGTTTGCCGATGAAAGTCCTGAGACCATTGACCCGGACCGTACTTTGTCTCAGACCATCCAGGCGGCGGCTGCCCAGATTCCTGCTGAGCCCCGCGGCGAAGACCCCGGCGAGGAAGCTTCGGCCTAGCGGCGGACCGAATTCACAGGTTTTATCGTCAGCAGTCGGGCGCGAAAGCCGGCACCTCGGCACAGGGCTTGCCATCGCGGGCACGACGGGCCATTCTAGCCGGTCAGTCGGGCGAGGCCGTTCACAGAATGCGGGTGGCCCGGGCGCTTTCACGAGCGATCAGGCACTAAGCCCAAACACCGGTTGATAAAAAGGGGTTGAACCATGCAGGTCAAGGCAAACGGAATTTCCATGCGCTATGCTGTCGACGGCCCGGCCGATGGGCCGGTGGTGGTAATGAGTCACTCGCTGTCGGCGAACCTTACGATGTGGGACTGGCAGATGCCGGTTCTTTCGCCTTACTGCGTGGTGCGGTATGACACCCGTGGCCACGGTGGGACAGATGCGCCGGCCGATGACTATACGCTGGAGCTTCTGGCCGACGATCTTTTTGCACTGCTCGATGCGCTTGATCTGGGGCCGGTCCACTACGTGGGGCTGTCGATGGGTGGCATGATCGGTCAGACTGCTGCCATCAAGGACCAGAGCCGCTTTTTATCACTCAGTTTGTGCGATACCTCCAGTGCGGTGCCCGAAGCGCTGCGGGGCACCTGGAAGGATCGAATCGAGGCGGCAAGATCCAGCGGCATGGCGTCGCTGGTCGACGGGACCATCGACCGGTGGTTCTCGGCGGACTACCAGTCCCGCTCGAGCGCGGAAGTCGACAAGGTCCGCCGCATGATTCGTGCCACGACAGTTGAAGGCTATTGCGGCTGCTGTCACGCCATCATGGGCCTGAATGTCACTGATCGCCTGCCCTCGATCACTGTACCCACCCTGTTGATTGTCGGGGAGGACGACCCCGGCACGCCGGTGGCTGCGCATGAATTGATTCATCGTCAGATCGCAGGTTCGGAGCTGGTGGTGATCCCGGATGCGCTGCATTTCTCGAATGTCGAGCAACAGGGTGCATTCAACGATGCGCTGACCGGGTTTCTGGCTCGCTGCATCTGAGCCGCTGTACGGGATAAAAGGAGGAAGGCAGCATGGAACTTTTTGATCTCAAAGAGCGGGTCGCTATCGTCACGGGTGGCAATGGCGGAATCGGGCTGGGGATGGCCGAGGGACTGGCCGCTGCGGGGGCATCGGTGGTCGTGGCAGCGCGCGATGAGTCCAAGGCCGAGGCGGCCGTCGAGTCACTTGCGGGCCTAGGGGTTCGTTCCGGGTTCGTAGCGCTGGAGGCACGTGACGAGGCATCGTGCCGGAACCTGATTGAAGCCGTGATGCGGGACTTCGGGCGGATCGACGTGCTGGTGAACAACGCCGGCACCAACGTCCGAAAGCAGCCCGAGGAATATTCTCTTGCCGAGTGGCAAGAGGTCATCGAGACCAACCTGACCAGTGCATTCATACTCAGTCAGGGTGTTTACCCGCACATGAAAAAAGCCGGTGGGGGCAAGATCATCAATATCGGATCGATGATGTCGATTTTCGGGGCATCGTTCACAGTGCCTTACGCATCCAGCAAGGGTGGAATCGTACAGATGACCAAGGGCATGGCCTGCGCCTGGGGTAAGGACAACATCCAGGTCAATGCCGTACTGCCGGGCTGGATCGACACCGAGCTGACCCGCAGAGGGAGACAGCAGGTCGAAGGCCTGCACGAACGGGTCGAGGCCCGGACCCCTGCCGGACGCTGGGGTATGCCGGGGGACCTTTCCGGTATTGCAGTATTTCTGGCCTCAGCCGCTTCGGACTTTCTGACCGGCACGGCCATCCCGGTCGACGGTGGCTATTCAGTACAGGGGGGATGAGATGGGTATTGACACGGTCCGGATCCAGTTCACCCGTTTCTCGGCGTTTTACTCGCCACTGATCGCAACCATCTCCGGCGGTTTTCTGGCCGCAGAAGGTCTCGCGGGCGAGTCCTCGGTTTCCCAGCCCGGCGTGTCCGCTATCCAAGCCCTGAGCGAAGGGGAGGTCGACGTCGTGCAGTCCGCGCCCAGCCAGGCCTTCGCCTTTGCCCAGCGTGGTGAGACACCGCCGGCGCTGCACTTTGCCCAGATCAACCGTAACGACGGCTTCTTTCTGGTCGGGCGAACACCGGAACCTGCGTTTGAGCTCGGCAATCTTGCCGGCCGTCAGGTGATTGTTGACCATGGCGGTCAACCGCTGAACATGTTCCGCTATGCGTGTCACAAAGGCGGGGTCGACTATCAGTCGCTGAAAGCGATCGATGCCGGGGCCACGGATGACATGATCGCCGCGTTCCGGGCGGGGGAGGGCGACTACATTCATCTGCAGGGGCCGGCCCCGCAGCAGCTTGAGGCGGACGGTGTCGGTTCGATCGTCGCCCGGGTCGGCGACTGGGTGGGTAACTGTGCGTTCTCCAGCCTGGCCTCCACCCCGGCCTGGCTGGCGGACAAGCCGGCGACAGCCTTCATGCGCGCCTTCCGCAACGCCCGTCAGTGGGTCAGCGAAGCACCGCCACAGGAGATCGCAGAATCCGAGCAGTCGTATTTTCCGGATGTTGCGCCAGCGGTGCTGGCCGATACCATTGCCGCCTACCAGGACCTTGGGTGCTGGTCATCGCAGGTCGAGATCATCCCGGAAGAGCTGGCGGTCAGTATCGAAGTGTTTCGACTGGCGGGTGTGGTCTCCGGTGAGGTGGATCCCGCTTTAGTGGCGGTAGCGCCGCCTGGCTGATGTCTTGACATCAGACGATCCATTCGGCCTGGCGGCGGTTGAATTCGCCAAAGATGCTCCGGCACCGCTGGACGGCGTACGGATTCTTGATCTCTCCCGTCTGGTGGCCGGCAACGCGCTGACCCACGTACTGGCCGACTTCGGGGCCGAGGTGATCAAGGTGGAACGCCCGGGGCAGGGTGATGACCTTCGCAACTGGCGGGTCGAAGGGGTGAGCATTCACTGGAAGGTCTACGCCCGTAACAAGAAAAGTATCACCCTGAACATGCGCCACCCCAGGGGTCGGGAGGTGCTGCTCGATCTGGTCCGCACGGCCCAGGTCCTGGTCGAGAACTTCGTTCCGGGAACGCTGGAGAAGTGGGATCTGGGGCCCGAGGTGCTGCACGACGCCAATCCGTCACTCGTTATCGTGCGGATCTCCGGCTGGGGGCAGGTCGGCCCGGACCGTAACCGGCCGGGATTCGGCAGCCTGGTCGAGGCCCGGACCGGATTCGCCGAGATCAATGGCTTTGCCGATCGGCCACCGGTGTTGCCGCCGCTGGCGCTTGCCGACATGGTGGCCGGGCTCTACGGCGGGGTTGCCACGCTGGTGGCACTGCGCCACTGCGAGCTCAAAGACGGTAAAGGCCAGGTGGTCGACCTGCCGTTGTTTGATCCTCTGCTGTCTATCCTGGGACCCCAGGCGGCGCTCTATGAACTTACCGGTGAACTGCCGGCACGAACCGGCAGTCGCTCGACCCTGACTGCCCCGAGGAACACTTACCGGTGCCGCGACGGACGATTTGTGGCGCTGTCCGCTTCGATGCAGTCGATGTACGAACGGCTGATGCGCACGATCGGTCAGGCGGAACTCATCAGCGACCCCAGGTTCCTGACCAACGCCGATCGGGTACGCAATAACGACGAGCTCGACCCGATCGTCGGCGCGTTCATCGAAAGTTACGATCAGGCTGAAGCGCTCGAACTATTCCGCGAGGCCGGCGTCACGGTGGGGCCGGTACACGACGCGGTGGGTATGCTGCACGACCCGTTGGTGCGCGAGAATAAAGTGATGGTGCGGCTGCCGGATGAGGAAATCGGCAGCGTTGCAATGCATAACGTGGCAGCGAGGTTGTCCGAGACGCCGGGCCTGATCCGCAGTCCGGCACCGGCGCTCGGTGAGCACAACCGGGAAATACTCTCAGGCCTTGGTCTGGACGACGAGGCGGTTGATGCCCTGGCTACGGAAGAGGTGATCTGATGAACCAAGAGCTACCGTTGTGGCGCTCGATTCTGTTCGTGCCCGCCAACGTCGACCGTTTTATCGACGGTGCTGCCCGGCGGGGTGCCGATGCCTACATACTGGACCTGGAAGACAGTGTACCGATGGCCGAGAAGGCCTCCGCCCGGGAAGGCCTTCAGGATGCCGTGCGCCGCGTGGGTCGAGCGGGCGTCGACGTGCTGGTCCGGATCAACCGCCCATGGCGGCTCGCGCTGCGGGATGTCGAGGCGGCGGTGAGTGCCGGGGTGTGTGCTCTGGCGCTGCCCAAGACGCCTGACCCGGGTCACGTCCGTGCCATGGCCGAGATCATCGATGAGCTTGAGATGGAGCGCGGGCTGGTCAACGGCCATACCCGTCTGATTGCCATGATCGAGACGCCCCAGGCCTACTTCCAGGCCCGTGAGATCGCCGCGGCCCACCCCAGGGTGATGGCGATGACGCTGGGGCAGGAGGATTTCTCGCTGGAGACCGGTATGCTGCCCGAACCCGAAGGGTTGTTTACCCCGGCTTTGCAGGTGATGCTGGCTGCCCGTGCAGCGGGCGTAGTGCCGCTGGGATTCATCGGTTCGATCGCCGAGTACAGTGACGAGGAGAAGTTCCGCGGCATGATCCGTCAGGCCCGCCGTCTGGGCTTTGCCGGTTCGCTTTGCATTCACCCGCTGCAGGTAAAGGTGCTGAATGAGGAGATGACACCGAGCGAGGTTGAGGCCTCAGAAGCCGGCGAGATCGTTGCGGCTTATGAGCAGGCGAAAGCCGAGGGTCGGGGTTCGGTGGAACATCGGGGTAAGATGCTGGACGAGCCGATCGTGCAGCGGGCGAGCCGGCTTCTGGCCCAGTACAACCAGCTCAAGGACCGCTCATGACCGAGTATGAAGATCTTGTGGTCCGACCTTTGACCACTCAACGATTTAATCAGAACGCTAGGCGGTTCTTCTGACTCTACGCCGCCCAGCCTACAGTAGGCTGGTTGTACAGCGGTTTTTTTGAGGTGTTCTGGTAGATGCTCGATCGGTCTACTCGATGGTTTTCCAGTAGGTGTCCTTTTTGCTGACCAGGCCGTCGCGGAATTCCCACAGATCGCAGCCGAGGTATTCGAAGGGCTCACTGTCGCGCGGTGTACCGCGCACTACCCATTCAGATAGCGCTTTGGAGTCATCGAATATCCAATGGCGCATCTCCTCCCAGCGCATGTCGGGAATCTCTTGGTAGCGAGTGCTCAGAACGGCACCGATGGCCGCCTTGCCGGTGCAGCGACGACCCTCAGGGGCATCCGGACCACGGGCCATCAGCCACACGCAGTCCTCCGTAAAGTATGACAGGATGAGGTCTACGTCCCGAGTGTTGAAGGCGTCCTGAATCGCGTTCAGTTGTTCGGTGGTGATGGGTGATGCCATGGAGTGTCTCCAGCGGTTGGGGTGTGGTTCCGGGTAGATTGGACCGTTGGGCCGTAGCAGCAGCTTAGCCAGGCGGTGCCATCGGTTCCATGATGTGTGCGGTAATCATTCGGTCCATCGAAATTCTCCTCGATTGTTCGGTCCTTGATTCCTCTATGTTACCAATTCAGTTGGAATCTGTAGGGTGCATCAGACAGTACTCGGCCTATTGAAGGAGGCGGGTTCGTCCTTTGGAGCCGATTCGTTTGTATGGGGGTCTGGGGTATCAGGATGGGTTTACGCTGAATCGGAGTCGCCGGTAAAACGTCCGTCGCGCCAGGCGATCGCTGCCCGCAGGCCTTCTTTTCGAGCGATGTCCAGAAACGCTTTCTTGGTCGGCATGCCTTCGCCTTCGATCCGGGTGTCGATCTCAAGCGCTTCGGCCAGTGCCTGGTCCATTCCCATGATGGCGTAGGCCCGGTTGATGGCCTGCTTGGTTTGGCGCATCAGTGGGCGGTCCACCCGGGCGAGTTGTCGCGCCACGGCCAGTGCCTCGTTGAGGTCCTGGCCTTCGGGCACTACCCGGTTGATCAGTCCCATCTGCAGGGCTTCCGCCGCGCTGACGTTGTCGAGGCCGAGCAGAATGATCTCTTTGGCTTTTTTGGGGCCGACCATCCAGGGCAGCAGCAGACAGACGATGCCGGCACCGAAGCGCAGTTCAGGTTCGCCGAAGAGGGCGTTCTCGGAGGCGATGGTGATATCGCAGGCCATTGCCAGTTCGCAGGCACCGGCGAGGGCCGGCCCGTGCACCGCAGCCACGGTGGGTTTTTCCAGGTGCCAGAAGGCCATGCAGGCATCGAAATCGCGTTGCAGCACCGGCCGCCAGGCCTCCACTCCCTGCGGCGGATCTTCGGCCTGGGCCTTGAGATCAAAGCCGCTTGAGAACGCGCTGCCCGCACCGGTGAGCACCACGGCGTGGACCGCCTCGTCGCCGGCTGCGCGGGCGGCCGCCGCGCTCAGTTCATCCAACATCTCCTGGTCCATGGCGTTGAGCCGCTCGGGGCGGTTCAGCGTGATCAGCGCCACCGCCCGGTCTACCGTGTAGCGCACCAGTTCGGTCATCGCGAACTCATTCGGGTGGCAGTTCCACGCCGGTCCGCTCGGTGATCAGGCCATAGTGCTCGATGCGCCGGTGGCGGGCGAAATCAAAGATGGTCTCCTTGCCGAACGTTGTGGCATCAAGATCGCAGTCGGCGACGATCAGTTCGTCATCCAGTGTTCTGCACTGGGCTACTACCTCACCGGTGGGTGCGATGATGGCGCTGCCGCCCATCAGGTCGTGGCCGTCTTCGCAGCCAGCCTTGGCAACTCCGACCACCCAGGTGCTGTTCTGGTAAGCACCGGCCTGCATCGAGATCAGGTTGTGAAAGGCGCGCACGTGTGGCGCTTCGTCGGACTGTGAGTTGGTGGTCGGTGTGTTGTAGCCCAGTACCACCATCTCGACGCCCTGCAGGCCCATGACGCGATAGGTCTCCGGCCAGCGCCGGTCGTTGCAGATGCACATGCCGAAGATTCCGTCCAGGAAGCGCCACACTGGAAAGCCGAGATTACCGACCTCGAAGTAGCGTTTCTCCAGATGCTGAAAATCGCGTTCGGTATCGAACTCGTCATGCCCCGGCAGGTGAACTTTGCGGTATTTGCCTGCGATCTGCCCGTCGCGGTCGACCAGGACGGCGGTGTTGTAGCGGTGCAGTTCCCCGTTCTCCTCGATCAGTTCGGCATAGCCCAGGTGAAAGGCCATTTGATACTGTCGGGTGGTGTCGAACAGCGCCTGGGTGTCAGGCCCTGGCATCTCGGCCTCGAACCACTGGTCGACCTCGTCCTGATCTTCCATGTACCAGCGCGGGAAAAAGGTCGTGAGCGACAGTTCAGTGAATACGATCAGGTCACAGCCCTTGTCGTTGGCCGATTCCACCAGTGCCAGCATGCGGTTGACCACGCTGGTGCGGCTTTCAGCTTTCTGGATGGGGCCGAGCTGTGCTGCCCCTACGGTCAATACCCTGGCCATGTCGTCTCTCCTTGTTCTGTGGCTCTTGATTCAACTGGATTGTAGTTCGTCTGGGTAAACCGTATAGCAGATTATTTTTGCCATTTGTCCTCCAATACATTCGGCTACAGACGGTGCTTAATTCTGGAGGGTCGAAGTTCCCACGATAGAGCGCATGGGTGCCTCTGCCGGCCTGATTGTTGGCGATATAATGGCTCAGAACCGACAGAGGGCGGGCACTGTGGCCTGCTGAACCAGGGGAGATCAGGTCATGCGGGCTCAAGAGCCAAACGGGCGGATCGTGGTGATCAACCCCAACTCGTCCGAGGTGGTTACTGCCAGTATCGATGACGCGCTGGATCCGCTGCGGACCGCAGACGGCCCGGTCATCGATTGTCTGACGCTTGCCGAGGGTCCGCCCGGCATCGAAACTCAGTGTCACGTCGACGGCGTGGTCGGCCCGATGTGCGAGATCATCCGGCGGGAAGATGCCCGCGCCGATGCCTTTGTAGTGGCCTGTTTCAGCGACCCTGGCCTGCACTCGGCGCGTGAGGTCGCTTCGAGCCCGGTGTTTGGTATTGCCGAGAGTGCTTATTCCACGGCACTGAATCTTGGCGAGGCCTTCGGTGTGATCGCCATCCTGCCAGGCTCGGTGGTCCGCCAGCAGCGCTACGTGCGCCAGCTGGGCCTGAGCGGGCGTTATGCCGCGAGCCTGTCATTAGGCACCGGCGTGGCCGGCCTTGAGGGCGAGGAAACGGGTGACCGCCTGATCGAGGTGGGGCATGCGCTGATCAACCAGCACGGTGCTGATGTACTGATTCTCGGCTGTGCGGGCATGGCCCGGTTCAGGAGCCAGGTGGCAGGGACGCTGGAGGTGCCAGTCATCGACCCCAGTCAGGCGGCGGTGGTGCAGGCAGTGGCGGCCGTGCGGCTGGCGGATTAGTCTGGGTAGGCGAGGTGCTTTCCAGTCTGAAGGCCTCCGGTTGTGTTTCACCGAATGTGTTTGAAGGGGAACGGGCTACCCTGTCGTTAAGGCAACCTCGTCTTCATTACCGACCACCACCATCCGGGTGAGGGCGAGGCCCTGGTCGGTCTCGAGCACCACGACGTGAAAGTCGCCAGCAGGCGCGGTCTGGTCGGGTCGCATCAGCACGATCGGTTTTTCCGGATTGACGATCACCGCCGGCACGTTGTGCAGCATGTCGAAGATCGATACCGAAAAGAACCGCTCGTAGCGGGGCGTGTGTAGCACGGCCGGTGCTTCGGAGAGGCTGAACCAGTTGTAACCGTAATCCACAGTCGCCTGCGGTGTGACCACGGTGGTGTCACTGGGGTCGACCAGGCCGGTAAAAGCGAAGGTGCCGGGGCTGTTGTGTTCAAGCCAGGCCCGCATCATCTTGACCTGCTCCTGGTTCGGGTATTCCTTGATGTAATCCTCGATGCTGTCTAGGGCATAGGCTTTGAAACTGAGGAGAAGGGTTAGGAACAGTACAAACAGTTGACGCATGAATAAGCTCCTTGAAGCCGGTGGCATTTGATGCAAATTGATGGACAATAACCTACAGCCTGAAAGCAAGAATTTACGTTAAAGCGAAAATATCGTCAGCCCAGCAGGGCACGCCTGAACAGTGTCTTGCGTTCCACGGCATCGAAGTTGCGCCCGTAGGACGGCGGGGCGGCATCGCTGACCCGCAGCAGTATGAACCGCGGCGCGCCATCCTTGCGCAGCAGGGTGGCCGCGTCGGCATAGTGCTCTTCGCTGTGCACCGTCAGGGTGCTGTCGATACCGCAGCCCCTGGCGATCAACTCAAGGTCCGCGTTGCGTGCGGTGTGGGTCAGCTGGTTGCCGGTCTCGCCGTAGGTGCCATTGTCCACACACAGCATTGCGAGGTTGTCCGGCTGCATGAAGCCGACCGTCGACAGACTGCCGGCGTTCATCAGACACTCACCGTCGCCGAACACCGCCAGTACAGCCCGCTCGGGCTGGGCCAGGGCAAGCCCCAGGGCCATGGTGATGGCGCCGCCCATGCCGCCGCCCATAAGGAAAGCGTTCGGTGCCTCGCCGGTCAGTTTACCGACGTCCTTGGCCGACCAGGAGAGGCCCGCGATGATCAGGAAATGGTCCGGGTCGCCAACCACTGCTGGCACGGCTTCGCCGCGGTCCAGGGTAAAGCTGGTCTGTGCGTTTGCTGCCGGCTGGGATGCTGCCATGGTCTGAGTGGGCCTTTTGGGTGGTTGCTTCGGAGTGATGGTGCTTTGCGTTCAGAACGGCTTGGCGCCGATCAGCCGCTGCGAGAGCAACAGAGCGACGGACTGGTCCGAGCGGTAGGCCATGTTGACCGCCGCCTCGGCGGCCGGCAGCACGTCGTCAGGCGTCTCTACCCGCTGGCAGATCGTGCCCATGGCCTCCAGGCACGGCTGGGTGCCCTGTCCCATCGGAAACTGCCATGGGTTCTGTTCGCCGTAGTCGCCGCGCATGCTGATAATCGAGACGAGCGGAAAGCGCCCGATGTTGGTCAGCGAGAGCATATTGATGCAGTTGCCGACGCCGCTGCTCTGCATCAGCAGTGCGCCGCGGGTCCCGCCCAGGTGTGCGCCGGCCAGCAGGGAGACGCCTTCCTCCTCGGTGGCGAGCGGCACGGTCACGACGTCCGGATCGGCGAGGGCCCGCCCGATCATTGCGCTGTGACCGGCGTCCGGCACGTAGGTGAACAGACTGATGTCCATCGACCGCAACTTGTCGTAGAGGACATCAGGCCAGTTGCTCTGGTTGGCAGGGTTTTGGTGCACGGTCGTTATCCAGGGGTTGTCAGTGCCGGTAGGAATCGTCGATCCGGTCGATCTTGCGCAGCAGGGCCGCAAACTCGAGTTCGCCGTAATCCTCGCTCGATTCCATGAAGCGGTTGACGTCGCGCCCGGACTTACGGGCCACCTCATCATCCAGCAGATTGAGCTCGCCGGCTGCTGCCGCGTCCAGTTGGGTCTGGCAGGCGCGCTCGAGCCGGTAGAGTCTCAAGAAGGCCTCTGCAACGGTCGCCCCAACCGTGACCAGGCCGTGGTTCTTGAGAATCAGCGCCTTCTTGTCGCCCAGCGAGGCCTGCAGACGCTCGCGCTCGTCCAGGTACAAGCTGGGACCCTCGTACTCGTGGTAGGCGAGCTGATCGAAGAAAATGGTCGCACCCATGCTGATCGGCAGTAGCCCCGCCTTGAGCGCAGCGACCGCCATGCCCGAACGACTGTGCGTGTGCATTACAACGCGGTTGTCCGTTCCGGTTTGCATGTGAATCGCCGAGTGGATAATGAATCCCGCCTCGTTGACCGGGTGCTCTGTCGGCTCCACCACCTTGCCGTCCAGATCGATCTTGACCAGGTTCGAGGCCGTGACCTCGTCGTAGTTCAAGCCGTAAGGGTTGATCAGAAAGTGGGGCTCAGGTCCTGGCACGTGCGCGGTCAGGTGGCCGTAGATCAACTCGCACCAACCAAAGTGGTCGACCAGGCGGTAGGCACCAGCGAGCTGCACGCGAAGTTCGTGTTCGGCCTCAGCGAGCTGGTCCGGTGAGAGTTGTGTGGTGTCCAGTGCCTTGTTCATGCGCGAGTCCTCCGTGGGGTCTGCACTGACTATTTTATCTCGGTTAGGTACGGCGCCGCAGCGATTGGTGCCACATCAGAGCATCTGGCCGCCGTCGACGGCGATGGTCTGGCCGGTCACCCAGCAGCCGGGGTCCGAGGCCAGGAAAACGGCCACGGCGGCAACCTCTTCAGGCCGCCCGTAGCGGCCGCCGGGAATGCTCTCGAGAATGCTCTGGAAGAGCGCCGGGTTATCGACCTCGGCCTTACCCCACACCCCCCCGTCGAAATAGATCGAGCCCGGGGCGATGGCGTTGACGCGGATACCGCGGGGTGCGAGGTCCAACGCCTGAGTCATTGTGTACTGGTTCAAGGCCGCTTTGACCGCGCCGTAGGGCGGAGTACGCTGGCTCTGGGTGAGACCCGAGATCGATGAGATGTGCACGATGGCGCCGCCGCCGGCTGCCTCGATCAGCGGTACCGCATGCCAGGAGCCGCGTACCGGAGCCATCAGATCTACGTCAATGGAAACCTGCCAGCCGTCTTCGTCGTCCGTGCGGCCGAATCCGGAGGGGTTGTTGACCAGTACGTGCAGCGCGCCCAGCGCCTGGTGGGCGGCAGCAAAGTAGTCGGCAAGGGCCGCCGGATCCGACACGTCACAGGCAGCCGCGTGCACGGTGCCGCCGTGGGATGCGAGCGATTTTCTGGCGGTCTCGAGCGGGCCTTCTGAACGCGCACAGATCGATACATTCGCCCCTTCGCGGGCGAAGGCCTCGGCGGTCGAGAAGCCGATTCCCCGGCTTCCTCCGGTAACGATCACCCCTTTACCGTTCAGTCCCAGTTCCATACTTGTTCTCCTTTGTGTTTTGCCTGACCGCCTTTTACAGCTCGATGCCGACCGCTCTGGCAAGGCCGGGAAAGTCGTCGACCACAATATCGTGCTGCGGGTTGGGTTCGGGATCGGGCGGCCCGGCGGCACCCCATTCGTCCGGACGGCGCACGAAGGCGGTGGTAAAGCCCACGGCCTTCGCCGCATCGAGATCGAAGTTGTGGCAGGCGACCATGCAGCACTGTTCGGGTTCCAGCTGCAGGTAGCGGGCGGCTGCCTGGTACGCCTCCGGCAGTGGCTTGTACTTGCCGATCGCCTCGCATGAGATGACCGCGTCCCACGACAGGCCGTTTTGACGGGCGGTATCGATAATGATGCGAAAGCTCAGGATCGTGAACGATGCGCAGATCAGTTTCTCGCGAAGCCTGGGCAGTACCTGCGGGAAGTCGGGCCAGCACGTGAAGCTGTGTACGGTGTCCCACCAGATCGCACGACGCTCGGCAGTCGAGAAGGCCTGCATGCCGTGTTCCTCGATGAGTTCGTCGAGCACCATTCGGTGGGCGTCGTCGAAGTTGTAGCCGGGCGGTTCGTGCTCGCCCAGGTGCAGCATTTTCTGCAGCGAACGGCGGCGCAGGTCGTTGGCGATAACGGCCCAGTCTCTCTCCAGGTCATGTCGACGCCCGGTTTCCGCCAGTGCACGGGTAAAGCCGGTGTGCCAGTCGAGGATCGTGCCGCCCGTATCAAAGGTCAGGGCTTTTATATCGGCTGTACTCATGATGGGAATAACTCGTGCGAAGGGTTTCAGTCACCCGGCATGGGTATGGGACCGGCGTCTCTCGGAACCGAATAGCCTTTCTGGACGGCCGGGCGGCCGGCGATCGCGGTGTACCAGCGGGTGACGTTCGGAAAGGAGGCAATATCTATGGTCTGCCAGTTGAAACGTGATATCCAGGGCCACACTGCGATGTCGACCATCGAGTACGTGTCGACAATGAATTCCCGTTCGGCCAGGCGTCGGTCGAGTACGCCGTACAGGCGATGTCCTTCAGCGAGATAACGTTCTTCGGCGTAGGCACTCTTGCCGGCGTTGAATTTCACGAAGTGATGCACCTGGCCCAGCATCGGGCCGGGGCCCGCCATCTGCCACATCAGCCATTCCATCGCTCGCCAGTAGTGCGACGGCTCCGTCGGCATCAGTCGACCGGTCTTGTCGGCGAGATACAGCAGGATAGCACCGGACTCCATCAGGGTCGTGCTGGTGTCATGGTCGACGATGGCCGGGATCTTGCCGTTGGGAGATATGGCCAGAAACTCGGGCGTGTGCTGCTCGTTATTGCCCAGACTGATCGGCTTGACGGTGTAGTCCAAGCCGAGTTCTTCCAGTGCGATGGAGACCTTGCGGCCGTTAGGGGTGGGTGAGGTGTAAAAGTCAATCACGGTCTTAAATCTCCGGTCCGTTCAAAGGGTTGCCTGGTGCTCAGGCCAGCATATCTCGCACCGCCGTTGCCTGGCCGCGTGCTGCATCCATCATCAGCGAGAAATCGTTACCGCCGAGAATCAGCCGGGCGCCCATGGCGATGTAGCGCTGCATGAGATCGAGGGTGTACACCCCGCCCATGCCGGGAAACTTGCCGTTGGCCTGACAGGCTGAGATCACCCGTTCGTAGGCGGCCACAATGCGATCGTCGCCGAGTTGGCCGGGGATGCCCATTTCAAGCGTGAGGTCATTAGTCCCGATCAGCAGCGAATCGATGCCCGGTACGGCGGCAATGGCCTCGGCGTTCTCTATGGCGGTTGGGGTCTCCAGCATGACCACGACCAGCGTCTCGCGGTTGATGGCCTCGGTGGCCTCTTTGAGTGGATGCGCCTGGAAATTCAGTTGGGGCAGGGCGCCGGTGATCGAACGGTGGCCGACTGGCGGGTAACGACAGTTCGAGGCGATCCGGGCAGCGGTCTCTGCGTCGTCCACATGGGGTACTACGATCCCCTGCGCACCGCCGTCCATCACTCGTGTGGCGTGATAGTGCTCGTGACCGGGTACCCGGACGATCGGCGCGATGCCGGCGTCCTGAGCTGCCACGCTGATCTGTACAGCGATATCGACGTCCATGGCATTGTGTTCCATATCAATGAAGAGCCAGTCGAAGCCAGCCGTCTTCATGGCTTTGCCGATATCCACCGTACGGGCCTGGCGCAGACCGATGCCGATGGAGAGTTCCCCGCTGCGCAGTTTGGCCAGTGCCGCGTTGTGAAGTTCAATCATGAAAGCTCCTTGTCATTGTCTTTCGGTTCAGGCATCCGGTATGAGTTGCGCGGCCTTCTCTGCGATCATCAGCGTGGCCGCATTGGTGTTCGCCGACACCATGGTGGGCATCACCGAGGCGTCGACCACCCGCAGGCCCGTCATGCCGCGCAGTTTCAGTTCGGGGTCCACAACCGCTAGGGCGTCACGCCCCATCCGGCAGGTGCTGACCGGGTGATAGACCGTACTGCCCGTCGAGGCCGCGTAGGTTAGCAGATCGTCATCGCTTTCACAGGCGGCCCCCGGCAGAAGCTCCGGTCCGCGGTCTGGAGCGAGAGGCTCGGTCTGCAGAAACCGGCGGCACCACTTAAGCCCCTGTACGATCACATTGCGGTCGTGCTCTGTGTCCAGATAGTTGGGCTGGATCGCCGGTGCATCCCGGATATCGGCAGACCGGGCGTACACATGCCCGCGACTCGTTGGCACTGTCTGCCATACGCCGCAGGTCATTCCTGGCTCGTCCTGCAGTCGGCTGACCGGTCCGGTCGAGTCGGCGTAGCTCGCAGGGGTAAACACGAACTGCAGGTCCGGCCGGGCAAGCCCGGGATCGGAGCAGCCAAAGGCAAAAGCGTGCGCCGGGCTGAAGGCCAGTAGGCCGCTGCCCGAGGTGTACCAGCGCATGAGTTCCCAGCACAGTCGCCAGCCGCGGGCACGGTGGTTAAGAGTAATGGCGCGGTTGACGCGGTGGCTGACCCGCACCGCGTAGTGGTCCTGCAGGCCTTCGCCGACCCCCGGGGCGTCGTGTACCAACGGGATGCCGAGTTTCTGTAACAGTGGACCGGGTCCGATGCCGGAGACCTGAAGCAACTGCGGCGAGGCGATCGCCCCGGCGCAGAGCAGGGTCTCGCGGCGGGCGGCGGCACGTCGTGTACGCCCGTCCTGGTGGTAGCTGACCCCGCTGACCTGACCACCTGTGCACTCGAGGCGGGTGACGTGGGCGCGGGTTTTGAGGGTCAGGTTTGTCCGCTCCAGAACCGGATGCAGAAAACCCACTGCTGCGCTGTGCCGGCGGCCGTGGCGGATCATCCTCTGGTAATAGCCTGCACCCGCCTGCTCGGCGCCGTTGTAGTCTGGATTGCGCGGCAGGCCAAGGCCAACCGCACCTTCTATGAAGGCCTCGCACAGTGGGTGGCGCTCGTGGATATCTGACACATGCTGGGGTCCACCCGCACCGTGGTAGGCGTCCTCACCGCTGGAGCGGTCTTCCTGGACTTTGAAGAGGGGCAGGACGTCGGCGTAGGACCAGCCCGGATTGCCAAGTGCTGCCCACGTATCGTAGTCCTCGGCCTGGCCGCGCACGTAGAGGTGTCCCGAGATCGAACTCGAACCGCCCAGCACTTTACCGCGAGGAAAGAAGATCGACCGGTTGCCGGCCGCAGGCACCGGCTCGGTCTCGAAACACCAGTTGAAGCGCGGGTCGGTGAATGTCTTGATGAAGGCAGCAGGAATATGAATGTAAGGATGGCGATCCCTGCCGCCCGCCTCGAGTAGCAGTACGGTGGTGTTCGGCCGCGCCGACAGCCGATTGGCCAGCACACAGCCCGCCGAGCCCGCGCCGATAATGATGAAGTCGAATGTCTCCTCCGCCGGAATGCTCATTCAGCCCTCAGGGAGGGTCGGTGCGGTACCGGCAACGGTGGTCCGAACCAGGCAGCGACGCTCCCGGTCGTCTCTGTACGGGGTGCCGCGGTGAATCACGCAGCGGTTATCCCACATCACGAGGTCGTGCCGATGCCAGCGGTGGCTGTAGATAAATTGCGATTGGGTCGCAAAGGTCAACAGTGAGTCGATCAGGTGGTCGCTTTCTGCTGCGGAAAGGCCCTCGATATGGCTGACGTGGGAGCCGATGTACAGCGAGCGGCCAAGTTTCGGCCCGTGGTCGAGCACCAGGGCCTGCCGCACCGGCGGTACTTCGGCGCGTTCGGCATGGGTCATGAGTTCGGCTTTCACCTGTCCACGGGAGTGGGCGAAATCGTGTACCGCCACGCGGTTTTCGATCTTTGTCTTGAGGCCTTTCGGCAGTGCAGCGTAGACGGCTCGCATGTTGACGAACTCGGTGTTGCCACCCTCTGTCGGTACTTCCCGAGCCGAGAGGATCGATGCCCAGGCCGGGACCGGCTTGAAGGAGCTGTCGGCGTGCCACAGGCGGTTCGCCCGGCCAATCAGGTTCTGGCGGTGGTCTGGCGGCAGCGCGGCACCGTCCGGTCCGATGTTGGTCAGACGCACCCGCCGTGTGCCTGCACCATCGCTGCCGGTCTTGGTGATCTCCAGCGGGCCGAAACGCTCGCTGAAAGAGATCTGTTGTTCGTCGGTCAGGTTTTGGTCGGGAAAGACCAGCAGGGCGTATTGCTGGAACTGAACGAGGATATTTTGAAACATGTCCTCATCGATTTTCTGCGAGAGATTAGGTCCCGTGACGTTCGCGCCGATGGTTTCGTGTAGGGGATGAAGTTCCATGGCCATAAGGTCCTCCAGTCTACCCTGTGTACATCTGTGAACAGTAATGTCTTCGGCGTCAGATTTTTCGGGCTAGGATCCCGTCGCCGAGTGATTTGGTGTTAGGGGTGGTTCTCGGTACAGCACATAGCAGCCGGCCACGATAATGACGGCGCTGCCGACCAGGGTGTTGAGCGTCGGTACGTCATCAAACAGCAGATAGCCGAGGATGGCGACGAAAATCAACTTGATGTAATTAAAGGGCGCGATCAGCGACGCCTGTGCCCAGCGGAAGGCCTCGATCAGGCACAGGTGCGCGGCAGCCCCTAGGATTCCGGTGGCAAAGAACACCAGCCAGTGTTCGGGCTGGGGTTCCCGCCAAAAGAAGATGACGACCAGCGTGCTCCAGAATACGCCTCCCAGGCCCGTGTAAAACAATATGGTGTAAGTGGATTCACTTGCTGTCATCATTCGAGTGATGATCTGGTAGAGGGCAAAGCAGACCGCTCCTATCAGTGGCATGATCGCGGCCCAGTGCCAGACCCCGCCGCCCGGCCGCACGATAATGGCCACTCCGATCAGTCCGACAACGACAGCCAGCCAGCGGTGAAACCCCACCTGCTCCTTGAGTAAGACTACGGAAAGCGCGGTGATAAACAGCGGCGCCATAAAGCCGATGGCCGTCGCATCAGTGAGTGGCAGATAGGTCAGACCGACGAACAGCGACATGATTGACCCGACGAGGAGAGCCGAGCGTAGCCACAGCAGCAGAAACCGGTCAGTACCGATCAGGTCCCGTAACCGGACCCGGCGCACACTGTAATAAAGGAAGAGCGCGGTAAGGATTCCGATAAAGTAACCCCACACCAGTTGTGCCGCGTGCAGTTCGTCAGTGTACGCTTTGCAGGTCGCATCAACCACGGAGATAAACGCGATCGAGGCGATCATCAGGACGATCGCAAGAACTGGTCGGGAGTCATTCACGATTGCGGGTTCAGGCTGGCGCCGCGATCAACTCTGATCTTCATTCATTCCGAGAATGGAGCCTCCCGCTTCGGTTGCTGCTTCGCGTACCGGCCAACGGCCTGAGCGGACCTGGGTGAGAAACTGGTCGACCGCCTGATTGAATTCGTCCGGCACTTCAAGATTGATAGTGTGCCCGGCATTGGCCAGCGTGATAAGGGCGGAACTGCGGATCAGGCGTTTCATGAACACTCCGGGAATGAGGCAGGGCTCGTCCTCGTCGCCTGTCAGGATCAGGGTCGGTACGGTGAGTTGCCGCATCTGATCTTCAAGGTCGTACAGCGATGGCCGGCGAGCCTGCACCCCCCGCATGGTCAGAACCGAGCCACGGATAGAATGTTCTGCCAGTTGGTTCCTGAATTCCAGCCAGCCGCGTGGATCTTTGCTCTTGAACTGTACACGGGTTGGGCCCTCGGCATACTTGTCGGCAAAGGCTTCGTTGGAGAACTCTTCTATGAAGCTGGCTGTCGCTTCCGCCTCCACGCGGAACTGATCCTGCATGTTTTTTTCTGCGCCATAACCACAGCCCGCAACGACCAGAGACAGAGCGCGTTGCGGGTGATGCAACCCGAAGTGCAGGGCCGCAAAACCGCCCATTGACAGTCCACATACATGAGCCTTGTCGAAGCCGCAGTGATCCAGAATGGTAAGGATGTCCAGCCGGGCGCGGTCCTGCGAGTATTTTTCCAAGTCGTCGGGGACGTCCGAAGGCGGGTAGCCCCGCGCCGCATAGGTCACGCACTGGTAGCGACGGCCGAAATACCGCATCTGCGGTTCCCAGCTGCGGTGATCTCCTGCATATTCGTGTACGAACACCAGCGGTTCTCCGGCACCAGTGATCTCATAGTGCAGGTTAATACCATCGTCAGCTGTGGCATACGGCATGTTCTACCTCCTCCAAAGAAAGTCTCGAGTGATTGTTTCGTTGCAGATCAGGGATTGTTCCGGGCGCTGGCTTCCAGTGCCTCATAGTCGATCGCCGGTCCGTGAAGGGCCTGGATCACCTGAGCATTGCGGGCCTTGACGAGCAGAGTCAGCGCTTCGTTGAACGGGGTATCGACGCCGAGCGCCTGGCCCTCGCGAACGACGGCACCGTTCAGCGAATCGATTTCTGTCGGCAGTCCGGCGTCCATGTGCTGAAGCATCGATGGGCGATTGAACAACCGTCCAGTAAACCCTTCCACCGTGGCCCTGGGGTCCATGTCACCCAGCGAGATGCCCCTCGCCCGCACGACTTCGAGCACCTCGTCGAGGATCCCCTGCTGGAACACTCGTGCAGACTCACTGGTACCGATCTCGCCGGTTCGAAGGCCCGTAATGGCGCTGATGGGATTTACCGCACAGTTGAGTACGAACTTGCTCCAAATGACGCTCTCGATGTCCTTTGCGATGGTCACGTTGAATCCGGCCCCGGTCAGTAGTTCGTCCAACTGCCGAATGCGGCCGGTGGTCGTCCCGTTCAATTCGCCGATGAATGTCCGACCCGCGTTGGTGTGATTGGAATGACCCGGTGCCTGCGAGGCCGCGCTGTGGTAACTGATGCCGCCTACAACCCGTGCTGGGCCGAGCACATCCTGCAAAGTCTCGACGTTGCCGATGCCGTTTTGAAAAGTGATTGCCCAGCCGTTGTCTGCTGACAGTACCTTCTGCGCGTGCAGAGCCGCGTTGCCGGTGTTGTTGGTGTCGGTTTGTATGAATGCGATATCGACCGGTTCAAAATCGGCCGCATCGATCGAGGCCCGCCCTGGAATCCGGTGTTCACCATCGATCCCAGTGACGTGCAGCCCATTCTGGTTGATGTTGTCGACCACGTCCTGCCGGCTATCGACGAACGACACCTCCTGGCCCGCCATGATGAGTCGGCCACCGTACAGGCCGCCCATCGCGCCGGCACCGATGATGCAGATTTTCATTAGGCGTGAGGAATCCTTGCCCTGAGTCGGTTGCAGGCGGTTGCTGCCACGAGCGCGGGGCGGTTAGAGCGTTTGGTCAACGTAGCGGAATATGTTAGTCGCATCGGACTGGGGCGACAACGCCGTGAAGGCACCCCAGAAGTCGACGATTGTCTGGCTGATCCTGCCCGGTTTACCCAGTTCCTGGCAACTGTCCAGATACAGCGAGATGTCCTTGTACATCAGAGAATTGGTGAATCCGGCGTTGTACTCGCCACTTGCGACCTGTCGGGGAATCTTGTCCAGGGTCGCGGTGTTCATGCCCGTTGAGACATTGATGACGTCACACATGTCGGTTAGATCCAGGCCGTGGGCCTGACCAAAAAGAAGTGCTTCGCTGGAGGCGGCGAGCGCTGTAGCCGAGAGGAAATTGTTCAGGATCTTCAAGACCTGCGCTTGCCCCAGTTCGGGACCGATGAAGAACTGGTTGGCAGTGAAGGTGGCCAGTGCCGGCTGCACCTGGTCGTACAGTGCCCGCGAGCCTGCGCACATCACGGCCAGGGTGCCTGCTTTGGCGCCGCGTACGCCGCCGGACACCGGGCTGTCCAGGTAGCGAATCGAAGAGCCGGCCAGTTGCTGGGAGATTGCCTGGCTGGTCTTCGGTCCGATGGTCGATGTGTCGATGACCGTCACCGTATCGGGTAGCGACAGTTCAAGTAATTCAGAGAGGAATCCTTGAACCCCCTTGCCATCCGGCAGGCTGAGCAGCAAGGTGTCGGTCGTGGCGAGTGCCGCCGCTGCATCGGCCACGTAGGTGAGTCCCTCGGCAGGCTCCCAGCGGTCCTGGTCGATCTCGACTCCGGCGACGGAGTAACCTTCTTTAACCAGATTCAATGCGATGGGCAGACCCATGTTCCCCAGTCCGACAACACCGATGCTGCTTCTTTCAGTCATGCTGCATTCTCCTGGTGGTTTTGGACAGCGTGTTTTCCGGTGATAGATCCGCGATCTGGAGATCATCATGCCACGGCAGGATCGAAATATCACCACAGGCTGTGACAGAGAGGGTTATGCCGCATCTGTGACGATTCGTGTCAGCTGGCTTGTACGGCGGTAGACTTGACCCTTCGCGGGTGCCCCGTTCCAGACTATCATTCTCGAATACCGGAGAAACTATCATGGCCGACCCGGAGTCTTACGAAGTCTACGCCCTGTGTTATGCCGTGCGCTCGAATCGGAAAAAGCACGAGAACTTCATCATCAGCGGCTGGACCGACCCAGAGCATGACCACGATCAGCCGATTGCTTACTACATCTGGGCACTGCGCAATGCCCACCGGACCATCGTCGTCGATACCGGATTTGACCGGGCCGAGTGGACCAGACGGACCGATGAGTCGAATGGCACCTGGGCGTGTGACTACGGGGATACACCCGCCGAGGGTCTGGCCGTGCTCGGCATTGACTCTCGAGAGGTCAGCGATGTGATCGTGACCCACCTGCACTACGATCACGCGGGCTCATTGCAGGACTTTCCGGCTGCCCGCTTTCATCTGCAGGAACTTGAGATGCAGTACGCGACCGGGCCGCACATGACCCAGGGTTACTTCGCCGGTGCCTACACTGTGGATCACATCGTCGAGATGGTGCGCCAGGTGTTCCGTGGCAGGGTGGTGTTTCACAGTGGCGACAGTGAGCTCGCTCCGGGTGTGACGGTCCACCATATCGGGGGTCACACCATGGGCATGCAGTGTGTGCGGGTCATGACTGCCCGCGGCTGGGTGGTGCTGGCGAGTGATGCCAGCCACTTTTACGCAAACTTCGAGGACGCTGCGCCGTTTCCACTTGTCTACAATGTCTCTGACATGCTGAAGGGATTCAAGCGCCTGGTGACACTTGCCAGTACATCGGATCACGTGGTGCCGGGGCACGACCCGCTGGTGATGACCAGATACCCCGGTGCGGATGCACCGGGTATCGGCCAGGTGGTGCGACTCGACCTGGACCCTCAAAAGAGCTAACTACGGCGGAGGGGCTCCGCCTCAACTCAAAAGGCATAAAGAATGAGCAATTCGACTTATCTGTCTGTTACGGATCTTGCACGGGGAATAGAAAACGGGTCGATGAGCCCGGTGGGTGCTGTTGAGCGTTGCCTTGAAAGGATCAGTTCCCTCGACGGTCAGCTGGGGGCATTTCAAGTGGTCTATGAAGACGAGGCGATGGCGGGGGCCGAGGCCGCGGCCAGGGCTTGTGCCAGTGGCCATCGTATCGGCCCGTTCCATGGGGTGCCATTTGCCCTCAAGGACATTGTGGACGTTGAGGGGCGGATAACGACCGGTGGTTCAAAGACCATGCTGGATCGCGTGTCCCCGGCGACGGCCATTATCGCTCGTCGTTTACTCGCCGCTGGAGGCATCCTTATTGGCAAGACCAAGACAGTCGAGGTCGCGATGGGGGGTTGGGGTACCAACACGCACATGGGCACTCCGCAGAACCCCTGGGATCTCGAGACAGTCCGTACGCCGGGTGGCTCATCAAGCGGTTCAGGGGTTTCGGTCGCGACCGGTATGGCCGGCTGTGCGGTCGGCACCGATACGGGCGGTTCGGTCCGGTTGCCTGCGGGCTGGTGCGGTATCGTCGGCCTCAAAACCACTGAAGGCCTGCTGCCGACCGACGGCATCATGCCTTTGTCCCACACCCTGGACACACCCGGACCGATGGCCCGTAGCGTTGCCGACACAGTACTGATGTTCGAGGTGATGCTGGGTAGGCATCCGCTCGATACTGAACGTGACATGAATGCCGGCAATGGGTTGTTCGGTAGTTTGAACCAGGGCGTCAACGGCCTGCGGCTGGGTGTACTGAACAGCACCGAACGGGCCGTTGTCGATAACGAGATTCTGTCGCTTTATGATGCTGCCTGCGAAGAGCTCAGAAGCCTGGGTGCTGAACTTGTCACCTTCACCGGCCCGATGGACTTTGCCGATCTGACCACCGCAACAGCCACGATCATCGGTTCGGAGGGGTATTTCCACCATGGAGCCCTGTTCGAGTCAGAGGATCTGCCGATCGACCCGGACGTACGACCCCGGATTCTTCTGGGACAGAGCAAATCGGCGCGCGACTACATTGAGGCGCTTATGCAGCGGCGTCAGGATCAGGCGGATTTTCTCGAAAGCCTGCGGGGTATTGATGCCCTGTTGACCCCGACGGTACCGACCCCGGCTGTGGCACTGGATGAGGTCGACCAGTCATCAACGCCGGCGCATTTTACCCGCGCGGGCAACTATCTCGGCCTTTGCGGGCTGTCCGTGCCGATGGGACTGACATCGGGTCGGCTCCCCGGGGGCTTACAGGTTCTTGCCCGTGGTCTCGATGAGTCGATGGCGGTGCGGGTCGGGGCGGCTTACGAAGGTCGACGGGGAGCCTTTCCACACCCCATACCTTGAAAGAAGCGCCGACCCTGTTTGGCCCGGTACTCTCGGGGTGAACTGAACCGTTGCGCTGTCGGGTCAGATCCTGGCAAGCGCCTCGATCCGCTCCTCGGTGATCCCGACCTCCAGGGCGGCGTCGGTGAACAGCTGCCAGCTCTGCTCATCGACTGGAATTCCGTCGGCACGGCGTTGTTTTCCTGTTGCCCGTTCCGGGTCGCCCGGTACCAGCACGGGCTCATCGGAATTCATTGGTGGTGAAGCCTTGACGTGACTGAGGGTCGCAGCCGCCTCGTTGTCGAAGAAATCCTGTCCAACCATACGGGTGGGGTCGATGATCACCGACAGCATGTTGTTAAGAATGGTGTCGTGTTCACGATTGGTTTCCGGCCGGCAGGTCCCGCCGCCGCTCAGCACCCCGGCGAACAGTTCACAGATCAGCGCGAGTCCGTAACCTTTGTAGGAGGCGAAAGGCATCATGGCACCTTGCGGCGACTGGAACATGACGTCGGGGTCGGTGCTGGGCCTGCCGTGACCATCGATGACTACGCCTTCAGGGAGTTGTTCGCCTTTGTTGCGGGCCACCCGGATTTTGCCGTGGGCCATCATTGTGGTGGCCATATCCAGTACCACCCGCTCGTGGCCCGGGGTTTCTGGCAGTGCACAACAGTAGGGATTGGTGGCGTAACGGGCGTCGGAGCCACGGTACGGCGCGACCAGGCCCTGATGGCCGACCACGTTGACGTGGTGCATTGATACCAATCCCGCGTCAGCACAGCGCTCGCCCCAGGCGCCGATTCGTCCCAGGTGAAAGGAGCGCCGGGTTGCGAGCACACACACCCCATGTTGCCTGGCCCTTTCGATACCGATGTCCATCGCCTCCAACCCGATCACCTGGCCGTAGCCCGCACCTCCGTCCACAGTGATCAGCGGGCCCGTGTCGACATCGATCCGGGCGTGCTGGTTAACGTTCAGTT